>NZ_JAUTAY010000001.1:637248-955873 GCF_030818795.1 Microbacterium sp. SORGH_AS_0862 | reverse complement strand
GGTGCGAGTTCTGCGCGCAGGAGCGCGACGGTGACGAGATCGAGCACGGCGATCGAGATCATGGCCGACGGATGCAGCCGCTCCCAGGGGACGGCGACGGCCGCGCACGTGGCGACGGCGGTGAGTGCGAAGCCCGTGATCATCGGCCAGCGCTCCAGCAGGGAGAGATCGACGAGTGCTGCGACGACGGCGATGAGAACCGCGCCGAGGGCGAAGGGCAGCTGAGTGCGCCCGAAGACGCGGAGGCGGCCCTTCGGGCTCGCCTCCATCTCGAACAACGGCATTGCTGCTCCTCGGGTGACGCCTTCTAAGATGACCTTGCCATTGTGAGGGCTTCGAGCGCCACAGTCGTCCTGCCGCCCGAGTCCGCGCTAGGGGTGCTTCGGCTTCGGGTAGGCGGCGCGGAGGTAGTCAGACTGCAGGTAGTCGGAGACGCCGATCAGAAGGATGGCGAACACGATCTGCTCGCTGATGACCCACCAGGGGTAGAGCCCCGGGATCGCCGCGAGCACGAGCGCGACGATCGGGAAGATGCGGCTGAACAGTTGCAGGCGACGGACCGCCCAGTACCAGCCGGCGCGCGCCCGCCACAGGAAGTAGAAGAGGGTCGTGGTGATGCCGAGGACGACGAGGCACCGCATCCAGACGGCGAAGCCGACGTCCTCGCCGGATGCGGTCAGCCAGGCCGACGTGGCGACGGTGGCGATGCCGAGAAGGAAGCACGCGACGAGCAGGATCGTGATCGCCCGGAAGGCGCGGCTCACACGGGGGTCGTCGGGGCTGTCGACACGGTAGCCCGCCATGCGGCCGCCGGCCAGGCGGTCGATCCGGAGGAGGAAGGTCTCCATACCATCAACCTTACGCCTTGCTGAAGGTGCGCGCCCCGCCCACCGAAGCGGAGCGGGGCGCGCGGTGATGGCCGTGTCGGTGCTCAGCCCGCGAGGTCGGGGAAGAGCGTCGTCGGCCGGCGGTGCTGTGTCTGCTGCTCGTACGCGTAGGCGAAGCCCAGCAGCTTCGACTCGGAGTACGGCTCGGCGAGGAACTCCAGCCCCATCGGGAATCCGCTGTAGCTCGTCTCGTCGAGTGTCGAGTCGGCGAAGCCCATCGGCACCGAGATCGCGGGGTAGCCGCTGAACGCGCTGATGCGGTTGTTGCTGGCCGGGGAGCCGACGGTCCCGCCCGTGCTCGGGTAGATGACCGCGTCCAGGTCGTACTGCGTCATGAGCTGATCGACGCGATCACGCATCGCCTGCTGGGTGCGGCTGAAGTTCGGGTAGGCCGCATCCCGGGTGGCGTCGCTCGTCGAGGCCCAGCCGCGCACGGTGGCCGCCGACCAGGTGGAGAGGGTCGGGCCGCCGCTGTTCGCCGCATCGGTGACCCGCTGGGCGAGGTCGGCGAACGTGTAGCCGGGCCGGTAGTAGGCGTTCAGGTACTCGTTCATGTCGTGGGTGAACGAGGAGCTGCCCGGCAGGCTCCCGAGCCCGTATCCGTTGACGCTGCCGAAGCTCCCGACGTCGATCACGGTGGCGCCGGCGGCCTCCAGGTCGGTGAACGCGCCCCGGACGAGGCGGAATCCGACGGCGTTCTGGTTGCCGGAGACGAGCCCCGAGATGTATCCGATGCGCTTGCCCTCCAGCGCCTTCGGGTCGAGGGCCTGTGCGTACGACGGCGGCTTGACGCCGTCTGCGCCGGCGGTGACCGCATCCATCGGATCGGTGCCGGCCAGGGCGTCGAGGGCGAGTGCCGCGTCCGAGACGGAGCGGGCCATCGGGCCGACGGTGTCGCGGTAGAGATCCAGCGGGATGACGCCCTCGCGGCTCACGAGTCCGATCGTGGGGCGGATGCCGACGAGCGCGTTGAAGGAGGACGGGACGCGCACGGAGCCGCCGGTGTCGGTTCCGAGTCCGAAGACGCCGAGGTTGGCGGACACGGATGCGCCGGTGCCGCCGCTCGAGCCGCCCGGGTCGCGTCCCAGCCCGTAGGCGTTGCGGGTCGTGCCGTACTTGCTGATCGAGGACGCCGTGGACTGGGCGAACTCGGACAGGTTGGCCTTGGCGATGACGATGGCACCCATCGCCTTCAGCCGCTCCACGGTCTCCGCGTCGGTGGAGGTGCGGTTGTCCGCGAGGCAGGCGCAGCCGGCGGTCGTGGCCATGTCGACCGTGTTGATGTTGTCCTTCACCAGCACCGGGATGCCGTGCAGGATGCTGCGCGGACCGGTGGCGGCCCGTTCGGCGTCGAGTGCCTTCGCCTCCGCCATCGCGTTCGGGTTGGTGGCGACGATCGCTTCCAGCATCTCGGCCGGGGCGGCGGGGTCGATGCCGGCGACCCGGTCGTAGGCGGCGATGCGGGAGAGGTACTCGGCGGTCAGCTGCTCGGAGGTCAGGACTCCGGCGGTCATCGCCTTCTGGACGGCGACGACATCGGTCTCCAGGATCTCGAACGGGTCGTCGTCGTAGAGATAGGCCTTGGAGAGCGCGGCGACGTCGAGGACGGTGATCACGCCGTCGCCGTCGGCGTCGGCTGCGGCCACGGTCTCCCAGTCCGCGTCGTCGGACGTCATGCCGACGGCGGTCATCAGGATGGCGAGGTCGTCGGTGTCGACCTTGTCGTCGCCGGTGAGCTCGCCGGCCTGGTACTCCGGTGCCAGGTAGCTGACCGAGTCATCGGCGGCGTAGGCGGGTGCCGCGCCGGCGACGAGGATGCCGACGGTGGCGAGGCCGATCCCGGCGAGCAGCGTCGCGCGGCGTACGGGGGCGATGGATGCGTGCGTCATTCGCTCTTCTCCTTGCTGCGGTTGCGGGACATCACGAGGGCGATGACGGCCGCGATGAGGACGACGACCAGTGCGACGACGATCCAGATCCACCAGGCCATGCCGCCGGAGGAGTCGGCGGACGATGCCGCATCCGTGTCGACCTCGGGGGCGGCGGTGGCGGATGCGGTCGGGCTCGCCGTCGGCGCCGGGGATGCGGTCGCCTCCGCGATCGTGATGGGCAGGGTCGCCACCACGGCGTCGTCGGCCAGGACGACGATCTCGTGCTCGCCGGTGGGGGCGGTCTCCGGGATCGTGGCCGTGAAGGTGAACGAGCCCGCCGCGTCGCTGACCGCGGTGCCGAGCACGATCGGGTCGGAGTGAAGCTCGATGCGGTGCGCCGTGTTCGCGGCGAGGCCGGTGACCGTCAGCTCGACGGTGGCGCCCGGCGCGGGCTTCGCGGTCGACGCAGCGATCTGCGCCGTCTGGTTGGTGGGCGCGGCGCTCGATTGCGGTGCCGCGACGACCGAGCCCGAGGAGGGCTTCGCGACCGTCGTGCCGTAGCCGCTGGCCGCGATGACCGTCGGGCTGTTCGGGGTCGCGGGCGCGTTCGGTGCGGTGGGTGCGGCGGGTGTCGTCGGCTTCGTCGGCGTCGAGGGCTCCGCGGGTTCGGTCGGCGCCGTCGTCGGCTCGGTCGGGGCAGTGGTGGGTTCGGTGGGGGGAGTGGTGGGCTCCGTCGGCGGAGTCGTGGGCTCCGGGGGTGCGGGAACGCGGAACGTGAGGGTGGTTCCGGGCTTCTGCTCGATCCGGCCGAGCTCGCTGTCGACGAGGGTCACGGCGTCGATCGTGATGGCGGCGTCGCCCCAGGCGGTCGAGGTGAAGCCGAGCTCTCCGAGCGAGAATTCGCCGACCGCTCCGCTCGAGGTGCCGAGTCGCGTGAGGGTGAAGTCGAGGTGTCCTTCGTCGCCGGCGATCTCGCCCACGACGCTGTACATGCCGGGGAAGTCGCTGGTGAGGGCGTCCTCGTCGAAGGTGAGGCGGGACGCGTCGAAGCTCAGGCTCACGGCGGCGGCGTAGACGTCGTCGGCATCGGTCGTGTCGAGCGTCAGGGTGAGGGCGTCGCCCACGACGCCGTCGGTGGCCGACAGTGTGGCGATCGCGGTGGCCTTGGCGTTGGCCGAGACCGCTGTGGCGACGGCGGTGGCGGTGAGGGGGGCGATCACCAGACCGACGAGCGCGGCGATGATCACTGGTCGTCGGAGGCGGGGGCCGCTGCGGGCGCGGCGGGCGCGGGAATCGGGCATGGGTGTACAGACCTTTGCTGCCGGGGCGTTCGGGTGACGGTGTCGGTGGAGCGGCCTCACGGTGCCATCGCTATGTGTCCCTTGTGTTTCCGCTGGGAGTGGCGAGGTTTCGATCGGCGCCTCGCGTGACGCGGTGGGTACGAGTGTGTGACGCGGAATACAGTTCCCACCGGGACTTCCAGCGGCCACGACGCTCGTTCCGGCGCGGTGCGTCGCGGAACGCGTCACGGCGCGGATCGATCCTGCGCGCGCTCCCGGAACTGAGCAGTTCTACGTGATCGCGATGCCCGGGCATGCCGCCGACCGGCGGGATCTCATCGGGCACGACGTGCACCGAATCACGAGGGACAGGCTCCCCGCATCCCTCAGAACAGGTCGAGGATCATCGACACGAGCCCGAGCGCGATGAACGCCGCCGGCACGATCGTCGAGGCGACCGCTCCCCACGAAGGACGGGCACGCAGGCGGCGGCCGGGGATCGCGATGGCGGTTTCCGCATCCGCGTGCTCGTCGCGATACAGCTCGGTGCGGGTGCGCATCTTGCGTCCGACGAGGTCGACGAGCGAGATGAGTCGCGTGAAGCCGCGCGGGGTCGAGAGTCGCCAGGGGCGCCCGCTGTAGAGCACGAGCCAGCCGTCGAGCAGCTCGGCTTCGCAGTCGGATGCGAGATCGATCATGAGCGCCATGAGGTCGGGCGTGAAGATGTAGAGCGCGCCGGTGGTGCGCAGCACGCGGGCGCGACGGTTCTCGAGCACGATGTGGGGCGTCTGCCGGTCGAGGGAGATGGCGGTGAAGCGGGGGAGGCCGTTGTCCGGAGCTCCGCCGCTCAGCACGTCGGTCGTGACGACGAACGCGTCGGTGCTCGCCATGACGGAGCCGGGCAGTCGCAGGCCGACCGCTCCGCGGTCGCTGTAGGCGAGCTGGTTCGCGCGGGCGGTGCGGAAGATGCGCGCGGGGCGCGCGGCGTTGCGCCAGATGATGGCGCCGAGCACCAGCGCGTATATCCCCGTGAAGACGAGGAAGCCGCCGTACACCGCTGTCACGCCCGCACAGATGCGGCCGAGGCGCCTCGTGTGTGCGAGCGTGACAGCGTCGGTCACGCCTTCGCGAGCTGGGCGGAAGGGAGCATCGTCGCGAGATCCAGGTTCAACACCAGGGCGAGCGAGACGAGCGTGTGCAGTCGCGGATTCGCCGGGCTGCCCGGGTTGGACTCGCCCTTCTCGAGCTTCTGGTACGTGAAGGTCGCCAGGCCCGCCGCGCGAGCGACCTGCTCCTGACTCAGGCCGAGCGCCGCGCGCGCCGTCGAGAGGTTCTCTCCCAGCATCCGGCAGTACGTGGTCCACTGCTCGCTGACGGTCATGGTCATGGATCAACTCTGAACCATTTGCCCACATGAGGAAACTGCGGGAAGCGGCTGGGATCGACCGGGGTGTGTCCCCGTGGCCCGTCCGCGAAGGATGTGCTGGCTCCCCTCTGCGATGCGAGGGGGTGAAAGCGTGCAGAGGGGAGCCAGGCGTTGCGCCCCACGGAGACCGCAACGCGCCTCTGGATTCCCATGCCCAGAGACCCTCGCTGTGCCGCCGCTCGGGAGGGTGACACCATGTTTACATGGTACATCGCTGCGATTGTGGTGATCGCGCGGTCCTGTGACTAGTCTTGCGCGGGTTGCGTCCCGCCGCGTTCACGCCCGGTGCGAGCGAGGCGCAGGATGTCGCTCAGTGCGTTCTGCAAGCGATGGGCGCTCTCGGCGCTCAGGGCGAGGCCGCGTCTCGCGTCGTCTTCGGGGCCGATCCACACCCAGAGCTCTCCGGAAGACTTTTCGAGCCCGACGATCAGGTTCGCCGTTGTTGCGCGAGGGGTGCCGCGCGCGGGGTCGTCGACGCACTCCACGGCGGGTACGGATATCGCTTCGCTGCGGTGTGCCAGTCGGAGGTCGTCCGAAAGCTCGTGATCCCCGGTGCACCATGTCGGGCAGAGTGCGTCGTCGCCAGCGAAGTAATCGCGCATGTGGCAGTCATCCTCCTCCGGGTCGGGGCCGGGTGACGGGTTCACCCGGTGGGGTGGGAAGTCGCGGTGTTGCTGCGGCGGTCGGGTGCGTTTGTCGTCGTGCTTCACACCATGTATACATGGTGTCGTAATGCAATTCTCGTGCGAGCTCGGACGGAGTCGCCATGGCCGGTGTGTTTCACAGGGTCGACGGGGCGAGGGTGCTTGACGAATATGTTGGCATGGCCTGGCGCCCGGTCGATGAACGGGTGCGCTTATCTCACGACGTCGCGCTGGCTATGCGTGCGCGCGGGGTGACGATGGTGCGCGTACGCGTGGGCTGGAACCACGTGCGGGAGGTCTCGCTTCGTTGGTACCTCGACGCCGCGATCGTGCGGGTGCGCGGCGAAGGAGGCTGACACGTGCTCGTGGGGCCCCTCCCGCGAGGTGCGGAAGGGGCCCACGATGCCGGCTCAGCGGCGCCGAGCTCGACGCACCGCGCCCACGCCGAAGGCGAGTGCGCCGAGTCCTGCCCCGATGAGCAGCACCAGGGATGCGGCTTCGATCCCGGTGATCGGCAGTGCCCCCGATGCCCCCGGACCCGCGGCGACCGGGGCCGTCGGGTCGGGGACGGGCACGGGGTCCGTGCCGATGACGGGTGCGCTGATGAGCACGTTGCTCCAGCCGAGGATCGTGCCGTCCGCGGTGTAGACCGCGAGCCGGTGCACCCCGAGCGGAAGGGATGCGGGGGTCACGAGGCGCAGGGAGCCGCCGGTGACCGTCGACACTCCGAGGCCGGTCGGCTGGGAGAAGAGGAAGGCCGAGAGCTCCTCGCCCTCGTGTCCTTCCGGCACGCGCACGCTGATGGCCTGGCCCGGCACGAAGTTCTCGGGCGTCACGGTGATGAGGCCCTCGAGGCTGTCGGTCAGATCGCTCTCGACGGGACTCCAGGCGGTGTTCTCACCGATCGTCAGGGTCGCCTCGAAGGGCTTGCCGGAGCGGGTGCCGATCGCCTGGGTGAACGCGAAGGTGTGGGCGCCGGAGCCCGCGACGGGTGCGTCGAGAGTCGCCTCCCAGCTGCCGTCCTGCGCGACGACGGCCTCGCCGAGGCGAGCCTGTCCCGCCGTGACGGTGATCTTCGCGCCCGGGAAGCCGGTTCCGGTGAACTCGGTGATCTTCGCGTCGTGTGCGAGGACCGTGCCGGTGTCGGTCGTGAGCGCGAAGTTCGCGCCCGTGCCGTCGATGTCGACGCGCTCGGTGAGGAACTCGCTCTGCGAGAGGGCGTGATCCACGATGCGGGTCTCGCCGACGCATCCGTTCCAGCCGTGGTCGGGCTCGGTGTCCCACGTCGACGTGCCGATGATCCAGGGCATGAAGTCCGCAGCCATCATCCCGCCGACGTTCGACGCGTTGCGCAGCACGGGCACGCCGTCGACGTACATGATCACGGTGCGGGCGTCGGGGTCGTTGACGATCGCCACGTGGTGCCACGAGCCGGGCATGATCTCGCCCGACCAGTTCGTGTACGAGTTTCCGGTCGTTGTGTCGCCGGCGGAGTACTGGTACTCGCGCAGGCTCGAGATGCCGAGCCACGCGGCGCCGGCACCGGGATCTGCGGAATCGTGGATGCCGGTCCACTCGCGCGAGCCGCCGCGGGTGATCGCCGCGCCCCATCGGTTGGCGGTCTCGGTCCAGCCCTCGTCGAGCTGCAGGAAGCTCTCCAGCGTGTAGCCGGTCGAGGCGGTCAGGTCGGCGAAGGTCGCCGGTGCGCCGTACTCGGTCGACAGGAACGACAGGTTGTCGGGGCCGGAGGCGTTGCGGTAGACGTTGCTGAAGCAGACCGCGCCGAAGTCGGACGAGTAGTAGGCGTGGTTCTCATGCGAGACCTTCACGTCGTCGAGGGCCTCGTTCGCGTCGGTCTGATCGATCGCGTTGCGGTACATCGGGCTGTCGCCGGCGACGTCGGGGATCACCGAGTTCTCGTCGACGACTCCCTCGGGCACGCCGCCGAATCGCCAGTGCGCGACCGTGCCGTCGACCTGGATGTAGTCGTTGGAAGCGCCGGCGACGGCGCGAGCGGTGCCGCCGTTCGACCCGTTCCAGCCCTTCGACACGATCGCCTTCGCGCGCGCCGAGAGGTCGACGTCGTCCTCTTGGGACGGGTCGATCGTCCACCCGAAGCGCGAGCGGAAGTCGAGCGGCATCGTGAGGCTCTGCCCGGAGCCGGTCAGCACCGGAGCGTCGGTGGAGGCGACGGAGTTCGCGTGCTTCTTGGGCACCCACGGCGAGATGGTCGACAGGGTGATGTCGCCGCCCGAGAGGTTGAACTCGAACAGGCTCATGATGCCGTTCCCGCCGTCGGCGGCCATCTGGTAGTCGGTGAGCACCTGGTACACCGGGTGGCCGGCGTCGTTCGTACGCGTCTGCGACGTGGAGCCGTGGAAGTGACCGTTGACGGTGAGGATGATCTCGTCGTTGCTCTTGATGAGGCGATTCCACAGCTCCTCGCCCCACCACCAGGATGCCGGCGACACCTGGTCCTCGGCGATGCCGATGATGGCGTGCGAGGAGAGGATGACGGGGACGCCGGGGTGCGCGTCGAGCACGCCCTGCGCCCACGCGAAGGTGTCGTCGGAGGCGTTCCACGCGATCGCGAGCGACATCCACGTGTGGCCCTCGGCCTGAAACAGGTAGGCCGAGGAGAGCCCGTTCTGGAAGGTGCCGATCAGGCCGTCGCCCGCTTGGGCGCGCAGCTGGGACTCTCCGAAGCGGGCGAGGTAGTTGCCCGAGATGCCGACGGAGGAGCGGGCGTTCATGTCGCTCACGTCGTGGTTGCCGGGGAGCACCGAGTACTCCATGCCGCCGTCGGTGAGGATCTTCATGGCCTTGGCGGCCGCATCCCACTCGCCGCTCTGACCCTGCTGGTCGACGACGTCGCCCACGTGCACCGTGAAGGGCATGTTGAGCTCGTGCTGGTTGTCGACGATCCACTGCGTCTGCACCTCGAAGGGGTTCGTACCGTACTGGGGCACGAACTGCGATGCGCTGTAGCGGGAGTAGAACTGCGTGTCGGGCAGCACGGGCACGACGAAGCTGGAGCGGTCGCCGACGGAGTCGGAGCCGGCGGTGCCCGGTGCGGGGGCGGTGGTCGTGGTGCTCGGTGCGGCGGTGCTCTGCGTCGCGGCGGATGCGGCGGTGCCGCCCAGCAGCGCCGAGCCGGCGATGGCGGTGATGGTCGCGACCGTGACGGCGCGGCGGGTCGTTCGTGACATGAACGAGGTCTCCTTGGTGGATGCGGCGGCGAGGGGCGCAGCGGAGCGGATCATCGTGCGTCTCCCGCCGTGAGACCCGAGACCTCGATCTCGGAGAGGGTCATCCACGTGCTCGCGGACTTGTTGGTGATGATGACGCGCACGCCGGTGGCGATGACCGGTTCGTTCGTGACCTCGAGGCTGAGATCGGCGGTGGGGTTGGTGACCGGCCAGGCGGTGCCGGGCAGGTTCGCCCAGCCGCCGGTGAGCGTGCGGTACTGCACCGTGACGGTGCCGACGTTCCGCTTTCCGGCGATGTCGAACACCGCCGCGCCGGTGACCTGCTGGGGTTCGTCGAGGAAGAAGGTGATCGTGTTCGGGTTGACGCGGTTGGATGCGCCGCCCGATCGCCAGTCGGAGAAGCCCGAGACGTTACGCACCCCGTCGGTGAGCTGGAAGTTCGAGCCGTCCATGTGGGTGACGGTGTGGTGCACGCCGGCGCCGCGCAGGATGTTGGCGGCTGCGGCAGGGGTCACCGTGATGACGAGGTTGGCCGTGAACCCGCTCTTCGCAGCGGCGGGCACGGTCACGGTGCCGGGGGCGGCGAAGTCGGCGTCGGTGACGCGCGACCAGTCCCAGGTGACGGGTGCGTCGACGGTGGCCTCGGAGCCCGAGACACCGCGGACGACGGTGCGGGGTGCGCGCATCTGGAGCTCTTTGATGAGCACGCCGGCGAAGGTCGTGTACGTGGCGTCGGCGCCGTCGGAGAGCGAGCCCACGAGGTAGCGAGCCTCGACGGGAACCTGCTCGCCGAAGTAGCCGATGCCGGTGCCGGTCACGGTGACGTTGCCGTCGGTGGTCCACACGTTCTCATCGGGCAGGTTCCAGGTGAGGGTCGTCATCTCGAACCGGGTGCCCCAGCCGTAGGCGGCGCGCAGCAGGGTCGGCAGCTGGGGTGCGGCGCCGGGCTGGATGATGACCGTGTCGGATGCGACGGCGGCGGTGAGGGGGTGGATCTTCCACTTCTGCACGGCGGCGCCGCTGAAGGTGTAGGTCTGCACCTCGGAGGCGTCGGCGGTCTTCCAGTTGTAGAGGTCGAGGGCCGCGATGGCGCCGCCCGCATCCCGCTGCACGTTCTGCAGCGAGACCTCGCCGTTTCCGGCGTCGACGGCGGTCCACTGCGCGTAGGGGTCGGCGGCGGCGTCGTCGATCGTGCGCTCGGTGAGCTGCAGGTAGCGGAAGTCGCTCGCGGCGTTGTCGCGGCGCGAGAGCACGCGGCCGTCCTGGGTGGAGATGACATAGGTGTCGGCCCGCGCGGTGACGGGGGAGAACACGACGGCCTGCTTCTGCGTGAGGGCGGCGACGCCGGAGATCGTGAACACGGCGGCAGCGGCGGGGGAGGTCGCACCCGTCGGGCCGGTGGGCTGGGCGGCGGGGTTGCCGAGCTCGATGACCTTGCCGGGCGCGTAGGACGACTCGATGAGGCGCAGCCGGCCTTCGCCGACGAGGGCGGATGCGGGTGCGACGCGTGCGGCGGTCGCTGTCGGGGTTGCGGCGACGACGAGGCCGCTGGTGACGGCCGTGACGATCGAGTCCGCGGGGGCGGCGACCGTGATCAGGCCGGTGGCGGGAACGGGCGTCGCCGGCGTGGCGACGAGCTCGCCTGCGGCGCTGGTGGTGTGCACGGTGGTGGCCGCGGCGGTGTGATCGGCGAAGGAGCGCACGTCGATCTCGAGGGTCGCCTGGGTGCTGGAGGTGTTGGCGAAGACGACCGTCGCGGTGTCGCCGGCGAGGGCGATGAGCGTGGTGTCGTCGGGGGACGCGAGCAGCGGGGTTCCGGCGGCGATGAAGTCGGCGAAGTGCGCACGGACCGTGTTCGCGGCGGCGGGGAGGGTGTCGCCCGCGAGGACCTGCGCGCCCGTGCGGGCGGTGGCGATGACGGATGCGGCGAGCTCGCTGGCCCGGCCGGAGCCGGTCGCGGTCGGGTCGATCGCTGCGGGATCGATCGAGGGCCACGCGGGAGCGGCGACGGAGGCGGCTGCGGGGGTCGATGACGACCGTGCGCGAGGGTGTCTCGGCGACGGACGGCGCGGCCGCGGCTGCGGAGATCAGCGCGAGTGCGGCGGCCACGGCGGCCGCGCTCCACGCGCGTCGGGTCGGGTGCTTCATGAGCTGTGAAGATCCTTTCGGCGGCCTCGGGACGGGCCGAGAAAAGATCTATCCGGGTGAGGGTCGTCGACGGTGTGCACCCGGTGAACCGGCTATGAACGCGGGCGCGCCGGGTCGAGAACACGGCGGGCGGTCCGGCCGTCGGCTGCCGGCGCACGACCCTCGGCGCACGGGCGACCGGGCTACGGGCATCTCCGCAAAGGCGCGCGGTTGACGGCCGGGGACTCTCTCAGGCTGGGGACGATGCGCGAGCGGTCGTACGGCGCACGCGCAGTTCGACGGGGATGAGCTCCGGAGGGATGTCGGAGCGTGCCTCGGCGGTCTCAGCGCTGTCGATCAGTTCGATGAGCAGCTCGCAGGCGCGCACGCCCATCTCGATTGCGGGCTGGTGCACGGTGGTGAGCCCGAGTGCGTCGGCGACGATGCCGTCGTCGAACCCGGTCACCGACATCTCGTGCGGCACGTCGATGCCGGCTTCGCGGAGTCGGCGCAGAACGCCCAGTGCTTGGTCGTCGTTACCCGTGGCGACGCATGTGAAGGTGAGCCCGCTGGCGAGCGCTTCGCCGACCAGGCGGTAACCGGACTCAGCCGTGAAGTCGCCGCGCAGCACGAGCGCCGTCGGAAAGCTCTCGCGGATGCCCACCACGCGAAGAGAGGACGAACCGAGAGATTCGGGGCCCGCGATGATGAGCGCCTGCCGATGGCCGAGCTCGGCGAGATGTTCGCCGAGCAGACGTCCGCCGCGGAGATTGTCGGCCGTCACGGTGGGAATGCTGGTCGCGGTGGCGAGGGCCTCGTCGGCTATGACGACGGGGTAGTCCGCCGACAGAGCGACGATCTCGCGGTCGATCTGTGGATCGTGCGAGAGATGGACGATGCCGTCGACGGTGCCGTCGCGAACGAGGTCCAGGTGTCGACGGGGTGCGTTCGTCGACACGCTGCAGACGATCACGCCCAGCCCTGCGGCATCTGCAGCCCGCTCCACGCCCTTGGCCACGTGGGCGAAGTACGACACGGTGAGATCGGGGACGACGAGCGCGATGAGCCCGCCGCGACCGTTCTTCAGCCTGCGGGCAGCCGAGACGGGCACGTAGTCGTACTGCTGGATGACCGCGTGAACTCGTTCGGCCGTCCTCGGGCTCACGGGGCGATTTCCCGAGAGCACGTGCGACACGGTTGTGACGCTGACCCCGGCGATGCGCGCGATCTGCTGCATCGTTGGCCGGCGCTTACGTTGCGCGTCCAAATCTCATCCCCCGCATTGGTTGGAGTGTGCAATCCGTTTGCGGGACCAGTCTATGCGCGGCCCGGAGCAAGCGAGGGGAAGGGGTGGTGTTTCGTGCCGATTTCTCCGCTCTGAAGATACTGTTTCGTGGTTCTTCGGGGCTCGAGCGCCTCCATATGATCATCGCGTGATGTTCTTGTCGACGAATGCAAATCGATTGGCATTTTCCGGAGTGCAACGATGAAGGACCTGGATCTCGCCCGCGCTGCGCAGCGGATCTCCGTACCCGTGATCGCGGTGATCGTCGCGCTCGTCATCGGTGCGGTGCTCATCGCCGCGGGCGGTGCGTCACCCGGCGAGGCGATCGGAGCCATCGGCCAGGCCGCCTTCACCTGTGCGCCGCAGTTCTGCAACTTCGCGACGGTGCTGACGACGGCCGCGCCGCTGATCATGACGGGGCTCGGCGCGGTGATGGTTCTGCGGGCCGGCCTGTTCAGCATCGGGCAGGAAGGCCAGTACGCCATGGGCGGTCTGGCCGCGGTCGTGATCGGGTACATGGTGCCGCTGCCCGGCGGGCTCCATCCGGTCATCGCGCTGCTGGGCGGCGCTGTCGCCGGCGCACTCGTGGGTATCGTGCCCGCATTGTTTCGCGTCTACCTCGGTGCGAACGAGTTGATCGTCAGCATCATCGTCAACTCGATGGTCGCGCTGCTGCTGTCGTATCTGGTCAACTACCCCCTGCGCGAAGCGGGAGGGAGCGCATCCTTCACCCCCCAGATCGACGAGACGGCGCGGCTCGCGGTCTTCGACCCGGCGACGAAGCTCGGCATGAACATCGTGATCGCGCTCGTCTTCGTCGTGGTGACCTACATCTACATGAGCCGCACGACCTGGGGCTACGAGCAGCGCATGGCCGGCGAGGCGCCGGTGTTCGCCCGCTACTCGGGGATGCGCACACGCAACGCGGTGATCCGCGCAGCAGCGTTGGGCGGCGCGCTCGCAGGGATCGGCGGAGGCATCCAGGTTCTCGGCATGAACTACCGCGTGATCGACGGATTCATGGACGGAACCGGATTCAACGGTCTGACCGCGGCGATCCTGGGAGGCACGACCGTGATCGGCGCGAGCATCGCCGCGGTCGTGTTCGCGTCGATCTCCATCGGAGCCATCAACGGTCTGCAGATCCTCATGGGCATCCCGCGTGAGATCGGCTCGGTCATCCTCTCGCTGATGATCGTGCTCGTCGCGATCCAGACGCCGCTCGCCCACCGTCTCGAGCTGTGGCTCAGCAAGCGGCGCGGCGCGAAGGAGATCGAACAGCGCGCCGCACAGGCACCGCCGCCCGATGAACCGGAACCGGTGTCGGTGAGCGGTTCGACCACGACCACGGAGGAAGAGCGCTGATGGACTTCCTGTCCTCCTTCTTCACGCCGGAGATGTTCTCGAACGGCGTCAGACTGACGACGCCGATCCTCTTCGGCGCCATCGCATCGGCGCTCAGCTCGCGTGCGGGCGTGCTGAATCTCGCGATCGAGGCGAAGATGCTGGTCGGGGCGTTCGTGGGACTTCTCGCCCTCTCGATGTCGGGATCGTCGATCGTCGCGGTGATCGCCGCCGCGCTCGCCGGGGCTCTCACCGGCGCGATGATGGCCGTCGCGCACCGGATCGGAGTCGACCTGATCATCTTCGCGATCGGGCTGAACATGCTCTTCCTCGAGCTGTCGGTGTACCTCATGCGGGTGCTGTTCGGGGGGACAGGAGTCTGGCGGCCCGACGTGACGATCCTGCCCGATCTGCAGATCCCCCTCGTTTCTGACGTGCCCGTTCTCGGCACGATGCTCAGCGGCTACAACGCCCTGGTCTACCTGGCTCTCGTGCTCGCGATCGGCTACGGCCTGCTCTTCAAGTTCCGCTCCGGGCGGCACCTCTTGGCGGTCGGCGAGTCGCCCGTGGCGGCGCTCAGCGCGGGCCTGTCCGTCTCGAAGGTGCAGACCTGGAGTCTTGTGGGCGCGGGGGCGGTGGCCGCACTCGGCGGCGCTTTCCTCACGGTGGGCGAACTGGGGCTCTTCGCCCGCGACATGACCGAAGGCGCCGGCTGGATCGCGATCACCGCGGCGCTGCTCGCCATGAATCGCCCCCTCTTCCTGGTTCCCGCGGCGCTGCTGTTCGGATTCTCGGACGCCTTCGCCATCCGCCTCCAGAGCACCACCGACCTTCCCAACGCCATCGTCCAGGGTCTGCCGATGATCGCCACTCTCGCGGTGCTCGGAATCGTCGGGTACCGCGGCACGCGTCGCGCGCGCACCTACCGGCCCTCGCGGCGTCGCCGCCGCGTGCCCGCTGCGGCCGTGTGATCCGGCGACGTCTCGACCAGCTCTCCCACCCGCGCAACACCCAACCCGAAGGAATCACCATGACGCACAGCAGAAAGATCGTCGCCGTCGCCGCGGGAGCCGTCGCGCTCTCGCTCTCCCTCGCCGCCTGCAGCGGCTCGTCGTCGGGCGGCACTGCCTCCCCGGGCGGATCGAGCGACTACCGGGCCACTCTCGTCGGGGGCGTGGCGGGCGACCTCTCGTACACCGACTCGGCGATCGCCGGCTTGACCTCGGCCGCCGACGAGTTGGGAGTGACGACGAACCACATCGAGGCGCCGGATCCGGCGCAAGGCGAGACCTTGCTGCGTTCAGCGATCCAGACGTCGCCCGATCTGCTCCTGAGCATCACGCTGCCTCTCGACACCGTCATCTCCATCGCCGAGCAGTATCCCGATCAGCTGATCGGCATGCCGGATCAGTCGAGCGAGGACAAGGATCTTCCCGACAACCTCGAGCTCTACACCATCAACACGCACGAGGGGAGCTTCTTGGCGGGCCTCGTGGCTGGCACGATGAGCACCTCGAAGAAGGTCGGTCAGGTCGTGGGCGGCGATTCTCCCGCACTCAACCAGTTCGCCTACGCCTACGAGCAGGGCGTGAAGACCGCGTGCGCCGACTGCACGGTGCAGACGAGCTATCTCAACTTCGTCTTCGACGACCCGGCGCTCGGCAAGGCGACTGCGCTCGACATGATCAGCGACGGCGTCGATGTGATCTACCAGGTCGCCGGTGGCACCGGGACCGGTGTGATCGAGGCCGCCAAAGAGCAGGGCGTGTACGCGATCGGCGTCGACTCCAACCAGGACGACGTCGCGCCCGGTACCGTCATCACCTCGATGATGAAGCACGTCGACGCGAGCGTTCTTGAGATGATCTCCCAGGCCAAGGACGGCAACTTCACCTCGGGCGTCAAGCTGGTGGGGCTGGCCGAGGGAGCGACGGGCCTGTCGTGGGATGAGGGATCGACCACGTTCGTGAATGCTCACCCCGAGCTCGCTGACACGGTCGCGGCGGCGCAGGCTGCCGTCGAGAAGTATCGGGCGTCGATCCTCGACGGCTCGTTCGAGGTCTGTGACGCGCTGAACGCGCCCGACTCAGAGGCTTGCGCCTCGCTCGGTTGACATCGTGCGGGGCGGTCGCGTCGTGCGGCCGTCCCGCACAGCCGCACAGCCGCACATCATTCAGAGGAGATGACGCAATGAGTGAGTTCCTGAGACTCGAGGGATTGCGGAAGTACTTCGCGTCGTCGGGCGTGCTGGCCGTCGCCGACGTCTCGCTCTCGGTGGCTGCCGGCGAGGTCGTCGCGCTGGTCGGTGAGAACGGCACCGGCAAGACGACGCTCATGAACCTGCTGTTCGGAGCGTTCCCGATGGATGAGGGCCGCGTCTTCATCGACGGTGAAGAGGTGCAGATCCGTGGGGCGGAGGATGCGATCTCGCGCGGTATCGGCATGGTGCAGCAGCACTTCGCGCTGGTGCCGAGCTTCACCGTCGCACAGAACGTCATGCTCGGGCGCGAGCGCACGAGGGGCGGGCGCGTCGACGACAGGGCCGCCGAGGAGTACGTGCGCGAGCTCGGGCTTCGGCTGGGGTTCCCTCTCGATCCGACGGATGTCGTTGCGACGCTTCCCATCGGGCTGCAGCAGCGCGTGGAGATCCTCAAGGCGCTCGCCGGGGATACGCGACTGCTGATCCTCGATGAGCCGACCGCCGTGCTCACCCCCGCGGAGGCGCAGGAGCTCATCGTCGCCGTGCGCCAGCTCGCCCGATCGGGCACGGCCGTCGTGTTCATCAGTCACAAGCTTCCCGAGGTCATGGCGGTCGCCGACCGCATCGTCGTGATGCGCCGCGGACACGTGGTCGGCGAAATGCCGGTGGGCGACGCCAGCCCGGCGAGGATCGCGCGGCTCATGGTGGGTCGCGAGGTACTGTTGCGGGCCGAGATCGCCGATCGTGAGCCCGGCGAGCCGATGCTCGTGGTCCGCGACCTCGTCGCCCACCAGGTGAGTGCGGGCGATTCCGGTCTGGCCGGTGTCGACCTGGAGGTGCGCGGCGGTGAGATCGTCGGTATCGCGGGGGTGAGCGGCAACGGGCAGGGCAACCTCATCGACGCCATCGCCGGCCTACGCAAGGTCGACTCCGGCGAGGTATCGATCGCCGGTCGGATCGTGACCAACAGGGGCCCTCGGGTGGCCCGGTCGGTGGGGCTCGCCCACATCGCCGAAGATCGTATGCACGTGGGGCTGAACCGCGAGGCGACGCTGGCCGAGAACGCGGTCTCCGTCGCCTACCGCCAGAGCCGCTTCTCGAGGTGGGGGTTCTTGAAGGGCCGCTCGATCTATGAGTTCGCCCGTGAGGTCATCGAGGACTACGTCGTGCGAGGCGGAGCCCCGCGCCGCGTGATCGGCAACCTGTCCGGCGGCAACCTGCAGAAGATCGTCATCGGCCGCGAGCTCGACGGAGACCCCGCGGTGATCATCGCCAACCAACCCACCCGGGGTCTCGACGTCGGCAGCATCGAGTTCGTGCATCGCGCCTTGCTCGATGCACGTCTGCGCGGCGCGGGGGTGCTGCTCGTATCGGCCGAGCTCGAGGAGATCATGACGCTCGCCGACCGCATCTTCGTAATCTACGACGGCGCGGTCACGGGGCCGTACGCCCGCGGCGAGCTCAGCAATGTCGAGATCGGTGCTCTCATGGCGGGGCGGAGCGCGCACGATGTCCGCGGCGCGGAGGATGCCCGCGGTGTCGAGAGCGCGGCGATCGGATGAGCGCGCTCTCGATCGTCGCCGATCATGTGGTGGTCGGAGGGGCGACGCCCGAGGTGATCGAGCCCGGCGTCGTCATCGTGGAAGACGGGCTGATCGTCTCGGTCGGTCCGGTGCGCGGCGCGCGGCCGCGCGGGCGAGATGTGGTCGACCTGGGGGCCAGCGTGCTGATGCCCGGACTCGTGAACGCCCACGCGCACGCCCCGATGATGCTGTTGCGCGGTGTGTCGGAGGGGCACTCGCTGCTCACCTGGGAGGGATGGCTGGGCTCCATCCGCTCCAAGGAGCTGCACCTCACGCCCGACCTCCTCGCCGCATCGACCCTCGTCGGCTGCGCCGAGATGATCGGATCGGGCACCACCTCCTTCGCAGACCAGTACCTGTTCGCCGACGCCTACGTCGACGCCGTCGCGTCCACGGGGGTCAGAGCCAGCGTCGCCTACGGCATCGTCGATCTGGGCGACGACGATCGCCGCGATGCATCGCTCATCGCGGCCGAGGCGTTCGTGTCCGCATCCGACGACGGTCTCGTGGATCGATGGATCGGCCCGCACGCGTTCTTCGTCGACAACCGCATCGACACGGTGCGGGCGGAGTTCGCCCTCGCCCGCCGCTACGGTGCGGGACTGCACGCCCACTACGCGACCTCTACGGAGGAGGACGACGTCTGCGAGGAGCAGTTCGACCGATCGGCCCTGGCGATGCTGAGCGAACTCGGCATCGCAGATGTGCCGGTGCTGCTCGCGCACGCGAACGATGTGCGCGTGCAGGATCTGGACTTGCTCGCTGCGACGCGGGCGAGCCTCGCCGTCGCCGCGAGCGTCGCGATGATCAGCGGAGCCCACGCGGCGCCGGTGCGTGCCGCTCTCGACGCCGGGGTCAACGTCGTGATCGGCACCGACAACGTCTGCGGCAACAACAACGCCGACATGTTCGAGGAGCTCCGCACGCTCGGCAAGCTCGTGGCCTTCGCCGAACAGCGGCCGCACGCCATCACGCCGGTAGAGCTGCTCGGCATGGCGACCTGGCGGGCCCGCGACGCCATGGGCGGAGCCGCCGGTGACGGTGTGCTGACCGAAGGCGCCATCGCGGATCTCATCGCGCTCCCCGTCGCCGCCCTGCATCGCGGCCCCGTCGGGGCGCAGTCGGTGCACTCCGCCCTGGTCTACGGCGCTTCCGGTTTCGACACGACGCACGTCATGACGGCGGGACGCTGGCTCAAGCGCGAGGGCGAGCTGACCACGATCGATCTGCCCGCGGCGCTCGCTCGCCGTCAGGCCGACTTCGACACGCTGATGGCACGCATCTCCGCAGCCTGAGCGCCGCGGGATCTTCCCCATCCTCTGCCCGACAGCCCCTCTCCGAAGAAAGAAGAGCACGCCATGCCCGTTCCGCACACCCAGGATCCGTGGACGCGGGTCGTCTCGCAGCGCGGCTACGCCGCCGACGAGCTCATCTCCACCCTGCAGAAGTCGATTCGCCGCGGCGACCTCCGCCTGGCGCTGCTCGTGGGTCGCGAGCTGTATGAGACGAGCGCCGAGCTCGAGGCGGTGATGTGGTCACGCCTCAGCGTCATCTCGGCCGAAGACGTGGGCGACGGCAGCTTCCAGGAACCCGTCGTGATCAACGCTCTGTTCCAGATGCATGAGCGCATGGAGCGTTCAGCCGGCGATCGGTGGTTGTTCGCCGTGCACGCGATCCGCTTCCTGGCAGAGCGGGTCAAAGACCGCACCTCCGACGAGTGGGCGAATCTGGTGCTGCATCTCATGGCTGCCGAGGAGCGCCCCTTCGAGATCCCCGACTACGCCCTCGACGTGCACACCCGCCGCGGTCAGGAGGCCGGACGCGACGTCGACGGGTTCTGGACCGATGGATCGAAACTCGAGAACGAACGCCCCGGACGCGACACGCAGGTGCGCGAGGAGATTCTGCGCATCCGCGCGGAGGGGGCCTGGCGGGGCTGAGCCTGCCCTGATCAGCCCCAGCCGGGGAGGACCAGTTCGGCGCGGATGCGCTCGAGCGCCTCGGCGGGGCCGAAGGCGGCGTCGAGCGCGTCGAGCGTCGAGCGTCGCAGCTGCGCGTGCGACCACCCGAACGCGCGCACGACCGCGCGCATCTCACCCGTGACGCTCGTCTCGCTCAGCATCCGGTTGTCGGGATGCAGCGTCACGCGGATGCCGGCGGCGGCCAGCAACGCGACCGGGTGCTGCGCGATGCTCGCGACGACGACACCCTCGGAGTTGGAGGTGGGGCACACCTCCAGCACGATCCCCCTGTCGAGGATCTGCGTGGCGATCGGCCCCGGCAGGAGCGAGGAGGCCAGCGAGCCCGCCGCTTCCCAGGCACCGACGGCACTGTGCACGTCGTGCGATTCGCCCGAGATGGAGATGTCTTCGACCAGGCGCGCGCCGTGGCCGATGCGCTGTGCGGCGCACGTCTCGACGGCGTCGGCGACGCTTGCGGCGCCGGCGGCCTCGCCGGCGTGCACGGTGCGCCGGATCCCTTGCGCTGCGGCGCGTTGGAAGGTCGCCGCATGCTCGTGAGCGGGGCGGCCCTCCTCGTGTCCGGCCAGGTCGATGCCGACCACGCCGATGTCTGCGGCGCGCAGGGCGGTGTCGAGCACCTGCTGCCCGGCTGAGCCGGTGCGCATGACGGAGAGGACCTGGCGCACCTCGACGCGGTGGCCGAGCTCGAAGACGTCGGCAACGCCGCGGGCGAGTCCCTCGGCGACGGCTTCGACCGCCTCGTCCATCGTCAGCCCGCCCGCGAGATGCTTCTCGGGCGCCCACCGGCTCTCGGCGTACACCACGCCGTCGGCGGCCAGCGTATGCACATACTCGCGGGCGACGCGTCGCAGCTGATCTCGGGACTGCATCACCGAGGTGCTGAGCCCGAACAGGTCTTCCCAGTCGCGGCCGGGTTCGAGCTCGGCGAAGTTGCGCAGCCAGTGCTGCAGGGCGGCCGGTGTCGTGCGGGGGAGGGCGATGCCGGCCGCTGTTGCCAGCTCGATGAGCGTCTCGGGGCGAAGCGAGCCGTCGAGATGGTCGTGCAGGGCGATTTTGGGCAGCCGCGCGAGCGGGTCGGTCGCGTCGATCCACGTCGTCGCCGTGCTCATCTGTTCTCCGATCGGGGATGGCCGCGATGGCGGTTGCGGCCGCGTCGGGCGTGGGCGGCGAGGTCTGCGGCGACCGCGTCGAGCGAGGTGCCCGCGACAGCGGGCAGCAGGTGTCCGCGCACCGCGTCGAGCTCGGACCAGTGCTCCGGTGCAGCACCCCCGCCCAGCGCGCCGCAGAATGCGCCGACGAACGCCGGGAGCGAGTCGGCCTTTCGTGCGATCGCGAGGCTCAGAGGGATCGCGCGCGACGCCTGGGCCTCGGCGAGCATCGTCACGGCCAGGGCGAGCGGCAGCGTCTCGGCCACGGTGCCCGCGTGGGAGTACATCCGCGGGCTCAGCTCTCGAATGAGGGCGGGGAGGGCGTCGCGGGCGGCGTTGCGCTCGGCGCTGCGGGCGGCGACCCCCAGCCAGGCGTCGCGGTCGGCGTGGATGGCCAGCCAGCGCGCGAAGAGGCCCGCATCCGTGCCTGCGTCGGCTGCGAGCAGGCAGATCGCGGCGGCCACCGCCTCCTCGGTGTCGTCGGTGGCTGAGATGCCCCGCGCATCATCGAGGGTGGGGGCGAAGGGCAGCAGCGGGCGACTGACGCGTTCGGCGTCGAGCTCTGCGCTGCCCGCCCAGAGTCGCCCGCGCACCCACGGCGTGCGGACGCTACGGTGCACGTCGGCCGGGGCGCCCAGGGCATCGCCGATCGCGAGGCCGAGCAAGACCGCCCGGGCGCGCGCCAGAAGAGCCGAGTCATCGAGCATGGGCGGCCTCCGCGAGTCGATCGGCCAGTTGCATCAGGTCGACGCCGCGCGTGGCGGTGATGCACACCCCCGCCACGCGACGCACGCGATCGGCCCAGCCCGGTGGCACCGCCGCCATTCCGTGCACGGCGCCGCAGATCGCGCCGGCCATCGCGGCGATGGTGTCGGAATCACGCCCCATGTTCACGCCCGCGAGCACCGCCCGTTGCAGGTGCCCCCGGTGTGCGGCGATCAGTCCGAACGTGAAGGCGACCGCCTCCGGAGCCGCATCCGCCCACGGATAGTGACGGAGGGGGAGGGCGTCGGAGAGCATCCTCTCGGCGTGTTCGGCATCGGGCGCGGCATCGACCAGCTCGAGTGCATGTGTGATGCCGCGCGCCGTCCACGAGTCGGTGGGGATGGCGGCGAGACCGGCTGCCAGCGCCGCCTCCCACCCCGCGCCGCCCGCACCGGACGCGATCGCCGCCGCGACCGTCTGTGCGGCGAGAACACCGTCGTCGCTGTGGCTGACCACGGCGTCGATCGCGGCCAGTCGTGCCGCTTCGGTCGGGTCGCCGGGACACAGGAGTCCGAGCGGTGCGACGCGCATGGCAGCCCCGTCGCTCCAGCGTTCGTAGCTGCGTCTTCCGCTGTGAGGCGGGCGCAGCCCGCTCGCGAGCCCCGCGAGGGCGACCATCTCGGAGAAGCCCGCGCCGGAGAAGCCGCCATCTTGCATCGCGAGGGCGCGCAGCCACAGATCGGCGACGTCGTCGGAGGTCAGCGCCGAGCCGTGCGCGAGCGCCGCCTGAGCCGTGAGAACCGCGTACTCGGTGTCGTCGGTGCCTGCGGCATCGGCGGTGAGGAACGTCTCCACGCGCCCGAATGCCGCCGCGATGCCCTCGCGCGTCATGCCCTCGGTCGGAGCGCCCAGCGCGTCGCCCGCGGCGAGGGCGATCAGGCATCCGCGGGTGCGGTCGGCGTAGGTCATGAGGAGGCTCCGAGGTCATCGGGCGGTGTGGTAGCGCGAGCCTACGGTAAATCGTTTTGCATCGCACATAATGAACCATGCCGATTCGCTCCGTTCTCTTCGACACCGACCTCGGGACCGACGTCGACGACGCTCTCGCGCTCGCCGTTCTGCTCGGCGCGCCGGAGGTCGAGATCCGCGCCGTGACCACCGTGTACGGCGACACTCTGCTGCGCGCCAGGCTCGCCTCGCGCTACGCGGGCCTGGCGCGGCGTCGGGTGCGGGCCGTCGCAGGAACGGGTCCGACGCGCTCCGGGCGCGAGGTGTGGTGGGCTGGGCACGAGGGAACTCTGCACGAGCGGCTGGAAGACGAACCGGTCGACTCGGAAGATGCGGTCGACGTCATGGTCGACGCGGTGCTCGCCGAGCCCGGCGCGATCGACATCGTCGCCGTCGGCCCCCTCACCAACGTCGCCGCCGCGATCGACCGCGATGGCGCGTTCGCCCGCTCGGTACGCCGGCTCTGGCTCATGGGCGGCTCGTTCGAGAGCGACGAGCCCGAGCACAACGTGCGCAGCGACGTCGACGCCGCCGCGCGCGTCTTCGAGTCGGGCATCCCGACGACCATCGCCACGCTGGAGGCGACGCGTCGCGTGCGGCTCGAAGCCGAGCAGATCGAGGTGATCGCGCGCAGCGGCCCTCTGGGTGCTGCGCTCGAGCGCGACATCCATCAGTGGTGGGCGTTCTGGAATGAGACGTGGAACGTGCCGCACGATCCGGTGACGGTGCTGGCGCTCACGCAGCCCGGTCTGTTCACGCTCTCCGAGCCGGGTCGCGTCGAGGTGTCGCCGGTCGGGGTGACGCGTTTCGTTCCGGATGCGACGGGCTGGGTGCAGTGGGTTGTCGGGCTCGACGAGGCCGCCGTCGCCTCGGCGATCGTCGAGGGCGTGTTGGCTGCGCAGCTCTGAGGGCTGGGGGAGCTCAGCCGGCCGGCGACGGGCTGTCTATCGCGTCGATCACCGCGCTCGGGGTGGGCGGGGTCAGCGCCATGATCCCTTTGAGGTAGGCGAAGAAGCGCTCTCCGTCGATGCTCGTGGGTGCGGTGGCGTTCGGTGTGGTGGAGCGCCAGCCGAAGACCGTCGCGCCGAGCGTCGCGGGGCCCGAGGTCTCGACTGTGACCTCGAAGGGGGCGGCGTCGATCATGAGGTCCTCGTCGAGCGAGAGGGCGACGGACAGCGAGTCGGGATGCGTCGATCCGTCGATACCCGCGCGCAGGTCGAAGTCGAAGGTCGCCTGGTTGGCGCGCACGAAGAAGCGGGCGAGTGGAGTGTCGAGCGCTGCGATCTCGGCGACCCGCGCCCGATCGAAGACGGCGTCGTTCAGTGTCACCGGATCCCACGTCACGAAGCGCAGATCGGCGAAGCCCGCGCCCAGCGTGATCGCGGCGGCTTCGGGGTCGACGTAGATGTTGAACTCGGCGGCGGGGGTGATGTTGCCGCGGCCGTTGATCGAGCCGCCCATGATCGTGAGTCGGTCGATGCGCGCGGCGAACCCGGGATCCAGCCGCACGGCGAGTGCGATGTTCGTCAGGGGGCCGATGGCGACGATGCGCAACCGCCCCTCGTGCTCGCGCGAGAGTCGGATCAGCGCGAGCGCCGCGTGCTCGTCGGCGGGGGCCTGGCCGTCGTCGGGGCGGGTGATCCCTCCGACGCCGTCGCCGTGGACGTCGACCGCGTCGACCCAGGGGCGCAGCAGAGGACGGTCGGCTCCGAGGTATACCGGCACCTCTCCGGCTCGGCCGGCGAGGGCGATCGTGAGTAGGGCGTTGTGCACCTGCTGTGTGAAGCCGACGTTGCCCGCCACCATGGTGACGGCGCGAAGGTCGGCGCGAGGGTCGAGCAGGGCGACGAGCAGGGCGAAGCAGTCGTCGGCGGCGGTGTCGGTGTCGACAACGAGAGGGATCATCGGGCGACCCTATCCGTGCGTCCGACGCGTCGGCGCGGTCGGCCACGCCGGCGCGGCGCAGAATTCACGAACTCGTAACGGGAGGCGCGAACAAGCGGAAAGCAAATGCATTTGCATGGTGTCTATGACGCGCATCCTGCTGGTCGGAGAGTCGTGGTTCGTGCACTCGATCCACCAGAAAGGCTTCGACACCTTCACCACCTCGGAGTACGAGACAGGAGGAGTCGAGTTCGTCGCTGCGTTGCGGGAGCGAGGGCACGTCGTGATCCATGTGCCTGCGCACCGCGTCCCCTTCGATCTGCCGACATCCGCATCCGGTTTTGCCGAGGTCGCGGACGTCGTCGTGGTGTCGGATGTGGGTGCGAACACCTTTCAGCTGCCGCCCGCCGTCTTCTCGTCGTCGCTCCCGGTGGCGGACTCGATCGCAGCGCTGGTCGAGTTCGCGGCGAACGGCGGTGGCCTCCTCATGGTGGGCGGCTACATGAGCTTCTCCGGGATCGACGCGAAGGCGCGATGGGGGCGAACCGCGCTCGCCGACGCGCTGCCTGTTCGGATGCTCGACCGCGACGACAGGGTGGAGCTGCCGTCGGGCGTCGAACCGTGCGTGGCGGCGCCGCATCCGATCGTCGCGGCGTTGGATGCCCGGTGGCCGGCACTTCTCGGGCTCAACGAGGTGAGCGCAAAGCCGGATGCCGCGGTGATCGCGGCGGCGGGGGAGCACCCGCTGCTGGTCGTGGGGGCCCACGGGGCGGGCCGTACGGCCGCCTTCACGTCGGATCTCGCACCGCACTGGGCGACTCCGGCTTTTCTCGCGTGGGACGGCTATGGAGTGCTGTTCGATCGTCTGGTTCGCTGGTTGTCAGGAGAGGAACTCACATGAGCACACCGCACATCGCCGCGTCCCCGGAGCAGATCGCGTCTCGCGTGATCATGCCCGGAGACCCGTATCGCGCACGCCGTATCGCCCAGACTCACCTGCAGGAGGCGGTGCTCGTCACCGAGGTGCGCGGCATCCTGGGTTACACGGGCATATACGAGGGCGAGCCACTCACGGTCATGGCGTCGGGGATGGGGGCGCCGTCGATGACGATCTACGCGACAGAGCTTGCGCGCTTCTACGGCGTGCGTCAGATCGTGCGTGTGGGCACCGCGGGCGGCATTCACCCCGATGTGGCTGTGCGCGACGTGGTGATCGCGACGGCGGCGCACACGGATTCGGCCATGAGCGCCGCGCGCGTGCCGGGCGTGATGTTCAGCCATGTGCCCGACTTCTCGCTCGCGCGCGCGGCGGCCGCGGCGGCGGACGGGGCGGGCGCACGGGTGCACGCCGGGGCGGTGTTCAGCTCGGACCACTTCTACGGCACGCCCGAGGGGCTGTTCGACCGGCTCGCCGCTCATGGTGCGCTGGCCGTCGAGATGGAGGCGGCCGGGCTGTATGCGGTGGGCGCGGCGGAGCGGGTGCAGACTCTCGCGGTGCTGACGGTCACGGACGTGCCGGCGACGGGTGAGTCGCTGTCTTCGCACGAGCGGGAGATCTCGTTCGACGCTGCGCTCGCCGTGGCGCTCGCCGCTCTCGGCTGACCTCGCCCGGCGCTGCGCCGACGAGGCGCGTGGCGCCGCGCGGCGGGCGGTGACGGTGCTGCGTGCAGAGGTGGTGCGTGTGCAGAGGGGTGCGCGAGTCGGATCTCCCTCCGTCCGCCGGCGGGATGGAGCCGGTGGGCAGGGGGATCGGTGGGCAGGGGGATCGGTCGGTGGGGGAGAGGCAACTCGCGATCGACGACGACGACGACGGCGACGGGTTCGACGGGATGGATCGCGGCAGACGGCACGAGCGGTCGCGACGGACGGTCGTGTCAGATCGGCGGATCATCCGGATGCTGCGGCGTCGGTCCTGGCGGCGGAGCCGCGGGTCGGGGCGGCCGGCGGGCAGAGTCCTCCCAGGGCGGTGGGTCGTCGGGTTCGCTCGAGAACGCGGTATCGCGGATCGGATGCAGATGGATGGGCGCGCCGGGGGAGGCTGTGCCGGCGAGCGGCTCGTCGCTGAAGAAGACGATCGGGGGCGAGGCGTGATCGGTGTACGTCTGTCCGAGTGGGGAGGTCCACGAGATCACACCGTGATCGAGCAGCGAGACTCTCCAGGCCGTGAACTGCTTCATCGAGTGGTGACGCTGGCAGAGCGCCTGCAGATTGTCGACGGCGGTCGGGCCGCCGCGCGCCCACTCGACGACGTGGTCGATCTCGCAGCGGATCGCCGGGGTGGTGCAGCCGGGGAAACGGCAGTGCTGGTCTCGCGCCTGCACCCACTGGCGGAGATCCTGCGGGGCGAGGCGCCGATCGCTGGCGAGCACCCGACCGTCGATCGGGTCTGTGAGGATGCGGCGCCACTCGGCGTTGCCGCCGGCCAGGCGTCTGGCGGTGTCGGCGTCGATCGGCGACCGCCCGGCGAGGTCGGCAGCGTGGTCGTCGGCGCCGATGAGCGACAGTGCGGGCACGACGACCTGGATCTGGGCGCGGATCGCGCCCAGTGTGCCCGCGCCGTCTCCGGGGAGGGCCGCATCCGCTCCGGGGTTGCCGGTGAGAAGGAGGTCGGCCATGAGATCGGCGCGCAGCTGGTCGGTGGTGCGTGTGTCGGAGGCGAGGGTGAGGTCGGCGGGGTCTGGTTCGCGTCCCGAGGCGCGCGCGTCGCGCACCCGCGCTGCTGCTTGCGCGCGGAGGTCGAGCAGCGCGCGGGCCATGCGGGTGGCGCGATCGTAGGCGCCGTCGACGAGCACGGTGGGGGCATCGATGCCGAGGTGGCTCATGCCCCCGCCGAGAGGGGTGATCGACACCCCGCGTCTCGCCCGCGCCTCGAGGTGACGCTCGGTGAAGGGGCGGGGATGCAGGCGCTGGGCGAGCATCTCGATGGCACGCTTCGCCCGCCCGGGAGTCTGCGCTTCGCAGTGGGGGAGCGCGTGGGTCTCGAAGACCGCGCGGGTCTCGGCGGGGAGGATGCGGCCCGCATCCGTGATGATGCGGGCGTGACCCATGTGGATGCGGCCCGACTCGAGTGCGGCGAGAGTGCGGGGGTAGTCGGAGGCGAGCTCGGCCGCCGCATCCATGCGCCGCTGGACGGCGCGGTCGGAGAGGCGCA
The DNA here is from genome assembly GCF_030818795.1 of Microbacterium sp. SORGH_AS_0862. Lineage (NCBI taxonomy): Bacteria > Bacillati > Actinomycetota > Actinomycetes > Micrococcales > Microbacteriaceae > Microbacterium > Microbacterium sp. SORGH_AS_0862. Next base: position 928,139 of record NZ_JAUTAY010000001.1, on the reverse strand, counting down.
GAGCGGCGGCCATCTCGGACGAGACGGCGCGCTCGGCCATGTCGCGGGCGCGCACCTGTGCGGGTGAGGATGCCGCGACCTCGCGTGCCAGTTCTCGCGCGTCGGCGAGTGCCCGCATCATGCGGGCTTGGGCCGCGGCGAGGGCCGCATCCGCTGCTTCGACGGCGTGCACGACCTCGGCGAACCGCGCATTCTGCGCGTCGCTGAAGCCGATCACCTCGTCGCGTGCCATGAGTGCCACCCCTGGTTCGGACGCGCTCGCGCGCGACCTGTGATGCCGGGGCACTCGGCGGGAACAACAGTCGAAGACCAGGTGATCTTCGACCTGTAAAGAGTCTGCCACCGACCTCAGACATCGAGCCGGGGGCGTCTTCTCCGGCCGGAAGCTGCGGCTTCCGACGTGAGATGAGCATCGCATGCACCTCGGACATCGACTGCGGTGCCGGGAGGCGGCGGACGGCAGGGTGTCCGGTGTCGGTGTGAAGCTCGTGGATAAGGTGGGTCGGTGTGAGGCGACGGCGCGGTGCGGCAACGACGAGTGGACGGTTGTCCGCCGTCGCGGCGGCGCTCGCGCTCACCGTCGCGCTGGTGTCGGGTTGCACGGGAGGACGGCGAGGCGGGAGCGTTCGCGACGGAGTTCGGTGACGATCCGGCGGTGGCCTCGGTGGAGCTCACCAGTCATGAGAATCAGCCGTTCACCGGGGGTGTGAGCGGGCAGGTCGTGGCGCGTGACGGGCTCGCCGATCGTGAGGTTTCCGCGCTCGCCGACCGGCTGAGCTCGTACACGCGGGAGAACGGGGAGCGGATGCGGGGACTGGTGTCGCTGCTCGCGGACGATGTCGAGCTGATCGTCACCGGACATCTCGAGACGGATGCGGCCGCCGTGGGAACGGCGCTCGCTCTCCGCGCCGATGAGCGCGTGGTGTCGGCGGAGATCGCGGAGTCGTTCATCGCCCTCGTCGGTGCCGACGTGGGCGATGCGGTCGAGCTGATCCGTGGCCTGCCGGAGCTGGCGGCGACGGCTCCGCCCGAGGCGCGCTCGGAACTGTTCGTCCGCACCGAGGATCGCGTCGTGGATGTCGGGGATGCGCCACCGCGGGTCGCGGGCGCGCTCGCCGCCTGGGACGCCCTCGTCGCCGAGGTGCCGCTGACGGGGATGAGGCTGCGCGACGATGCGCTCGTGATGACGCTGGCGCAGGAGGCCGACTACGCGCGAGCTGCAGAGCGCGCCCGCATCCTGCTGCCCGAGGCCGAGCCTCGGCTGGCGTTCGCGGGCGAGCTCATTCGGCTCGGCGAGGCGGACGGGGCCCGTGCCCGCGACCTCGTCGGGCGGCTCGATGCCTCCGAGCTGGAGCGCATCGCGTACGTATGGGAGTCGGGTTCGCGCCTACAGATCGCAGTGACGTCGAAGCATCACCTGGATGAGGTCGCCCGTTCGGTCACCGCGGCGCTGCCCGAGGGAACAACTGAGGCGTGGGTCGTGGTCGACGGCGACGCCGAGTCGCGGGTCGACCTCGTCGTGCCGTAGGGGGCTTGCCCTGATCGGTCGCGCCTGGGCGGCAATCTAAGAGGCTACGTGAAGCGCATTCGGCAGAGGAGGCGTGGACGAGGCGAGGTCGAAGAACCATCCCGTTGAACCTGCAACAGCGAGTGCAGCAACGAGCGCGAACGCGAGCGCGTAGCCCCATTGGCTGGCGCCGAAACGCGCTGCGCGTCTCACGATGAACGCCCGAGGGACGACCCCCTGTGCGAGGCGAATGTAGGAGAGCCAATCGAACACGGCCGCTGCCGTGAGGATGAGGAGGGTGTTGGATGCTAGGACGGCGAGTACAAGGAAGGCGATGAAGTAAGCGCCTTCCATGCCATAGACCTCGACCATGGTGCTCGCTTGTTGCGGAAGCGTCATGAGGGATCTCACCCACAGAGGCTCGGGCCCGTCCGGAGCGGGTTGAGTCGTCGCGGCGTTGATGGCCGTCAGCGACATGTTGCCGCGGCTGGAGGTGTAGACGCCGATCCAGACGGCGACCGTGACGATGGTGCTAGCTACGGTCTCGATGGCTGTGACAACCGCCGGTGCGGGCCAGCGACCGAGGAGTTGCGTGGTGCGAAACGACGCGTAGATCGCGCCCGCGAGCAGTGCCGCCGCGATGCCAATCGACAGAGCGAAGAGGTACGGGTGCAGGTGCAGAAAGAGCGCGGCGGACACGACAATGGTGACCAAGGCCCCCACGATCACAGCGCCGGGGCCGGCCGGCTCACCGGAGCGAACGCGCGAGGTCGGCGGCAGCTGCGTGACAGATTGAGCGATGTTGATCTGAACCTGTGTAGTCGAGACAGTGTGCCCGATGTGCATGCCGGCGGCGTTCGCCGGACCCTTCGTGCGGTCGATGAAGGCCTGCGCGAGAAGAACGATGAGCCCTGAAGCTACACCGACACTGACCTGGCCGATCCATGACGTGGTGTCCATTGCCTCCCCTTCTGTTGGGGCTGCAGCTTAGGGAGCAGCTCAGACGTTGACGTCGGCGCACATGGACCGCGCGCCCTCGAGCGCGGGCGCGCGGTCACCCGTCGTCGCTCGCGCAGGGCGTCGCAATCGCCTTTACGAAGGCACCCGTCTGATAGGCGAACTGATGAACCCAGTCCTCGAAGCGAAGGTGCTCGTCGACGGGGATGACCTGCACATCGATATCGGGGGAGCACCTGGCGAAGATGTAGCGCGTACGCGCAACGTGCGGCGTGACGGTCAAGACGACGACCTTGTGTACCTCGTGCGTCTTCGCATACTCGTTGAGCAGGAGCGCCTCGCCCTTCGTGGTGGAAGGGATCGGGTGCTCACAGATGACGTGAGGCTCTGAACAGGCCGGCATCTGCGCGGCAGCGAGCTTGGTGGTGTTGCCAGCGGAGACTGAGATGAGGAGGTCTTCGCGCCCCGTGGAGTGGATGATCGACTGTGCCACGTCCATGCGCGTGCCGGTGGCCGGTCCGATGACATACACGAGGTCGGCGTCCGTCGGGTCTCCCGACGGCGGGAAGCAGTAGACGACCACCATTCCACCGACGGCGACGGCGAGAGCCGTGCCGACGACCAGGACCGCCCGTCGAAGCCGGACAGGCCATGATCGGCGGCTTCGGCGTCTCGTCTCAGACGGTTGCGTGGCCGACGCCGCGTTCATGCGGTCACCTTACGAGGCCATCGTGAACGTCGCGTTTCGTCCATGCGCGCTCGTCGGCGGAGGTAGGGCGAGCACCCGGGCGAGAAGTCGACACGGCGCGCTCGAGAGGCGCTCGCTACGGCCGTCCCATCCCCAGGTAGGTCCACCCCGCCGCGCGCCACGCTGCCGCGTCGAGCCCATTGCGGCCGTCCACAACGACCCGCCCCGCGGCGAGCGTCGACGCGTGCTCGGGATCGAGCTCACGGCGGTACTCGTCCCACTCGGTCACCATGATGACCGCATCGGCACCGCGCAGTGCTTCGTCGCGGTCCTCGACGTAGTTCAGCTGCGGGTGCACGCGACGGGCGTTCTCGATCGCCGCCGGATCGGTCACCGTCACCCAGGCGCCGAGTCCGTGCAGGCGCACGGCGACGTCGAGGGCGGGCGAGTCGCGGATGTCGTCGGAGTGCGGCTTGAACGCCGCGCCGAGCACGGTGACGTTCTTCTTGAAGACCGACCCGCCGAGCCCCTCGACCACCAACTGCACAGCACGCTCACGGCGGCGGAGGTTGATCTCGTCGACCTGGCGGAGGAACGCCACCGATTCGCCGCGGCCGAGCTCCTCGGCACGGGCGCTGAACGCGCGAATGTCCTTCGGGAGGCAGCCGCCACCGAAGCCGATGCCGGCACCGAGGAATCGCCGCCCGATGCGGGCGTCATGTCCGATGGCGTCGGCCAGTTGCGTCACGTCAGCGCCTGTGACCTCGGCGATCTCGGCCATCGCGTTGATGAAGCTGATCTTGGTCGCGAGGAACGCGTTCGCTGAAACCTTCACCAGCTCAGCCGTCGCGTAGTCGGTGACGATGAAGGGCGTGCCCTTCGCGACGGAGGGGTGGTAGATCTCGCGCAGCACGGATGCCGCGCGCTCGCCTTCATCCCCGGCGGGCACACCCGCGACGAGGCGGTCGGGGTCGACGGTGTCCTGCACGGCGAAGCCCTCGCGGAGGAACTCGGGGTTCCACACCAGCGTCGCGCCCGTGGCAGTGACCCGCGGTGCGAGCCCCGCGGCAGTGCCCACAGGGACGGTGGACTTGCCCGCCACGATGTCGCCCTCGGAGAGGTAGGGGAGCAGGCCATCAACCGCCGCATTCACGTAGGTGAGGTCGGCGGCGTAGCCGTCTTTCTGCTGCGGGGTGCCGACGCCGACGAAGTGGACCTTCGCCCCCTGCGCGGCGGCCATATCGGTTGTGAAGCTGAGATTGCCGGACGCGATCCCTTCGGTGAGGATCTCCTGGAGGCCGGGCTCGAAGAACGGCGCCTCGCCCTTCGACAACGCGTCGATCTTGCGCTGGTCGACGTCGATACCGACCACTTCGTGCCCGATCGATGCCATCGCCGCCGCGTGAACGGCCCCGAGGTAGCCGCAACCGATGACCGAAAGCTTCATGAATCTCCCCGTAGATTGAGCTTGCTGTGTGTCGAACCGAACGACGAGCCCGTGGTTATCCAGCTAATCAGTTCCTACCAGACGCGTGTTTCCGATCGGAGACGTGGAGAGGGGTATGACGTTGAGCTACCTGCCCGCAGACCTCTACCTGCAGATCGAGCAGTCCATGCCGATCGCCTGTGTGGATTTCGTCCTCGTGCGGACGACGGATGCAGGTGTTCGCGAGGTCGGCCTGATCTTGCGCGAGTCGCCTCACGGGCAGGTGTGGTGCCATCTCGGCGGCCGTATCCAGCACGGCGAGACCATCGCCGATGCGATTCGGCGGCACGCGCGCGAAACCATCGGGATCGAGCCGGCGCTGCAGCTCAACCCGCAGCCGGACTACGTCTACGAGTGGTTTCCGCCCGCGGTCGCACCGGTCGATGGCACGGTCTTCGGGGATGACCCGCGAAAGCATGCCATTGGCTTGTCGTTCGTCATCGGTATCGATGACGACATCGAGGCGATGAATGAGGCGCTCCGATTTGAGTACTTTCCCGTGAGCTCGCTGCCGTCGCCGCTTTGGCCGGGTTGCGCCGAGCTCCTGCAGCGCCTGGGAATCAGCACCGCTCAGGCGATGTAGTCGCCGTTCCACCAATCGGCGATGCGCGACAGCTGCTCCGCCACGTGCACGTGTTCGGGGTGGATGCGAAAGCCGTCGAATGCGTGGCGATCCGCGAACGTCGCATCTTCTACGATCACCCGCCCTTTGCGCGCATCGAGCGATACCTCAACGCGCCAATGCGTGACACCCGGCAAGACCGAGAGTGACCGAAGCGCGTCGATCGCTTCGGTCACTCGCTCGTTTGCGACGTCCTCATAGACGCGGAACAGCACGATGTGTCGGAACACCCGCTACTCCCGGATGGAGTCCACGTGGTCGCGGTACCAGGCGACGGTACGCTCCATGCCCTCCTCGAGCCCGATCTTCGCGGTCCACCCTGCTTCTGCGAGCTTCGACACATCAAGGAGCTTCTGCGGCGTGCCGTCCGGCTTCGTCGTGTCCCATTCAGTCTCACCCGAGAACCCGGTGACCGTCGCGATGGTTTCAGCGATCTCGCGAATCGTGACGTCGGAGCCGGTGCCGACGTTGACCTGGTCGGGTCCGTCGTAGTGCTCCATCAGGTGCAGGACCGCGTCTGCCATGTCGTCGGCGTGCAGGAACTCGCGCCGGGGTGTCCCCGTTCCCCAGTTCGTCACGGAGGACGCCCCCGCCTTCGCCGCCTCGTCATACCGGCGGATCAGGGCGGGCAGCACGTGCGAACCCTTCGGGGAGAAGTTGTCGTTCGGTCCGTAGAGGTTGGTCGGCATCGCGCTGATCCACGGCAGGCCGTACTGGCGACGGACAGCTTGGGTCTGGAGGATGCCGGCGATCTTCGCGATCGCGTACGCATCGTTCGTGGGCTCGAGGTGACCCGTGAGCAGCGAGTCCTCCCGGATCGGCTGCTCAGCGAACTTCGGGTAGATGCAGGAGGATCCGAGGAACAGGACCCGCTCGACGTCGTTCGCGAGCGCCGCATCCAGGACGTTCACCTGGATTCGCATGTTGTCGCTCAGGAAGTCGACGGGATAGGTCGAGTTGGCCATGATGCCGCCGACCTTCGCCGCCGCCAGGACGACGTACTTCGGCTTCGTCTCGCCCATGTACTCGAAGACGGCGTCGCGGTTCTTCAGATCGAGTTCAGCCGACGTCTGACCCACGATGTTCTCGAAGCCCGATGCTTCCAGCTTGCGCCAGATCGCCGAACCCACGAGCCCTCGGTGGCCTGCAACGTAGAACGTCGCGTCACGGTCGAGTTCCGCGGGCGTGTACTGCACTCCGTCGACGGCAGTGGTCACTTCGTGCCCCACGAAGCCAGCTTCACGGTGTCGATCCAATCTGAGCCGTGCTCCAGTTCTTCCACGTCGGCATCAACCATGAGCTTGGCGAGTTCCTTCCCATCGATCGTGGGAACCCATCCGAGCTTGTCTGCCGCCTTGGCCGGGTCGCCGATCAGCGCGTCGACCTCGGTCGGGCGCAGGTACCGCTCGTCGAACTTCACGAACTCCTGCCAATCCAGCCCGACATGACCGAACGCGGTCTCCAGGAAGTCCTTGATCGTGTAGCCGACACCGGTCGCGAGCACGAAATCTTCAGGCTCGTCGGCCTGCAGGATGCGCCACATGCCCTCGACGTACTCGGCGGCGTAACCCCAGTCGCGGATCGAGTCGAGGTTGCCGAGGTAGATGTCCTTCTGCACACCCGCCTTGATACGGGCGACCGCACGAGTGATCTTGCGCGTGACGAACGTCTCACCGCGACGAGGAGACTCGTGGTTGAAGAGGATCCCGTTCACGGCGAACATGTCGTACGCCTCACGGTAGTTCTTCGTGATCCAGTACGAGTACAGCTTCGCGGCCGCGTACGGCGAACGCGGATAGAACGGCGTCGTCTCCGACTGAGGAGGCGGAGTCGCGCCGTACAACTCCGACGTCGACGCCTGATAGAACCGCGTAGAAATACCCGACAGACGCACCGCCTCCAGCAGACGAATCGTCCCAGTACCGGTCGTGTCAGCAGTGTGCTCAGGCTCATCAAACGACACCCGAACATGCGACTGCGCGGCCAAGTTGTACACCTCGTCCGGGTTGATCTCACTCAACAGCGTCACCATACGAGCACCGTCAGAAAGGTCGCCGTAGTGAAGGAACAGCTTCGTGTCCGGGTTGTGCGGATCGGTATACAGGTGATCGATCCGATGCGTGTTGAAGGTGGAGGCGCGGCGGATGATGCCGTGAACCTCGTACCCCTTCGAGAGCAACAGCTCGGCGAGATACGAACCATCCTGGCCAGTGATACCAGTGATGAGAGCGCGCTTGGTCAAGGTAGAGCTCCATTCAGGGGGCTAAGCAAGGTCTGCTCGTGGCGCCGCTCAACGTCCCCCGTTGGTGAGCAGCGTGAGTAGGTTAGCGAATCGATCGATCGCGAATGTTTCGTCGAGCACCGTCTCTCGGTAACGCTTTCCGCTCGCTCCGAGGTCGGCCGACGCTGTCGGATCGCTGCCGAGTTGCACCGCGCCGTCGAGGAGCGCTTCGGGAGATCCTGCCGCGACCACGACTCCGGCGCCCGCCGTTCGAACTTCCTCCGCGGTGATTCCGCTCTCGTCCGTGGCCGCTAGGACAGGTCGGCCGGTCGAGAAGTAGGAGGTGAGCTTGCTGGGGACCGCCATCTCGGCGACGCCCGGAAGCTCGTTCACCAGGAGCACATCGGCCGCCGCGAGGGCCTGCGCGAACTCGGCATCCGGGAGCGGGTCGATGAACTCCATACGACGGATACCCGCTGCCGACGCGCGCAGTCGATCGCGTTCGCCGCCGTTGCCGAGCAGAACGAACCGGACGTTCTCCTCGCGTTCGTCGGCCAAGCGGGCCGCCTCCACGACGTTGTCCAGCCCCTGTTTGACTCCCATGTTGCCTGCGTGGAGCACGACGGTCTCATCGCCCCAGCCTCGTGCTCGCCGCGCCTCGGTGCGGTCGCCGTCAGGGGCGGGCGGGAGGTGGGTCCAGTTACGGACGACCTCGATCCGGTCAGGCCGGACCGCGAAGTCCTCCGCGACACGTCGGGCGAACCGGTCGTGGATCACGACGACTCTGTCGGCTCGGCGCAGCAACCAACCCTCGGCGCGCTGCATGATCTTTCCGACGAGGCCTGAGCCCTGGCCCGTTTCGGAGAGGCCGAGGCTGTAGAGGTCCTGAACCCAGACGATCGTCGGGCGGCGACGGTGGAAACTACGTGCTTTCAGCATTGCGATGCACGAGGAGAAGAGCGCGGGAGAAACGAAGACCACGGCGTCGGGTGAACCCCATCGGGCTGCGGACGCCCTCAGCCCGAATGTGATCTCCGAGACCAATCGCCGGATGCCGGTGGGCGGTTTGGGAACGTAGTGGAGCACCCGATGCACATGGACCCCTGCCAGAAGTTCCTTGCGCGACCACTGCCCGTAACCTGCCGAAACTTGCCACTCCGGATAATGAGGATGCGCTGTGATGGCTCGGACGCGGACTCCGCGTTCAGCCAGACCTCGGGCCATCGCTCCTGTGTAGGGGGAGATACCCGTGGGCTCGGGGGGGAAGTTGAGCCCGACTACAGTGACAGCGGGGGCAGGGGTTGACATGCACCCGACCATATAGCGGACATGGTTACCCGCTCGTTTCGAAAGGTGGACGGTGTCTGACATCCCGGTGATCGACCTGTCGAAGGCCCCCGGCGAGCGGGCGGCGTGGGATCGGCCTGCGTGGAAGGTCTACCTCTGGGCAATCTGCGAGCTTCTGTTCGTCACGAACGCCTGGCAGATCAGTTCCGGCCTTCGAATCCGAGTGCTCCGCATGTTCGGAGCTGAAATCGGGCAGGGAGTCGTGTTCCGCCCGCGCACCCGCGTGAAGTTCCCATGGAAGCTTCACATCGGAGACCGCAGCTGGATCGGTGAGGGTGTGTGGTTTCATAACCAGGATCACATCTACATCGGGCGTGATGTCGTGATCTCCCAAGAGACGTTCCTGACGACAGGCAGCCACGCGATGCGGCGGGACATGGCGCTAGTTACTCGCCCTATTGCCATTAGTGACGGTGCTTGGGTCACCAGTCGCTGCATGGTCGTTGGTGGGGCCGAGGTTGGTCGATCAGCTGTCGTGAGACCCATGACTGTCGTTCGTGGAGCTGTTCCGCCAAACGCAGTATGGGGACCCGATGGATACCTTGGGGATCGGTTCTCATGAGAATTCTGCACGTCGTCACATACATATCCTCGGATGGAGCATTCGGTGGGCCCGTTCGCGTGGCTCGCTCCCAGGCTGCCGAGCTCGCACGCAGAGGGCATCAGGTGACTGTCGTTTCGGCAGCGCCGCCCGCCGAAACCACAGACATCATGGTCGACGGGTACCGGCTTCGCACATTTCCTGGTGCTTTGATCTCCCAACGGTTTGGTTTCGCCGGCATGCGGTCGGCTGCCTTGAATCGCTTTCTGCAAGCGGAGATAGGCCGTTCGGACCTGGTGCATATTCACCTTGCCCGAGACCTGATTACGCTACCTGCCGCGCTGGCGGCCAAGAGAGCATCCGTACCGTATGTGCTTCAACCCCACGGGATGGTCGATGCTTCGGACCGGCTACTGGCGGGCCCCGTGGACCTTGTCGCGACGAGGCCAGCACTACGTCATGCGGCGATGGTGCTGGCGCTCACATCGGAAGAAGCGACAGATCTGAAGTCGGTCTGCGCGGCCGCACAGGTGCATCAGATCAAGAACGGCCTCTCGAGAGGAGAGGCCGTCGATGCTGTTTCGGGGTCGCCCAGCGACACGAAGAGTATGGCGGGCCGCGTCCTGTTCCTCGCGCGATTGCATTCTCGGAAGCGGCCTGTTGCGTTCGTCCAGATGGCTACGCTTCTCCACGCCAGAGGCAGGGACTACGAGTACATAATCGCGGGCCCAGATGAAGGTGAGGGCGAGACGGTAGCGTTGGCGATATCGCGGTCGCCCGCGCGAATCAGGTGGATAGGGCCCGTCGACCCGAATGGTACGGACGAACTCATGAAGAGCGCTGAGGTGTACGTGCTTCCGTCCGTGGGGGAAGTCTTTCCGATGTCGATCTTGGAGGCGTTCCGTGCACGGACGCCCGTCGTTGCAACCACGTCTTTGGGTATCGCGGAGAAGTGCGCGGAGTACCGTGCCGCAGCTCTCACCGACGGGTCGCCACAAGAACTAGCTGACGCGGTCGATCTCATCATTCAGGATTCGAATCACCGAGATGAGCTTCGAGCTGGAGCGCAAGCCTACTTTGAAGCAGAATTAGGTATCGAGGCAGTGGTTGACGAACTAGTGGAACACTACTCCCGTGCGGTGACGGCCGAACCTAACAGGAGCTGAGAACGTGCCTCGACTTACAGTTATGATGCCGGCATATAATGCGGCAGGGCATATAACAACAGCAATCCGCAGCACTTTGCGGGCGATGCCCCGTGATAGCGAACTTCTCGTCCTCGACGATTGCAGCACCGATGACACCATCAAGATCGTTGCGAGGTTTGGTGACTCTCGGGTTCGCCTAATTACATCGGATGAGAACGGCGGTGGGGGGGCCGCGCGTATCCGCATGCTCCTTGAGACGGACAGCGAGTTCGTTGCCAGCATGGATGCGGACGATGTCGCTTTCCCGTGGAGATTTCGGATGCAGCTTGATGCTCTCAAGAGGCATGACGTGGTTTTTGGTTCTGCCATTCGATTTGGTGGAGGTCCGGGTCGGGTCAGACCTTCGTCAGTCGTGCCGCTTAATTCCGACGAGTCGCCAAGCGCTCTGCTCTTTCACAACCCCTACTTTCACCCAACTATGGCGGCGCGAAGAGACTGCCTGCTCGCTGTCGGAGGATATCGACCGCTGCGGGTTGCTCAGGATTACGAGCTGTGGTTGAGGCTTGCTACAGCGGGCTTCCGGCTGCGCCGAATCTCCGTGCCGCTAATTGGATACAGGGAGAGCCCGTCCCAAGTTACGCGGGGCCAGGACTACCTCGATCGGGTGAGGCACAGTCCTGAGCTACGAGAGACATATGTTGCGCACGCCCGATCTCGAGGCCATCTGGACGTCACGGCGGAAACTCCGCGGAGTAACCTATCCCGTCTACTAAGATCGGAGTGCTCCCACATGACTGTCGGGAACCGATGGCGTTATCGCAGACTAGCTGATCGCCCCGACCTGCCGGTGCCGCTCCCGTGAGTGCGCTCGGCGTCGCCTGGCGGGGAGTCAGAGCTGACCAAGAACTCTTGGCTGAGATTGGTGGTTCTGCCTATCGAAGAAGATCGCGTTTGATCGCGATCCTCGCAGATGCGGGACTCGGGGCAGCCTTCTTGATGAGGCTCGCGACTGCGGCGAAATCGCGGGCGTCCTACGTTTTCATTCGGTCAGCTCTAGTTCGGCACTTTTCGTGTGACATAGCCGCAACCGCAGAGATCGCGGGCGCAATTTACCTCCCGCACCCGATCGGTATTGTCGTCGGAGCCGGGGTGAAGGTCGGGAACGGCGCCCGAATCTACCAGGGTGTCACTATTGGCATGGGCCGAGGAGGCTACCCCACGCTCGGAGAAGGCGTCACCGTTCTGCCCAACTCAGTCGTGGTCGGCGGCATCTCTCTGGGGGATCGATCGCGGGTTGCGGCCGGAGCCTTTGTGGACGCTGATGTGCCGCCCGGGGCGACTGTAGGGCGAGTACAGGGTGGCAGGGGACTTGCGTAGCGCTTGGGCGGCGATTGAGCGGGTGGTCCCTCGTGGCTTACTTGCGCTAACGAGTCTGATCGTCGCTGCGGTCACTTCCCCGCAGCAGGTGGGGATCTATGCCTGGGCGATGCTCGGGCTGACCTTTCTGCAGTCGTTGACGGACCAGCCTGTGCGGCAGATTGCAGTGAATCTGGTCTCGTCGCGGAACGGGCGTCGGTTCATTCGACGCTACGTGCTCTGGAGCAGCGTGGGTGGCGCACTCTTCATGCTCTGCGTGGTTGGAGTGCTCAGCTTGACCCTCAGCTTCGACGATTGGGTATGGACATCCACAGCTCTGCTGCCACTGGCTGCTGTCCCATGTTTTACCTGTCTATCAACGGCCGACATGGCACGGCTCCAACTGGCTGGGCATTGGCGATACGTCTCTGGTGCTCGCGCGGTCGCGGCAGTCGTTGCTCTTGTGGGCGGTGTCCCAGTTGCGGTGTTGAGCAGATCGGTTCTTGGTGCGAGCGTCACTCTGCTCGTGGCGGAGACCGCGTTCTGGTTGCTTGTGCGACGGTCTGTGCAGACCCGGAGGGACGTCGTCACAACGGTCCGGGGGCAAGAAGCGCGGTCTGCCTTTAAGAGCATGCAGGCCTACAGCCTTCTCGCCTGGATTCAGGGCCAAGCAGACCGAGTCTTGATAGGAGGCTTCGCGGGAACTGTCGCGCTCGGTTTGTACTCGGTCGCCGGATCGATAGGACGAAGCGCGGGGGATTCAATCGCAGCCGCTCAAGCCAGTGTGCTCAGGGTCGATCTAACGAACGTCGGTCGTGACCAAAGTAAGATCCGAAGTGTCGTAGGTCGGCATGTGCGATCTGGAATGCTGCTCAACGCGGCGGCAGCTGCACCCGTCCTTGGGGTGAGCTTTATCGTTCTCGCACCGATCCTCGGGCCCAGCTGGGCAGAGGCCCTCCAGATTGTCCCGGTTATCGTGATTGCGTCGATCCCGTCCGCGTTGTCTTGGTGCGCTGCCCCAGTGCACATTCATCTTGACCGGAGTCGTCGAGCGCTTTGGGCGCCTATCGCCGGACTGATGGTTGCTCCGCTTATCGCACTCGCGGCATTCAGTTCGCTTCAACTCGCGGCGTGGGCAGTGCTGGGGCGCGAGATTGTTGTCGCCCTGACGCAGCTGCTGCTCATGCAGAAAGCGGCACCGTGGAGAGAAGCGGCGATAATGGGTGCCTTGATTGTCGTGTCCAGTGCGTGTTGCGTTGCGCTGGGTGTGTGAGAAGGAGGAAACGTGTTCCATAGGCTCTTGCCCGCAGCGTCGTTAATTGACCGGTTTAGTCAAGAACGCTATCGAAAGTTGAGTTCCTACTTGCTATCGCGGTCTGGTGTTGATATTGAAGGGCTCCCATTGTGGGTTAGTCCTCGCGCCTACTTCGACATTTCATTTCGAGGCGCAATTCACATCGGCGATCGAACAGTTCTCAGCCACTATGTGAAGGTGCTAACGCACGACTTCAGCCTCGATCGCGCTGTCGAAGATCTGGGCCTGGCAGCTGCGCCGGATAGCGAGTATGTTAAGCGCTCAGCCGTTTGGATCGGTAGTCGAGTTTTCGTCGGAATGGACGTGATGATTCTCCCCGGTGTGACAATCGGCGACGGCGCGATCGTCGGCTCGGGCTCGGTAGTTACGCGCGACATTCCCGCGCGCGCTGTTGCTGCCGGGAACCCAGCGAAGGTGATTGGTGATACGGAAGCATATGTCGCCAAACGCATCACGGACTTCGAAGTCAGTCGTCGGCGTCGCTGAGTTTGTTTTCGGAGTGTGCGAATGAATGCCGACAGATCCACGCGTATGCGTGTCCTGAGCCGCGCTGCGCATGATGAGATGTTCTGCCGCAGGGACTTCGCCCTGGAACTTCATGAAAGAATCGGACTCGGTGGCAGTGGCTCGATGGGTGTGTGCGCCCCCGCCGACCCGAACAGCGCAGAGCGGGGTGCTGATCGAGCGTCAGGTAAGGACTCGTACAGCAGATCTTTGTCGGAGGTGTCTACCCGAAGTTACAGTTATGTTGTGCTGTTCGTGAGGGCAGCTAGTTGTAAGTTCGCGGCTTTCGTCACGAAGCCGCGGGCATGGAAGCCAGAGGGCGTGTTCTGCTTGTTTCTAGCTGGTGCCAACATCGCGTCGGGAGTCGAGCCTTCGCGATGGGCGACCAGGGCGACTCTGATCGCCAAGCGGCGCTGCCGCGTGAACGTAGCCGGATCTTTCGTAGATAGTGAGGCACGCGGCGCATGCGTTTAATAGCTTGGCTCCTCGGAGTCATTGGCCTGTCTCTTTTTGTCGCTTTCGTTCTTGGCGGCGCCGAACTTGCGCCAGCTTCACTGCTGATGGCGCTCCCATTCGTATCCTGGTTTCTCGTGCGGAGGCGACTTAATCCTGCATACGCGTCGCCGGTGTCGATTGTTCTCTTCGTGTTCGCTTCAATTGCCGCGCTGGGTTACTCTCTCCGGCACGAACTGGCCAAGGAGACCGCGGGCGTCAGCATCATAATTGACTTGCCGGAAGATGTGGCTTGGCGCACTCTGATTCTCATCAGCGTGAGTGCTTCAATTATGGTTCTCAGTGCCGGCGTGTGCCTTAGCTTGTTCCGAGGTGGTAGGGCCAGGCCAACGGCGATCACCTGGCAGGCGCGGCCCGCGAACATCTGGGTGCTTTTGGCTTCAGCGGTACCGTTGGCGATGTTCCTTTCTGATGTGCCTCTTGCCGACTTCTTTGAACGTTCCTACTACCTGGTTGGAGCGCGCGGAGGGATCGTGGCGAGTCTCGGCGCGCAGTTGGCGGTTGTAGCGGTGGTTGTGTTGGGATACGTCGCTGCGACGGGCTCTCTCGGGCTCAAGCTGGGTTCGTACCCGTTACTTGCTTGCTACGTAATGCTCATGCTGTCGTTCGGTTCCCGGCGCTTCGCGCTCTTGCCTGTGTTGTTCGCGTTGGGGTTTTTTCTCGCACGCAATACAGCCGGTACGCGTCGGGGGCTCTTGCTGGGTGGAGTTCTTTCTCTCCTCCTGTTGCCGTTGCCGCTTGAGTTCAGGTCCAACTCCATGCACGGGATTATCCCCTACGTCGCAACGCTCTCGCATCTTGACTGGGAGGATATTGACTGGTTCGGCGCGGTAAACAACGTTCTAGTTTCGTTTCCAATCATCGGCGAGTCTGCCTACGGTGGCCATCCTGTCTACCTGTCTGATCTTCTGGTGGCGCTCAATCCGCTCCCCGGGGATGCCGCGGGTTTCTACGACTCGTATCAGCGATTGCGCTTGAATTTCTTTACGCCGATGGCTGGAATCGGCGAGCTTGGCGCAATTGGCTGGACGGCGGTCGCCCCGTTCTTTGCCGGCCTGGGGGCGGCTCTTGCCTGGATCGAGTTGTCGGTACGGCGGCAGCTTGTAGGGGGAAGTCTCATCTACGGTGGGCTGCTGATCGCGTTGACCGCGCTTTTCTCATTGCAGATGGTCCAGTACAATCTGAGATCCGCTGTCCGGCTGCTGTTCTACGCGATCGTGATTGAGATCGTCCGCAGGATGCTCGCGGTTGTCGTACGCAAGCGTCAGGGTTCCGCGGTGCCGCGAGGTGGTCGCGTGCGGCCGGTCGCGGACCGGGCGTGAGGAGCAGATCGGTGACTGCTTAAGAGCAGGGGGCGAACGACTCCACTAGCTTCGCCTTGCAGTTGACGGGTGCCAGTCGCTGGAGGGATCGCCGGCCCGTCGGCTGCGCTGTTTCGGTTTGTCCCAAGAGCGCAACCATCAGCCGCGCTTCTTTCGGTGGCTCACGGTTAAGCAAGGAAGTTCGTCGGCAGCAGTGACCAGAGCAGGTCTACAGTCCCGCTGCCCGCGGCCGTGTCGATGTAGTTCATCGACTCGAGCTCGTCGTGCTTGCCTGAGTTCGCAGGCCACGGCTCAGCCTCGGAGCTGGTCTACCTCTGTCAGCACACATGATGCTTGCAGCCCTCGGTCGATAGGTTGATTGGCTTGCAAGTCGATCGAAGCGGACGGACTCTGATCGGCTCAACAGCAGGAGTTCGACCTCTCCAGTGCGTTATCCGTGATGTCCGCAAGCCTGAACCGGTTTAACGCTTCGGGCGCGACTCGACCCGCGCGGTCGTTGAATGCAGGTGATGCCGCAATCTCACCCTCAGCCTGCCCGTGGTTCTGTGTTGGTGCCTGACACAGATTGCCAGGACTAGCGCGTTGCGCTCCTTCTCCCACTAGGCCTCTCGACTCACGGAGTTGCGTTCTGCGACGCCTCCGTCAGTCGTTGCCGCGCCTCTGTGCGAAGTAGTTGGCGTGCCACTCAACGAACGCGCGCACGCCTTCGCCCACAGATGTCGATGGAACGGTGCCGATCAACTGGCGCAGCAAGGTCGGGTCCGATGAGGTGGCTACGACGTCGCCCGGTTGCATCGGGAGCAGGACCTTCTCAGCTGTCGTCCCGAGGGCTCTCTCCACTGCTTCGATGAAGTCCATCAGCGCGACAGGCTGGCCGCCGCCGAGATTGACCACTCGGTGGGGAGCTACGGGACTCAAGGTGTCTACGGGAGAGACGGTCGAACCCGCATAGGGGATGGTGGTGCTGAGCGCGACGATAGCGGCTACAAGATCGTCGACGTACGTGAAGTCCCGAGCCATCTTTCCATGGCCGTAAACATCGATGGGACGCCCGGCCTCGATGGCGCTCACAAACTTGAAGAGCGCCATGTCCGGTCGGCCCCACGGGCCGTACACAGTGAAGAAGCGAAACACCGTCGTCGGAATGGACCATAGGTGCGAGAAGGAGTGCGAGAGTGCTTCAGTCGCGAGCTTCGTCGCCGCATAGAGGGACATTGGTGATCGAGTGGAGTCCAACTCAGAGAACGGCATCGACGTGTTGCCCCCGTAGACCGAAGATGTGGACGCGATCATCAGGTGCTTGGGTTTTAGGTCGCGCGCCAACTCGAGTAGCCGCAGCGTGCCCTCCACATTCGAGGAGATGTAGGCGTCCGGATTCTCCAGGCTGTATCTGACACCTGCCTGCGCGGCTAGATGGATAACCACCTCCGGGGCAAACTCCTCAACGTCGGGTCGAGCATCCGCAAGGTTCTCAAGCATGACGGTGGTGTGGGTAAAGCCGCCGAGTGCCTCCAGAACGGCCAGTCTGTCGCGCTTCAACTGCGGATCGTAGTAATCGGTCATTCCGTCGAGGCCGAGGACCTCATGACCCTGGTTGACAAGCAATCTGGAAAGGTGAAAGCCGATGAAGCCAGCGTCGCCTGTGATGAGATACCGAGTCAAGATCTACCAATCCTCAAGGTGCTGCAGGGGCGTTCAGTGGGCCGTCTCGCCGGGGGCGAGCGCGGCTTTGGCGGTCTTGGTGAGGATGACAAAGTCGCCGAGCATTGACCAGTTCTCGACGTAGGAGAGGTCGAGACGTACGGTCTCTTCCCACGAGAGGCTGGAGCGGCCGCTCACCTGCCAGAGGCCGGTGATGCCGGGCTTCACGAGGAAGCGGCGGTGCACGTGCGTGGCGTACTGCTCGACCTCGTTCGGCAGCGGCGGGCGCGGCCCGACCAGCGACATCGAGCCGCCGATCACGTTGAATAGCTGCGGCAGCTCATCGAGGCTGAACTTGCGCATGACGCGCCCGATGGGCGTGACGCGCGGGTCGTTCTTCATCTTGAACAGCACTTCGTTGCCCGAATCGATGCCCTCTTCGCGCCGCTGGCGCTGCAGATTCTCGAGCAGCTCCTCGGCGTTGGTGACCATCGAGCGGAACTTGAGCATCGTGAACTCGCGACCGCCGCGTCCGATGCGCGTCTGCCGGAAGAGCACGGGGCCCTCCGACGACAGACGGATGCTCATGGCGAGGAAGGCGAGAACAGGACTGAGCAGGACCACGCCGATCGTGCTCGCGAGGATATCGACGGTGCGCTTCAGGAAGAGCTGGCCCTTGCTGAAGCGCGGCGTCTCGACGTGGATCAGGGGGAGTCCGGCGACGGGGCGGGTGTGCAGGCGCGGGCCTGCGATATCGACGATGCTCGGCGCGAGCACCAGGTGCTGGCGGCCGGCTTGCAGCCCCCAGGAGATCTCTTTCACTTTCGTGGGCGGCAGCTCGTCGGTGCTGGTGACCGCGACGGTGTCGGCGCCGGCGCGCTCCATGGCGCGGTCCACCGCGTTCACGCTTCCCATCATCGGGATGTCGGTTCCCGGCACGAGCGCGCCGACCTTGCCCGTGGGAGTGCACGCGCCGACCACCTTGTAGCCGGCGCTCGGCGTGCGGGCGAGCTCACGAGCGATGTTTGCCACCGACTCGACCGAGCCGACCAGCAGCACCCGGGCCGCGTACTCGCCCACAGACCGCTGCGCGATCAGCCACTGCCGCCAGAGCCAGCGCACGACGAGGAGGACGAGGATGCCGAGCGGCAGGCTGATGAGCAGGAATCCTCGGGCCAGGTCGATCTGTAAGAGGAAGGCCACGATCGCGACTGCGCCGAACAGGCGCAGGCTCGAATCCGCGACGCGCACATACTCGGAAGAGCCGGTGCCGAACACGCGGGGGCTGCGGGAGTCGCTCCACGACAGGGCGCCCATCCAGGTGATCACGAGGATGGCGGAGAACACCCAGTAAGAGAGGTCGGTCCAGCGAGAGTCGTGGGCGATGACGAGCTGGGCGTTGCCGAGGCCGAACCAGGCGATCTGGGTGCCGAAGACCACCCAGACGACCGCAAGTAGGTCGCTGACCCACAGGCGGCGCTGATAGCCGCGGCGCCAGTTCTTCGGCACCCGATCGGGTGTCGGGATCGGGCCGGTCGTGAGAGCTTGGCGGGCCGCATCCGAGATGACGGGCTGCTGAGCCGTTGCCGGAGTCTTGGGGAGCAGGAAATGGTCGGGAAGAGACGGTGACGCGTTCTTCGCTATCCGCGACTCCGTCGTCGCGTCGACCTCGAAATCGGTCGACACATCCTCCCCCTTCATCAGTCGTACCTTGCTGACGGGCCGCACGTTATCAGGTGAATGTGACGGTGATGTGTCGGGTGATTCATCTGGATTCATGGGGCGCGTCTCTGCGTGCGATGTTACGGTGATCGGTTCGTTGGACACAGTCCACCGAATGGGGGACAAGCACATACTGTCCTGATCCCGCGCGGAATGGGGACGTATTGCGGTTTGGGCGTGGGTGAGTAGTTCTGCGTGGTGGGGGCGTTTCGTCTCGCTGCGCTCGCTCAACGAACGGGAGGGTGTGGGGCGTTTCGTCTCGCTGCGCTCGCTCAACGACCGGAGGGGTTTCCGGCGGGCGGGAGGGAGTTGGCGAGGTGAGTGAGCTGGGTGGCGACCCAGGTGCCGTACTGCTCGTCGGACCATCCGCGCGCGTGCGTGAAGTGGAGATAGGTCGCCGGGCCCGTCAGGTGCCCCAGCACGTCCGCCGCCACATCCACCGCCGCCTCCGGGATGCGACCACGCGAGGCGAACCACACCGCGCTCAGTCGCATGTCGCGCTGGCGCCGTTCCTCGAGCTCGAGGTAGGCCGCGCGAGCCGCGGCGTCCGCATCCGCCGCCGCCATCATCGCCTGCACTATCGCCGCCGAACGCCGGTTCGCCTCGGTGAGGAACGCGACATAGCGATCGAGCGCGGTCTCGAACTCCGGCTCGGCCATGATCTCGGCGATGAGAGGACGCTCGGTGAGCGAGTGCGTCCCCTCGTCGCCGGCGAACGACGTCTCGAACGCGGCGATGAGAAGCGCGTGCTTCGGACCGTGCAGCTGCACCGTCTGCGCCGAGACACCCGCCT
Organism: Microbacterium sp. SORGH_AS_0862; assembly: GCF_030818795.1. Classification (NCBI taxonomy): domain Bacteria; kingdom Bacillati; phylum Actinomycetota; class Actinomycetes; order Micrococcales; family Microbacteriaceae; genus Microbacterium; species Microbacterium sp. SORGH_AS_0862. The sequence goes on along the minus strand of NZ_JAUTAY010000001.1, from coordinate 908,456 downwards.
CCGCGGCGATCGCCTTCATCGACGTCGCCGCGTAGCCATCTCGGATGAACAGCCTCGCCGCCGCCGCCACGATGCCCGCCCTCGTGGCCGCCGCCTCGGCCTCGCGGCGGGGGGAGTGGTACGCGCGGGGCATCCTCAGACCGTACCGCCGCTCGCGGCCGGACGCGCAGCCAGGAACACCACACCGACGACGATCTGCGCCACGCACGACGAAACGAGTGCGATCGTGACGGTCGCCACGTCATCGCTCGCCGAGGCGATACCGCCGGTGACGGCGACGACCGCGGCCAGCGCCAGCAGTGCCCACCGCGCCGCGCCGGTCGCGATTCCGGCACGCACGGCCCCCACGGCGCCGACGATCAGCAGCACGAGCTGCACGATCCCGAGGGTGAGCGGCAGCCATCCGAGCGCCGCGTCCGCGCCGCCCGGCGTGCCGTAGGTCATCACGTAGTAGACGAGCTGATTCGCGAGGAACACGGCCCCGAAGCCGAGCAGCGCGAAGGTTCCCCGCACCCGGCTCCCCGTGATCCCGTTCGCCGCCATCGTGCCCAACGCGAGGGGCAGCATCGCCGCGGCGAGGATCGCCGCGCTCGCCAGGAACAGCACGGCGAACAGCGGCAGGGCCGGCCCGGTCGGTTCGGTGCGGAGTGCGACCTCGACCACGGTCGCCGCGAGCAGAAGTGCGCCGCCCGCCGCGATCAGGCCGCCGCCCCATCGCGCCCATGCCCTCGCGTCCGTCTCGGCGAAGGCGGGATGCTTGGTGGTCGCCGGCGTGGTTACTGTGCTCATGATCGGTCCTCCCGGATCTGTTGGTGTGCCTCAATATCCATTAGTGTGGCGAACATGTCAATTACGAATCGGTCCGCGCTGCTCTGCGCGATGCCCGCCGTGGGCCACGTCGACCCGATGCTCGTCGTCGGGCGGGGAGCTGCTGCGCCGCGGGTGGCGGGTGCGGATGCTGACGGGCTCGCGCTACGCGGAGCGCGTGCGGGCTGCGGGCGTCGACTTCGTCGCCCTCCCGGCCGAGGCGGACACCCTCGACTCCGTGGGCGCCACCGGACGCAACCGTGGGATCGCGACCATCAACGCCGGCGTGGAGGAGGCCTTCGTGCGCCCGGCGCTGCCCGCCGCGCAGAAGCTCGACGCCCTCCTCGCGGAAGAGCCCGTCGACGTCGTGTTCCACGACATGACGTTCCTCGGCGTGCAGGGGCTGCTCGCGCGCCCCGCATCCGAACGGCCGCTCGTCGTCATGTGCGGCGTCGGCCCCGCCGGGTTCTCCAGCCGCGACTGCCCGCCCTACGGGCTCGGTATCGTGCCGGCGCGCTGGCGCGGCATCGGACGGATGCGGGATGCGGTGCTCAACCGCTCAGCCCGCTGGGTATTGTCGGGCGCCCATCGCGCGCTCGACGACCTGCTCGCCCGGCTCGACGCCCCGGGGCTCGACGGTGCCTTCTTCATGGACGTTCTCGCGCGCAGCGACCTGCTCGCGCAGTTCACCGTCGCCGAGTTCGAGTACCCGCGCAGCGACGCGCCCGCACACCTCCGCTTCTACGGCCCGATGGCGGCGCCCGCCGCATCCAGCGGATCCGCGGGGGAGCTCATCGACCGGCTCGACCCGGACGTGCCCGTCGTGCACGTGACGCAGGGGACCGTCGCGAACACCGACTTCTCCGAGCTCATCGGTCCGTCGCTGCAGGCCCTCGCTGACCGCCCGGTGCAAGTGGTGCTCACGGCCGGCGGCAGGGCCGCATCCGATCTGCCCCCGTTGCCGCGCAACGCGTTCGCCGCGGACTACCTGCCCTACGACCGCCTGCTGCCGCGCACGAGCGTCTTCGTCACGAACGGCGGCTACGGCGGCCTGCACCAGGCCATGCGTCACGGGGTGCCGATCGTCGTGGCCGGCGACAGCGAGGACAAGGTGGAGACGTCGGCGCGCGTGCAGTTCTCCGGCGCCGGTCTCAGTCTCGGCACCGGCCGGCCGTCGCCGTCGCAGATCGCCCGCGCCGTCGACCGTGTGCTGGCCGATCCGCGGTACGCCGCCGCATCCCGTCGGATCGGCGAGCGGATCGCGATGGCGGGCGGTGCGCCGGCGCTCGTGGACGACGTGGAGGCGATGCTCTGGGCATGAAGCCCGGCGTTTCGTCTCGCCTGCGGCTCGCTCAACGACCGGTGGGCGTTTCGTCTCGCCTGCGGCTCGCTCAACGACCGGGGAGGGTGGGGGTGTTTCGTCTCGCCTGCGGCTCGCTCAACGACCGGGGAGGGTGGGGGTGTTTCGTCTCGCCTGCGGCTCGCTCAACGACCGGAGAGGGCGGGGGCGTCTCCTCTCGCGGTCGGCTCGCTCAATGACCGAGTCGTTCCGCGATCCAGGCGGCCGCGCGGGAAGGCGCGAACCGCGCGTGCATCGTGCCGGAGTGGTGCGTCGGCCACCAGTGCGAGGTGATATCGACGCCCGCCCGCCGGTACCGGCGCAGGAGCGCGCCGGTGAGGGGAGCAGGCGCCACCTCGTCGAAGGCCGCCGCATCCACCCGCACCGGCGCGCGAAAGCCACGCAATGCGGCAACGTCGTTGTCGCGGAAAGACGCGAGCAAGCGTGAGCGGAGTTCTCCTCCCGAGGTTCCGAGAATCGCCGCGGGCGCGATGCCGCCCCACGAGGAGCGGCGCGCGAGCTCGGTGAGCGAGAGACTGCCGAGGCCCGGCCACAGCGCCCGGGCACGCGCACTCAGCCCGTCGCCCGCACACAAGTGCGCAAGGTCGGCGTCGACCGTGGCTGCGCCGCGCACCATGAGCCCGATCAATGCGGAGATAACGCCGCTGCCGGGTGCCGTGATCGGCACTCGCAGCGCTGCGCCGATGCTGAGATCCATCCGGGTGACCGGCGCGAAAGCGCACGTTCCGACCAGACGAGAACGCTCGTCGGGCTCGGGGGAGACCGACGCCCACAACGCGCCGACGGCGCCCTCCGAATGCCCCGCCGCGAGCCACGTGTCACCGAGGGGAGCCGCGAAGAGCGTGCGGGCGCGCGCCATCGCGATCATGGACTCGGCCAGCGACGGGCCTATCAGATACGGGTGGATGCCGGGACCGCCGATCCCCTCGTAGTCCGGGCGGAGCACCGCGATCCCCCGCGCGAGCAGCGCGTCGCACAGGACATCGCCCTGCGACATCCGGCGCCACTCCGGATGCGTCGGATCCGCCGTGCTCGGCGCGGAACGGGGACCGCCGCCGGTCGTCATATGGCCGTAGACCGCGATCGGGAAGCCGGTCGCCGGAGCCGGCAGGTGCGGAACATGCACGAGACCCGTCTGCTGCTGCAGCGACCCGTCGATGCCGGTGGCGGGGAAGGCGACGCGGCAGGTCGTGCCGTGGCGCATCACCAGCGCCCGCGGGGCAGGAGCAGCCGCAGGCGACGCGGAAGGAATCCGAGCAGACCGCCTCGGCGGGCGTCCGCGTCGTCGATGACGCGCGCGAAGAACCGCGCGACCGGCACCAGCTGCGTGCGGTCGATGCGTTCGATCGTGTCGGCGTCGTCGTAGAGGTATAGCGGCCCTGAGATCAGGCTCACCGTCGGAACTCCGCTGACCAGGGTGAACGACGCGTCCGTAGGGATGCCGTTCGCGAAGAACTCGAGCGCCGTCGCGTCCAACAGGGTCGTGCTGTGCATTCCGTTCTCGCGCACCGCGCGTGCGATCCGCAGGGCGAAGGCCGGGTTCACGTTCAGGAAGATCCCGCGCGGCTCGGTCTCCCCGGTGTCGGCGAACCCGCCATCCGCGCCCGCCACGGCGCGTAGGCCGATGTGCTCGATGGTCGTGTTCAGGACGATTCGCCACGGCGCGCCGCGCGAGAGCACGAAACGTCGTGCGAACTCCTGATGCGCCTGATACCCGGTGAAATGCGTGTCGAACGTCACGAAGATCAGCGTCTTCTGCCGCGTCGCGGGGTCGCGCGCGGCGAAGTGCTCGGCCAACGCGATCACCTCCGCCGTGCCCGAGGCATCCTCCACCGCCCCCGGACCGACGGAGTCGTGATGAGACTGCACCATCACCGCATCCGTCGTACGCCCGGGCAACACGCCGATCACGCTGCGCGAGGTCACCCTGCGACGCTCGACGGTGAGCGTCAGGGCTGCCTCGGACGGGGACGAACCGAGCAGACGCCGCAGCCGTCGCCCCTCCGCGCGCGTCACCCACGCGCCGGGCAGCGAGAACAACGTGCGGCGGTAGTACTCGTTGTGGTACCTGAGCGAGTCGGGGTAATCGCGCAGAACTCCGATGAGGCCGACCGCGCCCGCGGCCGCCGCATCACGCATCACCCGCGCGAGGGACGTCACGTAGGGGTTGCGGCCGGCGAGCACGTCGCGGCGCAGCATCCGCCGGTTCGGATCGTGGATGTAGCGCGCGAGAGGCAGAGTGTGCGCCAGCGTCATGTCGAACGTGAGATCGAACAGCACGATCGCCCCGCGCACGTCGTGTGCCGCCACCCGACCGGATCCGATGTCGACGATGGGGGCGACGAGGCGGTGGGAGGCACTTCCGGTCCACTCGTGCGACACGAGCCCGGAATGCAGGATGGGTGCGCACGCGATCGTCTCAGTCCCGAGATCGAGTCGGCACTCGTTCGCCTCCCATCGGAAGGAAGGAACCCGCAGCTCCTGGGTCGCGAGGCCTGCGCGCTCGAATCGGCCCCGGACATAGTCCGCAGCCGCGTCGCCTCCCGGGGTTCCCGTTGCGCGAGGGGCGAGGGCGACCAGACTCCGAATCGTCTCCATCATCGCCGATTCCGTCATCGTCATGCGGAACACGCTACGTAGAGTCCATCGCCCGAGGCTGTGACGCCATCTATTCGTCACAGGGGTCCTCATTCGTGAGAATATTCGTCGCATGTCCGACTCGCTCAGCGAACTCGATCTTGCGATCGTCCACGCGCTGCAGATCGACGCCCGGGCGCCGTGGGCGCGAATCGCCGCAGCCGTCGGAGCAGACACCGGGACCGTGACCCGCCACTGGCAGGCGCTGCGCGCAGGCGGGCTCGCCTGGGCCACGATCTGGCCGACGCCTGAACGGTGGGCACGAACGACCGACGTGGCGCTCGTGTTGATGGACGCGGATGCGGCGGTGCGCGACGCGATCACGCTGATGCCCTGGGTGATCGCGCTCGACGAGACGTCTGCGGGCGTTCTGGCGGTCGTCGCCGAATCGGGCGGACTCGAGGCGATCGGCGCGCGCGTGCGCGCGATCGCGGGGCTGGGCGCCGGCATCCGGCGCACCGACGTCGCCGCATCCATCGTGCAGGAGGACTCGACGTGGCGGCTGCAGGCCCTCTCGCGCGCACAGCAGCGTGTGCTGGTTGCGCCCGCAGGTGCGCGTCGCGACGTGCGGCCGCCGTCGCCCGAGGCCACCGCGGAGATCGCGGCGGCGCTCGCCGACGATCCTCGACTCGCGGTGCTGACTCTGGCGAGACGGTTGGGTGTGTCGGAACCGACGATGCGCCGAACCCTCGATCGGTCGATCGCCGCCGGGGTTCTGCGCTTCGGTTGCGACCTCTCCATGGCGGCGGCGGGTCTCGGGCGCGCGGCGGTCCTGTGGGCGCGCGCACGGGACGTCGACGCCGCAGCGGATCGCGCGGGTCTGCTCGCCGAGACGCACCGGGCGGGTATCGTCGTCGGCCCCTCACCCGTGTTCGCGAGTGTGCGGATGCGGACCCTCACCGCTCTGCCGTCGATCGAGCATCGTTGGCAGGATGCCGCCGCCGTCGAGGTCGCCGACCGGTGGACCGTGCTGCGCACGTGGAAACGCAACGGTCATCTCCTGGACGGTGAGGGGCGTTCGATCAGGCGGATCCCGGTGGAGTGGTGACCGCTTCTCGCCGCAGCCGGGCATCCAGCGTGTAGCGCGAGAGCGGCAGCAGACTCACGGCGCACAGGAATGCAGGTATGAGGGAGATGCCGATGATGATCGCCGCTTTGGCTGCATCCGTCTGCGGGAGATCGATCTGCGTGGAGGCGACGTAGCCGCCGATGCTCATCGTCACCCCGAGCAGCGCCGGGCCCAGGGCGTAGCCGAGCAGTTCGAATCCCGACCACACGCCGGCGAGCATCCCGATCCGGTTCAGACCGGAACGCTTCGCGTCATCGGCGGCGATATCCGGAAGCATGGCGAGAGGAAAGAGCTGGCCGCCCGCGTAGCCGACGCCGACGACGGCAGCGGCGGCGAGCAGCATCCCTTGCCCCATTCCCGCAGCCACGAACAGCCCGATGAAGCCCGCAATCTGGACCACAGTGGCGACCGCGAACCCGTTGCGCTTTCCGTTGCGCCGCCCGAGCGCCGCCCACACCGGAGTCAGCAGAATGGCCGGGGCCACGAAGCAGACGAAGCAGGTCGTCGCCAGGGATGCGTCGTCGAACACATGCCGTGCGACGTAGATCACGCCGCTGAGCACCATGCCCATGGCGATCGCCTGCAAGACGAAAGGGATGACGAGAAGGCGGGCATCCGGGTTGCCCAGCACGGCCGCCAGCTGCGTGCGCAGTCGCCCGCCGGCGGGCTCGCTGCGCACGCGAGCGGCGCCTCGGGTTCCCCACCACACGCCGACGGTGCCGACGAGGATCAGCGCCGACATCGCCCCCGCCATGATCCGATAGCCGGCGAGCCCGCCCGCCGCTTCGACCAGTGCGGGAGCCGCGGCGCCGGAGACAAGGATCGCCAGAGTGAAGACGATCACGCGCCAGGTGACGAGGCGTGTGCGCTCGCCGTAGTCGTCGGTGATCTCTGCCGACAGAGCGAGGTAGGGCACCTGGAAGAACGCGTACGCCGTCGCCGAGGCGACGAAGAGCGCGAGCACCCAGAGCGCGCCGGCGACGGGGGGTGCGCTCGGGCCGAAGAACATGGCGGCGAAGGTGAGCGCCAGGATCACGCCGGCTCGCAACAGGAAGGGGCGGCGCCGGTCCGGACGCCGGGAGCGGTCCGACACGCGGCCGGCGATCGGGTTGAGGAAGAAGTCCCACGCCTTGGGGATGAACACGATGAGCCCGGCGACCGCCGCCTCCACCCCGAGAAGATCCGTGAGGTACGGCATGAGGATGAGTCCCGGCACAGTGCCGTATGTGCCGGAGGCGATACCGCCCAGCGCATACCCGAATCGCGTCGTCGCCCGCATCCTGATCATCCCCGGATGCTAAGCGGTTCCCTCGCTTCGGTCGGGACTCAGCGGCGCTATTCGTCGTGGCGGCGCTGCGGCATCCGCGTATTCGTCACGAGTGCGGCGCTTCGTCTCGCCTTCGGCTCGCGGGGCGGCCGGGGGCGGGCGCTCGCGGGGCGGCGCCGGAAAAGGGTCACGCCCGCAGGGCCCCGGGAAGGGCGCCTGCGGGCGTGAAGGAGGGTGGGTCAGTGACCGCTTCGGGTGCGGCGACGCCACCCGGCCAGGATGACGATTCCTGCGCCCAGCAGGAGCATCACCGCGGCCACGCCGCCGGCCGCCCACGGCACCTCGCTACCCGTGATCGCCAGCGGGGGCGCGGGAGTGCGAGCGTGGAACGGGTCGTCGTCGGTGAAGACGATCGGCGAGCCGGAGCCGTCCTTCGCGATCACCGGGCTGCCGGAGTCGTCGAGCAGCGGCTCGGTGGTCGGCAGGCCCGTCGTCGGGTCGGGCTTGGGGACGACGAGCGTTCCCGTCACCGTGACCGTGTCGGCGTGCGTGTCGTTACCCGGCAGCTTCAGCGTGCCCTCCGCGAAGAAGGACGCTCCCGGCGGGAAGAGTCCGGCCCACGCCCCGTCCTTCACGAAGGAGTAGTCGGACGGGCCGCCGAAGGCCGAGAGGTCCGCCGTCCAGTCGCTGCCGATGGCGGGAGCGTCGGAGGTGACGTCGACCAGCGTCAGGTTCGTCAGCCACGTCTTGCCCGTGTTGGTGACGACCCAGCGCACCTTCTGCGCCGTGTCGACCGGGTACGCGACCGCGGTCTGCGGCGTGTTCGCGTCCTGCGCCTCGTTCACCAGCGGCTTCGTCGGAGCGATCCAGCCGCCGGGACCGCCCACGAGCGGGTCGGGCTTCTGACCGTCGTACTTGATCACCTGGATGCCGCCCGTGAAGGAGTTGTACGGGTTGTCGTCGCCGACCGTCTTGCCCGAGAACGCGCCCTTCGCCGACACCGACGCGATGTCCTGGTGCGGATCGTCCGAGCCGTTCATGGTCAGCGTCGCGGTACCCACGATGACGTCGCCCACGGCCCAGGTCGTCGTGCCCGGTTCGAAGGTGGCGCCCCACGCCGCGCTCCAGGTTCCGGATGCGGCGTCCCACACCGCATCCGTCGACGAGAGGTCGGGGAAGCTCCACCGCAGCGACGTGATCGCGCCGCCCGCCGTCGTGAGATCGCTCAGGTCGACCTCGCGCAGCGGCTCGGGGCCCGTGTTCGTCACGCGGATCACGATCGATCGGGTCTCGCCCGGACGGTACGCCTCACCGGTGTCGACCGAGTCGGCCTCGTGCACGATCGTGGCCGAACCCGCATCACCGTCGCCCTTGGTGAGCTTCACGCTCGGGGTGACGTCGGTGGGGTTGTCCACGACCACCGCGACGGTGCTGTCGGCACCGATCGTGAGGGTCGCGCCGTTGGGGGCGTCGGCCCCGTCGATCTCGAGCGAGGGCGTGCCCCAGCTCGCGCCGTCCGGCAGGCCGCCGGTGGGAGCGCCCTCGGTCACGGTCACGACCGTGCCCGTCGGGAGTGCGGGGGAGGACCACGGGGTGCCGTTGGTGAGGTTCACCGTCTGGGCTCCGCCGGGCTGACCGGGGTAGCTGAAGGTGACCGGGAACACCGTTCCCGCAGCCAGCAGCGGCTCGCCCGGACCCGTGACGTCCTTCAGCAGCGAGAACTGTCCGTTGCTCGGCTCGGTCGGGTTCTCGAGCAGCACGTGCACCTCGCCCGCCGTACCGATCGTGAGCGTCGCCGGCTGACCGGGCGTCACGCCGGTGCCGCTGAACACCGGCGTCTGCCAGGTGACGTCCGCGGGACCGGTGGGAGCGAGCTCGCGCACCTGCACGACCGTGCCGACGCGCAGGTTCTGCGGGCCGTCCACCGTCTGGCCGTCGGTCAGCTGCAGCGGCGCCCACGTGGTGCCGCCGTCGACGCTGTACTCGAGCGTGAAGGTGAAGTCGTCCGGCACCCGATCGGCGCCGGAGCCGGTGACGTCCTTCAGCACGTCGAACCCGCCGGTCAGCACCGTGATGTCGTTCGTCAGGGTGAGGGCGGTGTTCGCTCCTTCGCCCACGACGATCTCGGCCGTGCCGTCGCCGTCCGCGTCGCCGGTGCTCCACGACGGCGTGCCCCAGTCGGCCCACACCGGGGAGCCGGTCTCGCCGGTCTCGGTGAGTGTGATGCGCGTGCCCACCGGGTAGGCGCCGGAGGAGTACGCGAAGCCGTTCGCCGACGACAGCTGCACCGTGCCGGCCGCGGTCCCGTTGACGCCCACGGCGACCGTGAACGTCGTGGCGCCCAGCTCGCTCAGCGACACCGACGGGTCATCGAGCGCCTTCGCGATCGAGAACGTGCCGGGCTGGCGGAGCGTGTTGGTCACCTCGATCGGCATCGGAGTCGACCCCGTGCCGACCACGAGTGCGAACCCATCCGCATCCGGGGTCTGGGTACCGTAGGTCGCGACGTAGGAGGCGATCGAGTCGTCGCCCGACTCGCTCACCCGCACCTTCGTGCCGATCGGAACCGTGATCGAGGGCGAGCTGGCATCGGCCGCGAGGTTGACGGACGCGGGTGCGACCGCGTAGTCGAGACCGCGGAAGTCACGCCCGACCACATCGATCATGAACGTCTGCCCCGCCAGCGGCGCCGGGCTGCCCGCGGCGATGCGCTTGGTGACGGTGAACGTGACGTCGGCCACGAGGCCGGCATCGATCGTGTGATCGTTCTGACCGGGTCCGCCCACGGCGACCGTGGCGACACCAGAGGAGTTCACGTTCGAGTCGATCGCGGGGTTCGATCCCTGCGCCTGGTCGCTGAACGAGAACGCCGTCCACGGCACCTCACCGAACGTCGACCCGCCGTCCCACGTACCCGTGGTCGGTGTCGCGAAGGTCACCGTGTACGTGCGGTTCGGCACCAGATTGCTGAAGAAGTACTCGCCGGCGGGACCCGTCACAACCGGTGCCACCGGGTTCCCGTCGGCGTCGGTGACCGGGTTGCCCGACGCATCCGTCAACGACACCGTCACGCCCGCGACGGCGGGCTCGTCCGCATCCTGAATGCCGTCCTGGTCGGCGTCGAACCACACGCGGTTGCCGACCTCGACCGGAGCAAGCCGCGCCAGCACCGCGACGCCGCCGAGGCCGCCCGCCTTGGCGAAGCCGACACCCTCCACGACGTTGGCCTGCCTCATGCTGCCGTCGGAGGCGCGCGACCACCCGAGGCCGGACGTGCCGTCCTGCAACTCGTACGGCGGGTTGCCGGAGAGGTTCGGTACGTCGACGACCGTGCGCATCGTGAGACCCAGACCGGGAACGGCCGCCGTGGCCCCCGACATGATCTCCTGCTGCGCATCGGTGGCGCCTGCGCCGTGACCCATCGCGTAGTCCTGCACGAACTCGCCACCGCCCGGACCCTGACCGTTGCCGGCACCGGCCGAAACGGGGCCTGCCCAGGCGGCCGTGCGCCCGCCGACGGTGCCGTCGGACTCGAGGACGAACGCACCCGTGCCGTCGGGGGCGGCCACGAGAGCGTCACCCGCCGAGTAGGTGCGGTAGGTGGCAGGGTCGGACTCGGCCGGGTCGGGACGGTAGTTGTTCTGACCGTTCTGCGCGCCGAACCGGTCGCTGAAACCCAGCTCCATCTCGCCGTAGGCGTTGAAGCTCATCGACGCGAAGATCGGCTGCGGGAAGGTGATCGCGTCACCGCTGGTCGCGATGAGGCTCGCATCCCACCCGTCCTGCCACACGTTCCAGTGCGTGGCGTTGGGGCCGCCGTTGCCGTCGCCGAACGCAGAGCCACGCGCGTAATCGAGCGGTACCGAGAGCACCGGCGTCCAGGTTCCCGCCGAGGCGGCGGGCGAGGTGTAGGCCAGCGCGCTCAGGCCGGAGCGGTCCGTGCCCGCATCCGGGCTCGTGACGCCGCCGACATAGACGAGCCCACGGTGCACGCTGACCGCCCAGGGATGCCAGCTGGATCCCGCGGCCGCGGGCGAGGGCAAGGGGGTCGTCGTGACATCGGACGCCGTGGGGGCGCCGCCGCCGGCCGGAAGCGCGATCGACAGGAGCGTGTTCTCGTGCACGTTCACGACGAACAGGCGGCCCAGCTCCGCCGAGTACGCGATGCCGCCGATGCCCGTCTTGCCGACAAGGCCGTAGACCTCGTGGTCGTACGTGGCGACGTCGGGGTCGGAGACAAGGCCCCTCGCGGCGTTCTGATCCGCCGCATCCGCCGTCGGCGCCAACCCGAGGGCCGCGCTGAGGTCGGCGGCGCCGACGTCGATGCCGAGCTGCTCGAGGTCTGCCAGGAGGGTGGTCTGTCCGGTCGCGCGATCCGTCGCGTACACCCCGCCGAGCCCGCCCTCGCCCAGGCCGGCGAACCGGCGCAGCACGGCGGACGAGTAGACGACGTCCTTCTTCGCGTCGTAGGCGAGGCCCCAGATCGCACCGGTGCCGGTCCCGGCGACGGTCGTGTCATCGATCTTGGCGAGCGAGGAGGAAGAGCTCGCCCACCAGTCGACGCTCACGATGCCGTTGTAGTCGGTGCTGCCGCGGCCGGACGGGTCGCCACCGATCTGTGCCGCCACGGCGACCTGCGGTGCGGGCTGGATGTAGTCCTCCGGCACGAGGGCCGCGAAGTCCACATCCGTCGCTCCCAGCTGCACGAACTGCACGCTGGTGCCGCTGTCGGCGCCGTGCGCGCCGGGGAAGTATCCCTCCGACAGCTGCGCCGCGGAGAGGGCGAACTCGACGCGGACGCTGTCCGTCGCTGCTCCCGAGACCGCCAGTGTGTAGGCGCCCGACGCGTCGGTGGTGGCGGTGGCCACGACGGTGCCGTCGCGGTCGACCGCGGTGACGCCGACGCCGGCAAGCGGCAGATCGTTGGCCAGGCCGCTGCCGGCCGAGTTGCCGGTGTCGTACACGCCGTCGGCGGCGAAGTCGCGGAACGCGAGGCCGCTGACCGTGCCAGAGGTCGAGCCGGCCGCGGACGCGGCGCTCGCGCCGGCCAACGTGCACAGCGCAGCCACGACGGCGACCGCGGTGGTGCCCGCGGTGAGCCGCACGGCGGCGGGACGGGGGGGAGGGTGATCGCATCGCGAGCCTTTCACAAGGGACGGAATCCGGGGCCGCGCGTTCCGGGAACGCGTGGATGCCGGGCAGACGCGCGCCTCGTACACGCCGTCCGGCACGCAGTCTGCCGGGGCGCCGGCCGCATCCATCGGGTCGCTCGGCAAGATCACCCCGCCCGTCACCTGACCTATCCGCGATGCGTCGATCGCGGCGTCGATCGGGTGAGGGTAGGTGAGGGAGGCGGCGGATGCGGCCCGCCGGACTCACCCGAGGGTTAACCCGGGCAGGCCGGCTGGGCGCGCCCGAACTCCTGCAAAGCCGGGTTGCGGGGCCCGGGCGGGCGGCCACCGGCCGATCCTGCAGGAGTTCGGGCGCGCAACGCCGCCGATGGCGCGGCCGGGGTGTGGCCGGGTCGGCCTCGGGTGTGCTGCGGCAGAGCGGTGTCGGATGCGGTGTCGGATGCGGAGGCGGCGTCAGCGGGCGTCGAAGGGGACGTCGTAGAAGCCGACGGACTCCAGCATCCGCACCGCGCCGCGGCGCTCGTGGGCGCCGACCTTGGCATAGAGCGTCTTCAGCTGGGTCTTCAGCGTGTTGACCGACAGGTGCAGGGATGCTGCGAGCTCCGCGTTCGTCGCGTGGCTGCTCGTACGCAGGGCGTAGGCGACCTCGCGCTCGCGGCGGGTGAGCAGCAGGGGCGGCGTCGCCGTGCGCACGGGTGCGCGCGTGCCGGTGTCTGCCCGGGCCAGGATCTGCGCGAAGCGCTCCTGGAGCGCGGGCCTGCGCACGAGCGTCGCCGCGACCGGGGCCACCTCCCGTAGCGGAAGGAGGGGCGAGACGAAGGCCTCCCGGGTGTCGGTCCACACGTTCAGTGCGTCTTCGAGCGACGCTGCTGCCGCGTCGCGTCTTCCGAGCCGCTCGAACACCAGCGCGCGCGTGAGCAGCACCCGGCCGAGGGTCCGGTGCGAGTGGCGTGCGGCGCCGCGCATGCACGGTGCCGTCGCGCGCAGCGCCGCCGAGAGATCGCCCAAGTGGAGGTAGGCGCCCGCGCGCAGTCCATCGAGGCAGACGCAGTGATCCATCGTCGAGGACTCGCCGTCGAGCATCGCGAGCGCCCGCGAGGGTTCTCCGCGCAGCACGAGGGCATCGGCGTGGGCGCCGAGCGCGAAGCCGCGCAGCGCGGGCGGTGCGCTGCCCGCGGCGACGGTCGAGGTCACCTGACGCGAGTGCGCGATGGCGGCGGCGCTGTCGCCCTCGAGCAGCGCCGCGACCGCCGACACCGCCCACGACGAGAGCAGCCAGCGCACATCCGACGCCGAGCCCCGCATCTCTTCGGCCACGGCCCGCAGGTCCGCCGCATCCCCCCGCGCCTCCGCGCGCAGGGCGCGTGCGAGCAACAGGTGGTAGGCGGTCTCCGAGGTCGGCCAGCCGTAGCGATCGGCGAGGCCGGAGGCGCCGGCGATCACATCGGCCGCCGCCGCGTGCTCGCCGCTCATGGCCAGGGCGAGCGCGACGATCCCCTGCGCGCGGTAGGCCGACGCGTCGCGGCCGTGCTCGTGCGCCATGTGCGCCGCCGCGTCCGCGTATCGGTGCGCGCGCCGGGTCTCGCCGACCGCCAGCAGACCGTCGCCGATCGCGCTGTACACGTCCGGCAGCAGCGAGGGCGCCGTGTGCGCCCGCAACTCGTCCGCCTCGGCGGCGAGTTTGGCGGCGGTCTCCGCGGCGCGGGAATGGCGTCCGCTGCCGAGAAGGGCGACGATCGTGCCGGCGGAGACGACGAATCGCGCCCCGGGGATGCCGGGCGGCAGGGAGGACGCGGCGAAGAGTGCCTCGCGATCGGATGCCGCCAGGATCGGCTCGCCCGGCAGCGGTGACAGCAGGGCCCGCACCGCAGCTTCGTACGCGGAGACAGGCTGCGCCCGGGTCGCCGTTTCCGGTGTCATGGCTGTCTCGAATCGTCTGGCCGCCGGAGAAGGAGGGGTCGACGAGTCCAGTGGGGTGAGGCGTCGCTGCCCCACCCCACTGCCCCCAGTCCGGAGCGAATTCTGGGCCGGTGCGTCGGGTGCGTCCGGCGACGTGAACGTAACCCGGCTTCGCGCCACCGGATGCGGGAGTCGCCGCCTTTTCACCCGCCGATTCGCCCACCTCCTCGTCGTCCGCCCCGTCGGTGCCGCGACATGTGCACGGCGGGTGGGGCGTGTGGGGGCACATGAGGCTCGTGAGGTGCCCGGCGGGCGACCGGTCGTGCAGACGTCGCGGGGCGGGGTGTGGATGGAGGTCGAGAGTGGGCGGCAAGGTTGGTTAGGCTGTGCTTACCTGCTCGTCGCGGCGCGACGGCGGGGTCCCGAACGCATCACCCGAAAGGCGGCCGCATGCCCGCTCGTCCCCGTTCCCTTGCAGCCCTCGCGCTGGCCGCGGTCGCGGCTCTCGGCCTGGCCGGCTGCTCGGCCGCATCCGCCGAGCCCGCCGCGTCCACTCCGGCCGCCGCCTCCACGCACGAGGTGACGCACGCGCGCGGCACGACCGAGGTGCCCGCCGACCCGCAGCGGGTCGTGACCCTCGAGCCGCTCGAACTGGACACGGCCGTCGCCCTCGGCATCACCCCGGTGGGAGCGGCCGTCGCGAGCAACGTGTCGGGCATCCCCGCCTACCTCGACGCCTCCGGCGTCGAGCCGGTCGGCACCGTGCCGGAGCCCGACCTCGAGGCGATCGCGGCCCTCAAGCCCGACCTCATCCTCGGCACCGAGGCGCGCCACTCGAAGCTGTACGACCAGCTCAGCGCCATCGCGCCGACCGTGTTCATCGCGACCCAGGCCGACCCCTGGCGCGACAACGCCCTGCTGATCGGCGACGCGCTCGGACACAAGGACGAGGTCCAGACGCTCCTCGGCGACGTCGACGCGCGGTGCGACGAGATCGGCGAGGAACACGCCGTCGGCGGCCAGACCGCGCAGCTGATCCGTCCCCGCGACGAGACGACGCTGAGCCTGTACGGTCCCACCTCCTTCGCGGGCAGCCTGCTCGAGTGCGTCGGCTTCACCATTCCCGACCAGGACTGGGCCGACGGCATCCAGGCCGACATCTCGCCGGAGAACATCCTGCAGGCGAAGGCCGACCACGTGTTCGTGACCGCGACCGACGTCGCCGACACCTCGCTGATCCCCGCCGCCATCGCGCAGAACTCCGCGGAGTTCCCTGACGTCACTCTGGTCGACACCAGCTACTGGGTCTCCGGCGTCGGTCCCAAGGGTGCGATGAAGGTGCTCGACGACATCGAGAAGTACCTCTCGAACGCTCGGTGACCCTCACTCTCGCGGCCCGCTCACGGCGGCGCGCACGGCCTCGAAGCCTGCGCGTCGCCGTGAGCGCGTTCGCGCTCGTAGGCGCCCTCGTCGCCGCGATCCTGCTGTCACTGGCGCTCGGGGCGAACCCCCTGTCGCCCCGCGTCGTCCTCGACACGCTCGCTGGCGGCGGCACCCCCGAATCGCAGTACATCGTGTGGCAACTGCGGGTGCCGCGCACGCTCGCCGGCATCGCCGCGGGTGCGGCCCTCGGCGTCGCCGGGGCCCTCATCCAGGCCTTCACGCGCAACCCGCTCGCCGATCCCGGCATCCTCGGGGTCAATGCGGGCGCGGCGTTCGCCGTCGCCCTCGGCGTCGCGTTCCTCGGGATGCGGGATCCCGCATCCTTCGTCTGGCTCGCCTTCGCCGGGGCTCTCGTCGTGACGCTCGGCGTGTACGTCATCGGGTCGTCGGGGCGCGGCGGCGCCGACCCGATCCGCCTCACCCTCGCCGGCGTCGCGCTCGGTGCCGTGTTCTCGGGGCTCGTCACCGGGATGACGCTGAGCAACCCCGACGCCTTCGACGCCATGCGCAGCTGGCACGCCGGGAGCCTGCTGGGCGCCGGAGTCGACGCGCTCGTCGCGATCGTCCCCTTCATCGCCGTGGGCCTGATCATCGCGTTCGCCGTCGCGCCGGGACTCAACGCGCTGGCCCTCGGGGACGACGTGGCCCGGTCCCACGGAGCGAACGTGCGCCGCATCCGCGTCTTCGTCGTCATCGCCGTCACCCTGCTCGCGGGCGCGGCCACGGCGCTCGTCGGCCCGATCGCGTTCGTCGGGCTCATGGTGCCGCACGTCGCACGGTGGGTGTTCGGCGTCGACCAGCGCGTCATCCTGGGCGTCTCGGTGGTGCTCGCCCCGGTCGTCGTGCTCGCCGCCGACGTCCTCGGCCGCGTGCTCATCGCCCCCGCCGAGATGCCCGCCGGCATCGTCACCGCCTTCGTCGGCGCCCCCGTGCTCATCGCCCTGGCGATGCGCCGTCGCGTGAGCGGGCTCGGATGAGTGCGCTCGCGGATGCCGGCTACCGCCGGCTCGAGGTCGGATACCGGGGCTTTCGCATCCGCCTGCGCGCGCGGAGCGTGGTCGTGGGGATCGCGCTCGCCGCGGCCGTGAGCACGCTCGCCGTCGTCTCGCTCGGTCTCGGCTCGTACGCGCTCGATCCGGGGCAGGTGCTCACCGCGTTCGCCGGGGGCGGGACGGACCTCGATCGCACCGTCGTGCTCGAGTGGCGGCTGCCCCGCACGCTGGCGGCCGTCGCGCTGGGAGCGCTGCTCGCCGTCAGCGGTGCGCTCTTCCAGACCGTCACGCGCAACCCGCTCGCGAGCCCCGACATCCTGGGGCTGTCCAACGGAGCCTTCGCCGGCATGCTGCTGACCCTCACCCTCGTCTCGAACAGCTGGCCCGCTCTGACGATCGGTGCCGTCGTCGGCGGCGTGAGCGTCGCGCTCGTGATCGGTGCCCTCGCCCGACGCGGCGGCGTTCAGGGCTTCCGGCTCATCGTGATCGGCATCGGCATCTCCGCCATGCTCGCCTCGCTCAACACGTGGATGCTCCTGCAGGTCGAACTCGAGACCGCGATGTTCGCTTCCGCCTGGGGCGCCGGCTCGCTCAACGGCATCACCGCCGCTCCACTCGGCGGCGCGCTCGCCTGCGCCGTGCCGCTGCTGATCGCCGCCGCGGTGCTCGTGCCGCGCCTGCGCCAGCTCGACCTCGGCGACGACGTGGCCGCCGCGACCGGGGCACGCCCCGCCCTCGTGCGCAGCGCGGCACTGCTGCTGGGAGTCAGCCTCGTCTCGATCGCCACCGCCGTCGTCGGCCCCATCGCCTTCGTCGCGCTCGCGGCGCCGCAGATCGCGCGGCGTCTCGCACGCACGCCGTACCTCTCTCTGACGCTCGCCGCCCTCGTCGGCGCGCTGCTGTTGCTCGCCTCCGACGTGATCGCGCAGCATCTGCTTCCCGTCGTGCTGCCCGCCGGTGTCGTCACCGTCACCCTCGGTGGCATCTACCTCGTCGTCACGATCATCCAGGAGATCCGTCGCCGTGCCTGAGTCCCCGCATCCGTCCGCCCCGCGCCTTGCAGCCGACAGGGTGAGCCTCGCGTACGACCGCCGGACGGTGGTGTCCGATCTCACCGTTAGCGTTCCCGACGGCTCGTTCACGGTGATCATCGGCCCCAACGCGTGCGGCAAGTCGACGCTGCTGCGGGGGCTCTCGCGCCTGCTCGCGGCGCAGTCCGGAAGCGTCGTGCTCGACGGGCGGGCGATCTCCGCCTACCCCGCGAAAGAGGTCGCGCGGCGGCTCGGGCTCCTGCCGCAGACCGCGATCGCCCCGGAGGGGATCACGGTCGCCGACCTCGTCGCCCGCGGTCGCTATCCCCACCAGGGACTCATCCGCCGCTGGTCGGATGCGGACGAGCGCGCGGTCGACGACGCACTCGACGCGACGGGCACCCGCGAGCTCGCATCGCGCCCGGTCGACGAGCTCTCGGGCGGGCAGCGCCAGCGCGTGTGGGTCGCGATGGTGCTTGCGCAGCAGACCGACCTGCTGCTGCTCGACGAGCCCACCACCTTCCTCGACATCGCGCATCAGGTGGAGCTCATGGAGCTCTTCGGGCGGCTGAACCGCGCGGGGCGCACCATCGTCGCCGTGCTGCACGACCTGAACCACGCCGCCCGCTACGCCAGCCACATCGTGGCGATGCGCGACGGCGCTATCGTCGCCGAGGGGACACCCGCCGAGGTCGTGACCAGCGAACGGGTGGAGCAGGTCTTCGGCCTGCCCAACATGGTGATCGCCGACCCGGTGACCGGCGGACCCCTCGTCGTGCCGCTCGGGGGTGCATGATGCGGCCCTGGGAGTACAGCGCCTTCGCCGTGACCGTGGCGGATGCGCGCGCCATCGCGCCGGGATGGCGGCGGCTCACGCTCCGAGCACCCGAACTCCGCGACTTCGCTCCGTGGGGTCTGGATCAGCGGATCAAGCTCGTGCTTCCCCTGCCGGACGGGGGCCTCGCCGATTTCGGGCTCATGGCGCAGCCCACCCCGCATCCGTCCCAGTGGTACGCGCGCTGGAAGGCGCTGCCCGAGACCGAGCGCAACGTGCTGCGCACGTACACGCCGTCGGCGATCCGCCCCGAACAGGGTGAGATCGACGTGGATGTGCTGCTGCACGATCCGCCCGGTCCCGCATCCGCGTGGGCTGCGGGAGTGACGCCGGGGGAGCGCCTGTGGATCACCGGACCCGACCGGCGCAACGGCTGGACCGGCTACGGCCTGCACTGGCAGCCGCCTGTGGATGCGGTGCGGTGGCTGCTGGTGGGCGACGAAACCGCCTTCCCGGCGATCGCCAACATCCTGCGCACCCTGCCCGAAGGCGGCCGTGCGGAGGTGCTGCTGGAGGCGGGGGACGCGCGTGACGACATCGTCAGCCCCGCGGCGCCCGCCGGCGCACGCGTGCGGCTCGTGGCGCGCGCGGCCGTCGCCGGCGAGGCGCTCGAGGCGGCCGTGCGCGAGGCGCGCGTGGCGGATGCCGAATACGTGTGGCTGGCGGGCGAGGCGGGGGCTGTCGCCCGCATCCGCCGCCACCTGACCGCCGAGCGGGGGCTGCCGAAGGACCGCGTCTCGTTCCTCGGGTACTGGAAGCTCGGCGGCCCGCTCGTCGGGTAGGTGCTGTCGCGGGGTGCCCTGTTCGGATGCCCGAGTTGCGTCGCAGGTGCGCAGATGCGACACCTTTGCGCAGGTGCGCCAGGCAATGACTGTGGCGGATGCGGAGAAGTGTGGCCCGTCGGGTCCGGGCAGGGTTCCGTCGGGCCCGGGCGGGTTTCCGTCGGGCCCGTGCGGGGTTCCGTCGGGCTGCCATACGGCGACGTCTGCACGATCGGTGGTGCGGGTGATGCCGCGTGTGGACGCTGAGGTGTGCTGTGGGCGATCGGTCGTGCAGACGTCGGGGATAGGACGGCACGGTGAAGCACAGGTGGACAGCGGGTGGACTGAGCAGTTCTACGCGGCGCCTCGCCGCCGGTGACGGATGCGGAGCAACTCGCTCGTAGTGTCGGAACACCCCGCGCGCACTTCTGTTCCTACGCGCGCGCCCGGGATCGAGAGGCTCCAATGACTGATACACCCCTTCTCGGCGTGCTCGCGCGCGCCCCTCGCCGCCGCGCATGGCGGCGCGTCGCGGCCGGCGTCACGACGGCGGCTCTGGCCGCATCCGCCGCGCTCGCGGCGACGCCGGCGTACGCCGCGGGGCTCGCCCCCGAGGTGACGGCCACCATCGCCGTCGGCTCGACGCCGACCGCGCTCACCATCTCGGCCGACGGGTCGCGCGTCTACACCGCGAGCTACGCGTCGCAGGGCGTGTCGATCGTCGACACGGCTGAGCAGAAGCTGCAGACCACCATCGCCGGCGGCTCGGCGATGATGGGGATCGTCGTCACTCCGGATCGCACTCGCGCCTACACCGCCGACTGGAGTGGGGGCGCCGTCAAGGTCTTCGACCTCGTCGACAACACGCTGATCGGCAACGTCACCGGCTACACGGGCTACAGCCCCCATGGCATCGCCATCTCGCCCGACGGTTCACGGGTGTACTCGGCCAACGGCGGCTCGGTCTCGGTCATCGACACCGCGACGAACGCGCAGATCGGCACGGTTCCGACGCTCACCGGCTCCCTCCCCTGGGGCGTCACCGTCTCTCCCGACGGCAAGCGTCTGTACGTGGTGAACTACGGGTCCGAGGACCTCGCCGTCGTCGACCTGGCCTCGCAGCAGCAGATCGCGCGGATCCCCGTCGGCGACGGCCCCCGCCGCGTGGCGATCTCGCCCGACAACACCCGCGCCTACGTCACCAACGGCGACACCGACACCGTGAGCGTCATCGACACCGTCGCGTTGACCAAGATCACCGACCTCACGGTGGGGAGTCTGCCCTACGGCGTCGCGGTGACGCCCGATGGATCGCACGTCCTCGTCGCCAACTCCCGCGATTCCAGTGTGACGGTCATCGACACCGCCGACACCGACACGCGAGCCACCGTCTTCGTCGGCTCCGGCCCCTACGAGCTCGCCGTGTCGCCCGACAGCACGACCGCGTACGTCGGCAGCCTGAACACCAGTACCGTGTCCGTCATCTCGCTCGTCGCACGGCCTGAGATCTCGCCCGCGACCCAGACGCTGAACGCTACCGTCGGCAGGGCGATGCCCGCATCCTCCGCGTTGACGGCGGAGAACTTCGACGGCACGGTGACGTACACGATCGCCCCGGCCGTACCCCAGGGACTGACCTTCAACGGCTCCACAGGCGTTCTGAGCGGCACGCCGACGACGGCGCAGGCGGCGACGGAATACACGATCACGGGAACGGATGGCGACGCCACGGCGACGGCGACGATCTCGCTGGCCATCAAGCCCGCCCTCGCCCTGGCCACGGCCATCGTCCAGGCGACGCGCGGAACGGCCATCGATGCGACGCCGGCCCCCACCGCATCCGGCTTCCCGGGCTCCGTCGCCTACTCGGTCGAGCCGGCACTGCCGAACGGCCTGACGCTGGACGCCGCCACCGGCGTGATCTCCGGAACACCGCGTGAGGCGATCGAGCGCACCGTGTTCACGCTCATCGCGAGCGACGGCACGTTCACGGCGTCGCAGCAGTTCGGGATCGTGGTGGCGGGACTCTCTCCGTCCGATCAGCCGCTCGCCGTCGTGCACGGGCAGGCCATCGAGCCGACCTCGGCGCTGACGGCGACAGGCTTCTCGGGGTCGGTCACCTACGCCGTGAGCCCCACGCTGCCCGCCGGACTGTCGCTCGACGCGAGCACCGGCGTGATCAGCGGAACCCCGACGGGCGACGCGATCGACAAGACGACCTTCACCATCACCGCCACCGGTGCCGAGGCGGGCACCGCGACGTCGACGGTCAAGATCCGCATCGACGCCGTCGCGCCCACGGCCCCCGAAACCGTGAACGCGGTGCCGGGCGCCTTCCAGGCTTTCGTCTCGTGGCCGGCATCCGAGGACGACGGCGGCGCGGGACCCGTCAGCTACACCGTCACCGCGGTGCCCAGCGGGCAGACCTGCACGACCACCGAGACCTCGTGCGTGATCACGGGGCTGCCGGCCGGAGCGATGACCTTCTCGGTCGTGGCGTCCACGTCGGTCGGAGCAGCCGAGCCGGCGGTGTCTGCATCCGCATCCGTGCTCTCCAACGCCGCGCCCGAGACGGTGCCGGCTGCGACCCAAGGCACGAGCGTGCGCTTCGTGGGCGCGTCGGGCAATCCCGTGAGCTCGGTCACGCCGGGGCAGAAGGTCACCGTGGAGGCTTCCGGCTTCCTCGGGGGATCGAACGTGCAGGCCTTCGCGTACTCCACGCCCACCCTGCTGGGTGCGGCGGTGACGGATGCCGACGGTGCCGCGTCGTTCGAGGTCACGGTCCCCACGGATCTCACCCCCGGTGAGCACACCCTGGTGGCCATCGGCTTCGGCGCGGGCGGCTCCACCGCCGTCGCGACGTCGGCGCTCGTCGTCGCCGCGCCCGGTGTGCCGGTGGCGCCGGGTGCGCCGGTGGCCGCGTCGCTGCCCGCGACGGGTGTGAACCCGCTGCCCTGGGCTGTGCTGGCGGCGGGCCTGCTCGCTGTGGGGGCTCTCGGGCTGCTGATGTCGCGGATGCGCCGCCGGGCCTGAACCGAGCCGAAGAAGCGGGGTGGGTCCTTCGGGGCCCGCCCCGCTTCGACGTACCCGGGGCCGGGGCGCCCGAGTTGCGTCGCATGTGCGCAGATGCCGCAGGTTTCCGCATCCGCGCCCGTCCACGTCTGTGGCGGGTGCGCAGAAGTGTGGCGCGTGCGCGCCGGAGCGAGCGGATGCGGGTGCCGGTCACCGGGGGAGGGTGCCGCGCGGGCAGGGTGCCGGGGGCGCCCGAACTCCTGCAGATCCGGCGCGGGCGGTGCCGGCGGGTGGTGTGCGGGCTCGATGTGCAGGAGTTCGGGCACGGCCCGACCGCAGCCGGCGGCGCCACACCCCACCCGAAGCCCCCTCGGCGCCACCCGAAAGCCCCCCTCGGCACCACCGAACCTCCCGGCGCGCCCGAACTCCTGCAGATCCGGCGCGGGCGGTGCCGGCGGGTGGTGTGCGGGTTCGATGTGCAGGAGTTCGGGCACGGCCCGACCGCAGCCGGCGGCCCAACGCCCCCCGCCCGAATCTCCAACGCCCCGCCCCAATCCCCAACGCCCCAATCCCCAACGCCCCGCCCCAATCCCCAACGCCCCGCCCCAATCCCCACTCCCCGCCCCAATCCCCAACGCCCCGCCCCAATCCCCAACGCCAACGCCCCAATCCCCAACGCCCAAATCCCCAACGCCCCGCCCCAATCCCCACCGGTACCACCCGAATCCTCACCGCCATCGCCCGAAGCCCGCGCCACCACCCGAATCCTCATCGGCGCGGATGCGGCCGGCGCCGATGCGCGTGGCTAGCCTGTGGGGATGACCTTCGAGCATCGCCCGGCCGGCCTCATCGACGTGGCTGCACGTGCCGGGGTGAGCGTGTCGACGGTGTCGCGGGTGATCTCGGGGCGTACGCCCGTGAGCGCGCGGCTGCGCGAGAAGGTGATGGCCGCCGTCCGGGAGCTGGACTATCGGCCGAACGCCGCGGCGCAGGCGCTGGTCAGCGGCAAGCGGTCCACTGTGGCCGTGCTGGCGCGCAACACGATCCGGTTCGGATACGCGGCGACGCTGCAGGGCATCGAGGAGGCCGCACGGGCGGCGGACTACGTCATCCTCATCGCGGTCGTGGAGAGCGACGACGAGTCTGCGATCCAGCGGGCGATCGCATCGACGCTGTCGCAACCGCTCGCGGGAGCGATCGTCATCGAGTTCGACGAGGTCGGTGTCGCGACCCTCGACGCCATGCCTGAGAACCTGCCGGTCGTGGCTGCCGCGGGTGCGAGGCGGGCTCGGGGCGACCGACCGCACGCATTCCTCGACGACGAGGCGGGCGGCTACGAGGCGACGCGCTACCTCCTCTCGCTCGGGCATCGGAGCGTGCATCACCTCGCGATTCCCGCGACGCGCGACGGCACCGGACGCGAGTGGGGGTGGCGACGTGCACTCGAGGAGGCCGGCGCGCCCGTTCCCGATGTCGTCCGCGCCGCGTACTCGCCGATGTCTGGTTACGAGGCCGCGCTGACGATCGCCGATGATCCCGCCGTGACGGCGCTCCTGTGCGGCAATGACGAGCTCGCCATCGGCGCGGCGCGGGCGCTGCAGGAGCGGGGACGAAGGGTGCCCGAGGACGTGAGCGTCGTCGGCTTCGACGATCAGCCCTTCGCGCAGATGTGGGTGCCCGCCCTGACGACCGTGGCGCAGGATTTCACCGATCTCGGACGGCGCACCTTCGCCCTGCTGGAGGAGTGGATGCTCAGCGGGCACGCGCCGGAGGACTCCGCGGTGCTCCCGCGCCTCGTCGTGCGTGAGAGCGCCGCAACCGTCCGCTGAGCGCCGCCCCCGCGCATCTCGACGCCGTTCGGGCGCTGCGGGGTCGCCGTGGACACAATTCTGACCAACGTTTGCAGACGCTCGCCGCTGCATGCTACGTTCTGACCAACGTTTGCAGACCAATGGTGGGAAGAGGCGAAGACGCTGTGACGATGCAGGTAACCGACGAGGGCGACGCCGCTCCGATCTCGATGAGCGAAGACGTCAGGTTCGTCGCAGGGGGCGTCGGGCTCGTGGTTTCCCTTCCCTCCGGATCCCTGCCGCGCATCGTGCACTGGGGCTCGGACGCGTTCGACGATGCGGATGCGGACGAGCTCGCCCGCCATGCCGTGCCGCCGCGGGCGACGAACGGCGCCGATGTGCCGGTGCGGGTGTCGCTCATCCCGGAGAACTCGGCGGGGTGGACCGGAACGCCGGGTGTGTCCGGTCATCGCGCCGGCCGCGCGTGGTCGCCCTCGTTCGTCCCGGTGTCGACGGAGGTCGAGCACCGCCCGGCGGGCGGCCGCATCCTGGTCGTCGCGCGCGACGAGCTCGTCGGTCTCGAACTGCGGCTCACGATCGAGCTGCTCCCGAGCGGACTGGTGCGCCTCGCATCCGAACTGAAGAACGTCGGCGCCGACGTGTACACCCTCGACGGCCTGACCTCCGCGATGCCGGTGCCCACCCGTGCCGATCTGCTGTTCGATCTCGCCGGACGGTGGGCGAAGGAGCGGGTTCCCCAGACGCGTGCGTTCACGGTCGGCACTCACCTGCGCGAGGGCCGTCACGGTCGCACGGGAGCGGATGCGGCACTCGTGCTGATGGCGGGAACGCCCGACCTCGACTTCGACCGCGGCGAGGCATGGGGGCTGCATGTCGCGTTCAGCGGCAACCACCGCACGCTCGCCGAACGCGCGTTCTCCGGCGAGCGACTGCTGCTCGGCGGCGAGCTGCTGCTGCCCGGGGAGATCGAGCTCGCGCCGGGCGAGTCCTACAGCGCGCCCGCAGTGTACGCGGCCTACGGCGCGGGCCTGGATGCGGTCGCCGCACGCTTCCACACCCATCTGCGCTCCCGGCCGCATCACCCGCGCTCAGCGCGCCCGGTCGTCATGAACGTCTGGGAGGCCGTGTACTTCGACCACGATCTCGACCGTCTGCTCGAGCTCGCGGATCTCGCGCAGAGCGTCGGAGTGGAGCGGTTCGTGCTCGACGACGGCTGGTTCGGCAGCCGTCGAGACGACACCTCCGGCCTCGGTGACTGGGTGCTGGGGGAGCAGGTCTGGGGAGACGGCCGGTTCCGGCGCCTCGTCGACGGCGTCCGCGCTCGCGGGATGGAGTTCGGACTCTGGTTCGAGCCCGAGATGGTGAACCCGGACTCGGATCTCGCGCGCGCGCATCCGGAGTGGATGCTGCAGGTGCCGGGAAGGCTGCCCATCTCGTTCCGGCATCAGCAGGTGCTCGACCTGACGCATCCCGGTGCGTTCGCCCACGTGCGCGACCACGTCGTGGCGCTCGTGCAGGAGTACGGCATCTCTTACATCAAGTGGGACCACAACCGCGACCTCATCGACGCCGGCTCCACGCGCACGGGTCGTGCCGGGGTGCACGCGCAGACCCACGCCGCGTATCGGCTGTTGGATGAGATCCGTCGGGCTGTGCCGGATCTCGAGATCGAGTCGTGCTCGTCAGGCGGCGCGCGCGTGGACCTCGAGATCCTCGAGCACACCGACCGGGTGTGGGCCTCGGACTGCATCGATGCGCGCGAGCGTCAGCAGATCCAGCGGTGGACGGCGCAGCTGCTGCCGCCGGAGCTCGTCGGCAGCCACATCGGCGCCGACCGCGCGCACACGACGCGTCGACGCCTGGACCTCTCCTTCCGCGCGGCGACGTCGCTCTTCGGGCACTTCGGCATCGAATGGGACCTCAGTGCCGCGACGCCCGAAGAACGGGACGAGCTGGCGGAATGGGTCGCGTACTACAAGCGGATGCGTCCGCTCATCCACGGCGGAACCACCGTGCGCCGGGCGCTCGAAGACGGTGACCTCTGGCTGCACGGTGCGGTCGCCGTCGACCTCAGCGAGGCGCTCTACCTCGTGACGTTGCGGGAGCGTCACATCACCTGGCCCGTGGGGCGGGTCCGTCTGCCCGGCCTGGATCCCAGACGGCGCTACCGGCTGCGGGCCTCCGGGCCCGCGCTCGAACCGTACGACGAGCGCATCCATCCCTCCTGGTGGATCGACGGCACGGTTCTGACGGGCGCGGCGCTCGCCGAGGTCGGGGTGCACGTCCCCGCTCTGGATCCCGACCAGGTCGCTCTGCTGTACGTGGAGGCACTGTCATGAGTCGGAGCATCACGACCCGCGCACTCGACACCCGCGCGATCATCGCGCCCGGGTCGCGCCGCCGGCATCGTGGCGACTTCCGCGTCGCCATGCTGTTCATCGCGCCCGCCGCCATCGGCTTCCTGGCCTTCTACCTGATCCCCTCGCTGCGCGGCGTGTGGTTCAGCTTCACCGATCAGAACCTCATCGGCGCGGGCGAGTTCATCGGCACGGAGAACTACGAGCGGATGTTCCAAGACCCGCTGTTCTGGAACGCCCTCGGGGTGACGGCGGAGTACGTCGTCATCAACATCGGCGTGCAGACGGTGCTGGCGGTGGGCATCGCCGTGCTCATGCACCGCCTGACCCGCTCCGCGGTCATCCGCGGCATCATCCTGCTGCCGTACCTGGTCGCGAACGTCGTCGTCGCCCTCGTCTGGTTCTGGATGATGGACTACTCCACCGGCATCATCAACGTCGTCTTCGACTGGCTCGGGACGGATCGCGTCGCGTTCTTCGGCAGCGAGCAGTTGGCCATCCCCACGATCGCCCTGATCAACGTGTGGCGCTACGTCGGCTACACGGCGCTGCTCATCTTCGCGGGGCTGCAGACCATCCCCACCCAGCTGTACGAGGCGGCGGCACTCGACGGCGCATCGGAGACGCGGATGTTCCGTTCGATCACGCTGCCGTTGCTGCGCCCCGTGCTCGCTCTCGTGCTGGTGATCACGGTGGTCGGCTCGTTCCAGATCTTCGACACCGTCGCCGTCACCACGCAGGGCGGCCCGGTCAACGCGACGCGCGTCATCTACTACTACATCTACCAACAGGCCTTCGAACGCTTCGACCTGGGATACGCGTCGGCGATGTCGGTCTTCCTGCTCGTCGTCCTCGCCGCCGTGGCGTGGGCGCAGCTGAAGATCATGCGATCCAACCAGTCGGACCTCGCCTAAGGAGCCGCCATGACCGCTGTGATGACGCCGCGCCCGGCGGCGACCGAAGCCGCATCCCCCGTCCGACGCCGACCACGGAAGCCGCTGCCCGTGGGTCGCATCCTCGCGTGGGCGGCCCTGGGGGTCCTTCTCGTCGTGACGCTCTTCCCGTTCTATTGGATGCTGCGCACGGCATTGTCCACGAACACCGCGCTGTACACGAACGCGGGCAGCCTGCTGCCGGTGGAGTTCAGCTGGGGCGGCTTCGCACGTGTGCTGGGGCTTGCGACACCCGAGCAGGCGGCGGCAGAGGGGGGAACCACCGGTTCGATCGATTTCTGGCTGTACCTGCGCAACACCGTCATCGTCGCCACCGTGATCACGCTCGGGCAGGTGCTGTTCTCGTCCATGGCTGCCTACGCCTTCGCGCGGCTGCACTGGCGGGGGAGGGAAGCGGTCTTCTTCCTCTTCCTCACGGCGCTGATGATCCCGCCGATCTTCGTGCAGCTCCCCAACTTCATCCTGATCCGCGACCTGGGGCTGCTCAACACGCTCGCCGGCATCATCCTGCCGTTCTTCTTCATGACGCCGTTCGCGATCTTCTTCATGCGGCAGTTCTTCCTCGGCATCAGCCGCGAGGTCGAGGAGTCGGCGAAGATCGACGGCGCCGGCCACTTCCGGATCTTCTTCCGCATCGTGCTGCCGATGTCGTCGACGCCGATCTTCACGCTCGCGCTGCTGACCTACATCACGGCCTGGGGCGAGTACTTCTGGCCGTTGCTGGTCGGCCGCGCCGACGAATCCCGTGTGCTCACCGTCGCCCTCGGCATCTTCCGCTCGCAGACGCCGCAGACCGGGCCCGACTGGGCGGGACTCATGGCGGGAACCCTCGTCGCGGCGCTGCCCATCTTCGTGCTGTTCGTCCTCTTCGGACGAAAGCTCGTCGACAACCTGGGCTACTCGGGCATCAAGTAGCCGCTGTACGCCTGACCGACGGCGCCGTCGCTCGGTCGACCCGAAGAAACACCCTCACGAAAGGCATGTCATGCGTCATTCTCCTCGTGTGCGCCGCACCGTTGCGGTCACCGCGGTCGCCGTCGCCGTCCCTCTCGCCCTCGCCGGATGCGCCGGGGGCGGTGACGCGGCAGGCTCCGACGACTCCATCACGTACTGGCTGTGGGACAGCAACCAGCAGGCCGCCTACCAGCAGTGCGCGACCGACTTCGAGCAGACCAGCGGCATCAGCGTCAAGATCGAGCAGTTCGGCTGGGCAGACTACTGGCAGGGCTTGACCACGGGCTTCGCCTCGGGGACCGCGCCGGACGTCTTCACCGACCACCTCTCCTACTTCCCTCAGTTCGTCTCCCAGGGTCAGCTGCTCGACATCAGCGACAGGGTCGAAGCCGACTCGATCGACCTCGACATCTATCAGGACGGGCTCGCCGAGCTCTGGACCGACCAGGAGGGCGGTCGCTATGGCCTGCCGAAGGACTTCGACACCGTCGCCACCTTCTACAACCAGCAGATGGCGACGGATGCGGGCCTGACCGCCGAGCAACTGGGATCGCTGGAGTGGAACCCCGCCGACGGCGGCAGCTTCGAGGCCGCGCTCGCGCGACTGACGGTCGACGCGAACGGCGTCCACGGAGATGAGCCCGGCTTCGACAAGTCGAAGGTGGCGGTCTACGGTCTCGCGCTGAGCGGCAACGGGCTGAACGCGAGTGGTCAGCAGACCTGGGCCCCCTACGCGCTCGGCAACGACTGGTACTTCGGTGACAAGACACCCTGGACCACCAGCTGGAACTTCGACGACCCGTCGTTCGTCGAGACGATGACCTGGTACAAGAGCCTCGCCGACAAGGGCTACATGCCCAGCGTCGACATCGCGCTGTCCGAGCAGGACCCGCTCAACGGCTACCTCGCGGGTCGCTACGCCATGGTCACGGACGGCAGCTGGATGACGGCCTCGTACCTCGGGCAGACGGACACGCCCACTCTGGTCGTGCCGACGCCCATCGGCCCCGACGGGGAACGCGCCAGCGTCTTCAACGGGCTCTCGGACGGCATCTGGGCGGGAACGAGCAAGCCGGATGCGGCATGGCAGTGGGTCAGCTACCTCGGCTCCAGCGCATGCCAGGACGTCGTGGCTGACGCCGCCGTCGTGTTCCCGGCGATCCAGAGCTCCACCGAGAAGGCGGAGACCGCGTTCGCCGAAAAGGGCTGGGACGTCAGCGGCTTCACCGTCCAGGTGACCGACGGCACCACCAAGCTCCTTCCGATCGCCGACCACTGGTCGGACGTCAACGACACCATGACCGCGACGATCGAGTCGTTCCTGAAGGGCGGCGCGGACGCGGGCGCCTTCACCAGCGCGAACGACCAGATCAACGCACTGTTCCGATGACACCCCGGTGGGCGCCGCGGCACGCGGCGCCCACCCCCTTTCCGCATCCCCTCACGACAAGGACGTCACGATGACACTCGCCTCACCACGCCTGCGCAGCCGCGCCGGGCGCTCCCTCCGCCGGGCGGTCGCGACCGCCGCCTGCGCCGCCCTGGCCCTCACGGGCGCGGCCGTGGCCACACCGGCTGCCGCCGCATCCGCGGACACGGTTCAGATCGACTTCAGCGAGCGCACGGGCCCGTTCCGCGGTGGCGCCTCCGGCATGCTCTACGGCCTCGGCGACGAGGGCGTGCCCACCGACGCGATCATCGCGGGTGCGCGTCCCTCGAACGTCACGCAGAAGGCCCCGCGCGGTGCGCAGCACCCGAACGGAGACCCGCTGGAGGTGGAGGGCTCCTTCTTCCGCAACGGCGGCGACTACCTGATGGTCAACATCCAGGACTACTACCCGGACTGGCCCTACAACGGTGGGAAGCGCCCCGAGGACTTCGAGTCGTACCTCGACATCGTGCGCACCGTCGTCACCGACATCCGCGACAACTCCGCCTATCCGGAGCGCTACGTCTTCACCCCGTTCAACGAGCCCGACGGCATCAACTGGTACGGCCAGTGGGACCAGATGAAGGATCACTTCTTCTCCGACTGGGACGCCGCCTATCGCACGATCAAGGAGATCATGCCGGAGGCGCGCATCGCAGGTCCGGGCGACGCCTGGTGGCACGGCGGGAGCACGCGGGAGATCCTGCAGTCGGCGAAGGCCTCGGGCACCCTGCCGGACATCTGGACCTGGCACGAGCTCGGCGTCGAGAACCTCAGTACCTTCCGCGGTCATCTGGCCGAGTTCCGACAGATCGAGCAGGAGGTCGGGGTGGGGCCGCTCCCGGTCAACATCACCGAGTACGCGATGCGTCGGGACATGTCCGTTCCGGGCCAGATCGTGCAGTGGCTCGCGATGTTCGAGGACGCCAAGGTGGACGCGCAGACCGCGTACTGGACGTTCGCGGGGAACCTCAACGACAACATGGCCAAGGGCGGTGCCGCGAACGGCGCCTGGTGGCTTCTCAAGTGGTACGGGGATCTCTCGGGCGACACCGTTCAGCTGACCCCGCCGCAGCTCAACGCGGTGGACACGGTGCAGGGGATCGCGACGATCGACGACGAGCGCCGGCAGGCGACCGTGCTGGTCGGCGGCGGCTCCTCCGACATCCAGCTCGATCTCGCGGGACTGGACCCCGATGTGTTCGGATCGACCGTCGACGTGCAGGTGCGAGAGAGTACTTGGACGGGCCAGGAGGGCGAGGCCCAGGCGCCGCGAGTCGTCGCGGCGGAGCGGGTCACGCTCGGCGACGCGCTGGCGGTGACCGTGCCGAACGATGACAGGCAGTCCGCGTATCAGGTGGTGATCACCCCCGCGCTCGGCGAGGAGCCGGTCGTCGACGACACCTGGCGAACCGAGATCGAGGCGGAGGACGCGGAGCTGCGCTCGCTGCAGGTGAACGACCGCCCCGCCAACGACGCCTGGGTGTTCGCCGCATCCGGTCAGAAGGACGTCACCGGGTTCACCCGCGCCGACGCGTCGGTGAGCTGGGACGTGGAGGTGCCCGAAGACGGCGACTACCGCTTCGCCGTGATCGTCGGCGTCGGCGGTCCGGGGAGCCACGCGGTCTTCGTCGACGACGAACCGGCGGCAACCCTCGCATACGAGCCCGGCTTCAACACCACCTACCGCGGTCGTGCGGAGGCGACGCTGACGCTGGATGCCGGCGCGCACACCATCTCGGTGCGCGCGAGCAGCGACGGCTCCTCGGTGCTGCCGGGCGCCGATGTGTCGCTCGACAGACTGGAGCTCGAGCGGGTTGACGGCGCGGAGACGCACGACTACCCCGCCGTCCTCGCGCGCACGGATGCGGCGCCCGCCGCATCCGGAACCGTTGCGCTGTCGCCCGACGCGGGGGCCACGTTCTTCTTCTCCGCGCGGGAGAGCGGCTACCACGACGTCGAGGTGCGGTACGAGACCGACGGGCCCGCATCCGTGCAGGTCTCGCTCAACGGGCGTGCGATCGAGGGCGCGGCCGCCGAGTACGCCGGGCGCTGGACCTCGACCCTGCGGGTGCATCTGCGGGAGGGGATCAACCAGATCTCGGTCGCGGCGGATGCGGCGCAGCTCGCGGGTATCCGCACGACCCGTGTCGCCGAAGCGGATGAGGCCGTGACGCGGATCGAGGTCGAGGACGCGGAGCGGGTGACGCTCGCGGGCGGTGTCCGACGCGAGAACGTCTCCGCACCCACGAATGTCAGCGGTCAGCAGATCGGCTGGCTCGGCGGGGGTGCCGCCAACACGGCGACCATCGCGCGCGGCGACGCGCTGCCGGCGGGCGACTACGACTTGCAGGTGCGCTACTCCAACGCTGAGAAGAACACCGGTCACGCCTACAACGCCGACATCATCACGCGGTTCCTCGACGTCAGCGAGGTGGGCGGCGAGACGGCGCGGGGATCCTTCCGCCACAACTACTCCTGGAAGGGGTTCTGGACGCACAGCATGCCCGTCACGCTCTCGACGGAGAGCGGAGACATCGTGCTCGGCAACGCCACGTCCTACGCTCCGAACCTCGACTGGGTCGCGCTCGCGCCGCTCTCGCTCGCGGTGACGAACGTGCCGGCACCGCCGTCGGAGTCCGCCACCCTGGAAGTGGTCTCCCCGCCGGTCAAGACGCGGTACGTCATCGGCGAGGTCTTCGCCGCGGAGGGGCTCGCGGTGGCGGTGCGAGACGGCGAGCGGATCATCCCGCTGGCGGACGACGCCTATTCTCTGCAGGGCTTCGAGTCGACGACCGCGGGGCAGAAGACGATCACCGTCGCCGCCGAGATCGCCGGTCGCTCGTTCACCACGACCTTCACCGTCGAGGTGGTGGAGCCGGAGCCGGGGGTCGACCCCGCGATGTCGCTGTCGTCGCCGACGGTGGCGCAGGGAGGGACGATCACCGTCACCGGCAGCGGGCTGCCTGCATCCGCCGCCGCCGAGGTGTGGCTGCACTCCGACCCCGTGCTGCTCGCGACGATGACGACGGACGCCGACGGCGCGCTGTCTGCCACGGTCGCCATCCCGGCGGGCACCTCCGTGGGCTCGCACGAGATCGTCGTGCGGGTCGGGGCAGTGGAGCTACGTGCCGCCCTCACGGTCACCGCCACCGGAGGCGGCGCCGGAGCGGGATCGGATCCTGCGGCCGCGGGAGGCGACCCGCTCGGTCTCGCGAACACCGGCGGACAGATCATGTGGGGCGCGGGCGCGCTCGGCGCGCTGCTGCTGGCCGCAGGCGGCATCCTGATCGCTCGACGTCGCCGGAGTGTCATCGAGCACTGAGCGGAAGCGGAGGTGGAGGGCGAGATCGGTGCGCCCTCCACCTCCGTGGCGACCCGAACTCCTGCAGATGTGCGCCTGGGGTGATTCGGGGGGCGGTGAGCGGCGGGTATTGCAGGAGTTCGGTCCCACCTCGCCGGGACCGGATGCGGCTGGGTCAGGGAAGCGCGCGGACGGTGTCGCCGGCCCAGAGCCACAGGGTGTCGGCAGACGTCGCGAGGGCGGCGGGGGCGGCGGGGGCGTCCGCGAGGCAGGTATCGCCGACGATCAGGCCGGCGCAGGAGGGGTCCGTGCGCGCGACGCGCGCACCGTCGGTCGTCCAGACGGCGGCGACAGCGCGTTCCGCCACGGCCTGCCAGGCGCTGCCGTCCCACTGCTGAGCGATGCCGTCGCACACGATCGTGAGCGCGCCGGCGTCGCCCTGCGCGCCCCAGGGTGCTGCGCACGGCGCCTCGATGCGGCCGGACGGGGTCACGATCACGGTGGACGCCGCAGGGTCGACATAGGTCGCCGCGGCGAGGGTCGCCGCATCCTGTTCCCAGAAGCGTCCCTGTGTGAAGGTGCGCAGCCCCTGCGTCTCGCAGGCGGCACCCATGCGCGCGACGATGCGCGCTTCCGTTCCGACGAACGCCTCGACGTGCAGGATCTCGCCGATGCCGAGATAGCGCGGCGTGACGTCGCTCCAGGTCTGGCCGCCGTCGATGGATCGCTCCAGCAGGGGTGCGGTCGTTCCGCAGTCGCCGGCGGACGCCCGCCACATCGCCTGCTCACCCACGGCGAGGAACCGCTCCGCGGCGCCGGGCGCCGCAACCGGCGCGAGCGGTGCAGACGAGGCCGACGCGGCGGGGGACGGCGAGGTCGACGGCGAAGCGGACGGCGTGACGGACGGTGTCGTCGTGCGAAGCGGGCGCGTCTCGGGCGGCGTACGCGGCGTCAGCGCGAACACCGCGAGTGCGATCGTGGCGACCGCCAGGACAGAAACGAGAACCCCCGTCAGCGCGCGGCTGACGGGGGTGGAGCGATGAATCGGGCGACGACGTGAGGACATCGCACGAACGCCTCTCTGCTCAGGAGCCCTTCACGAGCTCGTCGAGGCCGGCGTCGTCCTCCGGCGCCCGCTTGCGTGAGTTCTTCGCCTTCGCCGGTGCCGGCTCCGGAGCCGTGCCGTACGTCCCGTAGCCGCCGTATCCATATCCGTATCCGTACCCGTACGCATCCGGTCCGCGGGTGGGGACCATGCTCATGACGATGCCGCCGACCTTCGCGTCGACCGTCTCGAGAGCCGTCAGTGCCGCGGTGAGCTGACCGGTCGTCGTGCGACCCGCCGCGACGACGAGGATCGCCGCCGTCGTCTCACGCGACAGGATCGCCGCATCCGTCACCGGCAGCAGCGGGGGAGCATCCAGAAGCACCACGTCGAAGTCACGGCTGATCGCCTCGAGCAGCTGCGCCATCTGACGCGAACCGAGCAGCTCGCTCGGGTTCGGGGGCACCTTGCCCGCCGGCAGCACGAACAGCGGGCGCTTGCCCCAGGGCAGCATCACGTCGCCGACCTTCGCGCGACCGATCAGTACATCCGTCAGACCCGCTCCGCCCTCGATGCCGAGGTACTCGGCGACCTTGGGCTTGCGCAGGTCCGTGTCGATGAGAGCGACGCGCTTTCCGGCATCCGCGAGTGCGATCGCCAGGTTCACGGTCGTGGTGGACTTGCCCTCGCTCGGGATGGAGGAGGTGATCACGAAGGAGTGACCGCCGTCCATCTCGATGAACTGCAGGTTGGTGCGCAGGGCCCGGAAGGACTCCGAGCGCGTGTTGTACGGATCGGCCTGGATGATGATGGGCCGCTCCGCCGCCTTCGCGTCGAAGGGGATCGCACCGAGGATCGGGCGATCGGTGATCTGGTTGACATCGCGGATGGTGCGGATACGGGTGTCGAGGACGGTCCGCAGCACCGCGATGCCGATGCCGACCGCCAAACCGATAAGCGCCCCGAGCGCGAGGTTCAGGGGGACGTTCGGGCTGACCGGCACGTTCGTGGGGATCGCCGTGCGCGCCGTCGTGAGGCGCACCGGGCTCTCGCCGCCGGTGGACGGCTCGATCTCCTCGACCGCGAGCGGGAGCTGGCTCGCCACGGCGTTGGCGATGTCGGCGGCCTGGACGGGGTCGGCATCGGTCACGGCGATCGTGATGAAGGTCGTGTTGAGGGTGCTGCTGACGTTCACGCTCTTGGCCAGAGCGCCGGCGGTGACGTCGAGTCCGAGATCGCGGATCACCGGATCGAGAACGAGCGGGGTGGTGGCGACGTTGACGTAGGTCGCCACACGCTGCTGGGTGAACGTCGAGCCCTGCGAGATTTCCTGCACGCTGCCGCTGGACTGCGTCGAGACGACCACCGAGGCCTGCGACTCATAGAGGGGCGTGCGGGTCAGCGAATATCCGGCGGCCGCCCCCAGCCCGACGAGAGTTGCGACGACGATGATCAGCCAGTTCTTCCGCAGAACCCGGATGTAGTCGCTGAGTTCCATGGTGCCTCTCAGATCGGGAGTATCGCGCACCATCCTGCCACAGGCCTTATTTCGGGCCGGTGAACGATAACGCTCATCGGACTTCCCGGATGTCGGCGGCGCCGGGGGAAACTACTCAGCCGCACACTCCCGCCGGCCGCGTCGAGGCTAGGTTCGTCACGGCGGTCTCCTGGGGGAGTCGCCTGTCTGGGGAAGGACGTGCGATGTCTCTCGCTAATGCTGCCGCATGGGCGGCCACGGCGACACAAGGTCTGCCGTGGGTCTGGGCGGCGCTGGGCCTGGTCGGATTCGCCACGCTGGTGACCATCGTCGTGCGCGGGCGTCGCGAACGAGAGTGATCGCGCCCACCTCCGACAGATGGATCCGCCGTGCCCGCCGCGTCGGATCGGTGACCGTCTCCCCGGCGGCAGGGGCGGCCGCATCCGAGGAGCGCGCGCTCTCGCGCATCATGGTCGGCGCGACCGCGCTCGTGGCGGGCCTGGGTGCGGTGCTCGCCAGCGTGCAGGCGGTGCTCGTGCTCGGGGTCGTCTCGGACGACATGCGCCACCTCGCTCCGGACCCGTTCTCCGAGATCGCGCTGCGCTGGGCGTACAACTTCACCGCCGTCGCGATCGTGGTCGGCGGAGCGTTCCTGCTGCATCCGGAACGGCGCGGCACGCGCGCGCGGCTCGTCATCGTGCTCTCG
Organism: Microbacterium sp. SORGH_AS_0862; assembly: GCF_030818795.1. NCBI lineage: Bacteria > Bacillati > Actinomycetota > Actinomycetes > Micrococcales > Microbacteriaceae > Microbacterium > Microbacterium sp. SORGH_AS_0862. The sequence goes on along the minus strand of NZ_JAUTAY010000001.1, from coordinate 872,175 downwards.
CTCGCCGTCACAGCCGCTGTCATCCGGTCCGTCTTGCAGGTGGTCAGCGGGGTGGTGGATCCGGGGTCGGCGAGTGCGGTGCGCGTGGTCGGTCTGGAGACGGCGATGACCCTCCTCCTGGCACTGCTCGCGCTAGGCAGCGGACTCCAGTTCGCGGATGTCTGGCGCCGCGCCAGAGAGGCGGATCTGACCCGCATCGAGGCGCAGGAACGGGCGCTGACCCTTATGGACGATGTCCGTGCCGAGGAGTTGCGGGTGCGCAAGGACGTCGCCGCCACGATCCACGGCTCGGTGCAGGGAACGTTCGTCGTGCTCGAGGCAGAGCTGCGCGACATCGCCGCGGGGAGCCCATCGCCCGAGCGCATCACCGAGGTGGCAGACACGCTCGCCCGCCTGCGCGAGCACGAACTGCGCGCTCTGAGCGAGCGGCTGTACCCCGTCGATCTCGACCGGGGCCTGGCGCCCGCGGTGCGTGCGCTCGCCGCCCGCACTCCTGCGCACGTCGAGATCGTCGACGACGCGTCGCCGATGCTCGCCGTGCTCGACGCCCGCATCGACAAACGGATGCGGATCGTCGTGGTACGGGTGTTGGAGGAGGGGCAGACGAACGCGCTGCGCCATGGCGGCGCGCGCCGCATCCGACTCGCCGCGCGTGTGAGCTGCGGCGTGCTGCTGCTCGAGGTCGTCAGCGACGGTGCCTCGCCCTCCTGCGACGCCCGGATGTCGGGACTGGCTCGGCTGCGCCAGCAGCTCGATGTCGTCGGGGGGAGCCTCGAACTCGCCGCGGGCGCGACAGGCGGTGCGGTTCTGCGCGCGCGACTGCCGCTGATCTGAGCGGCGCGACACCCTACCCGATCGGATGGGACGGATGCGCGGCGTCTTCCCAGATGGGAAGACGTTATGTGATCCCTAAGCTGAGCATGTGCGTCGTCGCATCGGCGCCGGTGATCCTATGGGGGAATCATGGTTCGTTCACGCCTGCTCGCCATCGCGCCTCTCGCCGTTGTCGCGGCGCTCGCTCTCACGGCATGCTCGGCCGCGGACGGAGACAAGGGCGATGACCGCCCGGAGTCCCCGCTGTCGGCCTATCTGTCCTCGGTCTGGGGCGGCGATCTGTCCACCGAGGAGCAGGAGGCGCGCTTCACCGAGCAGCAGAAGAAGTCCGAGGAGCTCGTGGCGCAGTGCATGTCGGAGGAAGGCTTCGACTACACGCCCAACATCCAGTCGGTGTCGTTCAGCAGCAGCAGCGACGTCGAGTGGAAGCCGGACGACCGTGACTGGGTGACCCAGTACGGCTACGGCATGATCAACTTCCCCGGCCGCGACGAGGCGCCCACGGACCAGGAGGAGTACGTCGACCCGAACCAGGATTACGTCTCGAGCCTGTCGGAGTCGGAGCAGACGGCGTTCTACGAGGCCCTGTACGGTCCCTCTCCCAGCGAGGAGGAGCTGAACGAGGACGGCTCCTACGAGTACGACTGGACGAAGGCGGGCTGCCAGGGCTGGGCGCAGCACGAGTCCGGCGCCAACCCGATGATGGACGAAGAGTTCCAGTCCATCAACGACGCCATCAACGATTTCTACACGAAGATGGCCGACGACCCGGGCTTCGTGAAGATCGACGCCGAGTGGGCCTCGTGCATGGCGGATGCGGGCCACTCCGGCTTCGCAAAGCAAGGCGATGCGCAGACGAGCATGTCCGACAAGCTGAACGAGTACTACAGTTCACAGACGGACTACGTCGAGGACGACCCGAAGCTCAAGGAGCTGGGTGAAGAGGAGATCGCGCTGGCGATCGCCGACCTGGATTGCCGCGAGGCGACGAACTACCGCGACGCGTACGAGAAGGTGCAGTTCGCGCTCGAGGAGCAGTTCATCGCCGACAACAAGGCCGACCTCGACGCCCTCAAGGCGGCCGCCGAGCAGGCGAGCTGACCGAGGTGGCACGGAAGGAAGTCGAGCCCGTCCCCGACGACGCCCCGGACGATTCCGCGCTCACGCGCGAGCTGCTGGGCGAGGATGCGGCTGATGCCGCGACCGAGGCGGAGGATGCGGGAGCTCCCCGCGACCGCTTCGCCGCCCTGCGCGGGTGGGGGCGCGTGTTCCGCGGCAACCGTCCGCTGTGGATCACGTCCGCCGTCGCGGTGGCGAGTCTCGTGATCGGACTGCTCGTGGGAACGTTCGTCGTCTCGCCGGTGGAGGCCGCATCCCGCGCCGACGCACCGGAGCCCGGACTCATCACGGTTCCGGTAGAGTTCGGCGAGCTCAGCAACGATGTGACGATCCGCGCCGACGTCGGCTACGCGGATGCGGTGGAGGTGACCATCGACACGGCCACCCTGTCGGGACCTGCCGTCGTCACCGGACAGGTGCCCGAGGTCGGCGCCGAGCTGAACTCCCTGTCGATCGCTCTGGAGGTCGCCGGACGCCCCGTGATCGTGTTGCCGGGCGACCTGCCCGCCTACCGGAGCCTGCGCTTCGGCGTCTCGGGGCCCGATGTCGTACAGCTCAAGAACGCGCTGCGCAGCGTCGGAATCGACGGCGGCGACCCCGCCTCCAACGTGTTCGACGCCCAGACAGCCGCGGGCATCACGGCGCTCTACGCGGCCGTCGGCTACCCCGCCCCCTCCGGCGATGAGGGCGCCGCCCAGGCCGTGAGCGCCGCCGAGGCGGGCGTGCGCTCGGCTCAGCAGGCCGTCGCCGCAGCCCGGGCCGATCTGGACAAGGCGCGATCGGGGGCCGACGTCGTCACCGTCAAGAGCGCCGACAACGCGGTCGCGGCGGCCCAGCGTGCCGTCGACGACGCGATCGCGGCGAACCGACCCGCATCCGAGATCGCCGATCTGCAGGACACGCTCGCGCTGCGCCGGCTCGAGCGTCAGCAGCTCGATGCGCCCGCCGACACCTCTGCCCAGCGCGCGGCCGTCGACGCCGCGAACGCCCAGGTGGAGCAGGCGCAGCAGGACCTGCAGCGTGCCCGCGAGGGGTCCATGGCGTTCCTGCCCTCGTCCGAGGTGCTGTACCTGACGGGCCTGCCGCGCCGTGTCGACACCGTCAACGTCGCCCGCGGTGCGGTTCTGCAGGGCGCGGCGATGACGGTCTCCGGCGCCACCGTGCGCCTCACCGGATCGGCGGGCGAAGCGGATGCGGCCCTGTTGCAGGTGGGAGGCGAGGCCAGCTTCGATCTGCCCGATGGAACCCCCCACCGCGCCGTCATCACCGCTCTCGCTCCCAGCACGAGCAAGGACTCGACGGGGCGCTGGTCGATCGAGCTGGAGCCCGACCCGCTGACGCCCGAGCAGATCCAGCAGATGCAGGGATCCAACGTGCGCGTCGCCATCCCCGTGGGTGCGACCGAGGGCGAGGTCCTCTCCGTCCCCGTTGCCGCCCTGACAGCAGGACCCGGCGGCGAGGCGCGGGTCGAGGTCGTCGAGGGCGACCCCCGCGACCCCGACGCGAAGACCCGCCTGGTCACGGTGAAGACGGGCCTGGCCGCCAGCGGAGCAGTGGAGATCACCCCGCTCGAAGGCGTGGTGGGCGAGGGCGACCTGGTCGTGGTCGGGCGATGACCCGCACCGCGGCCGCCACGGATGCGGCCGGGATCGACGCGGGGCCGGAGGCGCCCCTCGTGCAGCTGCGCGACGTCACCCGGTCCTTCCCCGGCCCTCCGGAGGTGCAGGCGCTCAAGGGGATCAACCTCACGGTCGAGCGGGGCGACTACGTCTCGATCGTCGGTCCCAGCGGCTCCGGCAAGTCCACGATGCTGAGCATCCTGGGTCTGCTCGACAGGCCGAGCGTGGGGGAGTACCACCTTGACGGCGTGCTCACCTCATCCCTGGACGAGGACAGCAGGGCCGCCGTGCGGGCGCGCCGGATCGGGTTCGTGTTCCAGGCCTTCCACCTCATGTCACGGCGCACGGTGCTCGACAACGTGCTGATGCCGATGCTCTACAGCGGCGTGCCGCGCGGTGAACGCGAGGACCGAGCTCGTGCGGCGCTCGAACGCGTCGGGCTGGGCGGGCGCACCGGCTTCCTGCCGGGGCTGCTCTCCGGCGGTGAGCGCCAGCGCGTCGCCGTGGCGCGCGCGGTCGTCAGCCGTCCGAGCCTGCTGCTCGCCGACGAGCCCACCGGAAACCTCGACCGGCGCACCTCCGACGAGGTCATGGACCTCTTCGACGAGCTGCGCGCCGACGGTCTCACCCTCATCGTCATCACGCACGACGACGCCGTCGCCGCGCGGGCGAGCCGCCGCGTACGGATCGCCGATGGCCGCCTGAGCGAGGTGGCATGAGACGCCGTCGCACCGCCGCCGCCCGCGAGCGCGTGGACCTCAGCGCTCTGGTGCCGCCCACGCCCCGTGCCGACCGGTTCACGTCGCAGGACCTCGTCGCCGAGGCGACCGCAGACATCGGATCGCGCCCCGCGCGGCTCATCATGACCATCGCCGGCACCGTGCTCGGCATCGGCGCCCTCGTGGCGACCCTCGGGTTCGCGCAGACCGCCGCGGGCCAGATCGCCCGCCAGTTCGATCAGGCGGCGGCCACGCGTGTGGAGATCACCCCGGCCGAGGCGCGCACGCAGTCCGGCGCCTCCGTCGCCACGGCGCGCCTGCCCTGGGACGGCGCCGAGCGTGTCGAACGGCTCGCGGGCGTGGTCGCCGCGGCGACCCTCGCCGAGGTGGCGCTCCCCTCCGGCTCCGCGATCACGGCGGTGCCCGTGTACGACCCGTCGGCCGCATCCGCAGCTCCCGCTCCGGTCGTCGCCTCATCCTCGGGTCTGCTCGAATCGCTGGGCGGACGGGTCACCGCGGGGCGCATGTTCGACGCGGGACATGATGTGCGCGGCGATCGCGTCGCCGTGCTCGGCGCCCGCGAGGCCGATCGGCTCGCCATCAATCGCGTCGACAGCCAGCCCTCGATCTTCATCGACGGTCTCGCGTACGCCGTCATCGGCATCGTCGACTCCTTCGAGCGGCGCGCGGACCTGCAGGACGCGGTCATCATCCCGATCGGCACCGCGCGCGCCGACTTCTCGCTGGCCGCTCCCGGCAGCATCCAGGCGCGCGTCGACGTCGGCGCGGGGCCGCAGATCGGCGAGCAGGCACCCCTCGCCCTGGCCCCTGACGCGCCAGACCAGATCAAGGTGGCCGCTCCCAGCGGACGCAGCGATCTGAGCCAGAACGTGCAGGCCGACGTGAACGTCGTCTTCATCGCGCTCGGCGTCATCGTGCTGCTGGCGGGCGGACTCGGCATCGCCAACGTCACCCTGCTCTCGGTGATGGAGCGCACACCCGAGATCGGACTGCGCCGGGCGCTGGGGGCGACCCCGCGCCAGATCGCGGGGCAGTTCATCGCGGAGTCCGCGATCATCGGGATGCTCGGCGGGATCATGGGCTCGGCGGTGGCCGTTCTCTCCGTCGTCCTGGTATCGGTGATCGCGGGGTGGAGTCCGGTGATCAACCCTCTGGTCGCCGTCGGTGGAGCCTTCCTCGGCGCCGTCGTGGGACTTGCCGCCGGCTGGCTGCCCGCCCGCCGCGCCGCCCGCATCGAACCCATCGCGGCTCTCAGGGGATGACACGCGCGTCCCGGACGTGGCGCGCGGTGAGCGTCGTGGCGGCCGTGCTCGTGGTCGGGGTCGCGGTCTCGGCGGTCCTGCTGGTTCTGGCCGACGGCATCGCCGCGACCTTCGCGGGCTCATACGGCGCCCCCACGGTCGTCGGATCGGCACGGAGGGCGCAGCGGAGCGCCCAGACCCTGCAGACGGCGGTGCTCGTCCTGGGTCTCGCGCTCGTCGGCGTGCTCGTGCTGTTCGCGATCGTGCGCCGGCGTTCTCGCCGGCGGCGGCTGACGTCGATCATCTGCGGCGTGCTGCTCTCGCTCGCCCTCGTCGCCGAACTCGCGGGGATACCGGCGACGATCGGGCAGGCGGCGGACGAAGCCGCCCGCCTCGCGCAGGCACTGCCCGTGCCCACCGCCGACCCGGCGCCGACGCCGGCCGCTCCCGCAGCACCGTCGGCACCGCGCGCCGACGCGGTACGCGCCGAGATGCGGTCCCTCATCGAACGCAGTGTCGCCGCGGCGGGCGGCACGGCACTGGGCGCGGACGGCGCGGAGCTGGCCGCATCCGATATCCCGTTCGACGCCGCGCCCTGCGGCGAGACCGGCACGCGGCTGAGCGCCCAGTTCTCGATCCGCGCCGCTGACCCCGACGAGGCCGTCGCGCGGCTGCTGCGGATCTGGGAGGACGCGGGGTACGCCCCCGACCGGGGGATGCAGCAGGACGCCCGCTACAGCGAGACCCTCCTGGTGGAACGCATGAGCGTGCGCGCCGCGAGTCCGATCCGCGTGTCGGTGGAGGGCGCTTGCGCTGTCCCCTGACCGAGTGGGGCAGCGGCCGTGCCCGAACTCCTGCAGATCGGGCGGTTCGGGGTGGGATGTGGCCGCGGGTGGCGGGTTTTGCAGGAGTTTGGACTGCGGGGCGGGCAGCAGCCGGCGGCACGCGGCTGTCCGGTCCGGCCGGGGTTCGGTGCGGTGTGCTGCACCGGGGGTGGGGCAGCGGCCGTGCCCGAACTCCTGCAGATCGGGCGGTTCGGGGTGGGATGTGGCCGCGGGTGGCGGTTTTGCAGGAGTTCGGACTGCGGGGCGGGCGGCAGTCGGGGCCATGCCCGCCCGGCCCGGCCGCGGGTGGGCACGAAACCGGGGCGACACACGCGCGGCGTAGCCTCCGGACATGCCCGCAGACACCTATCTCGCTCAGGTCGGCAGCCAGCAGATCACGCTGCCGATCATCCCTGTCTCCGACGACCTGTCCATCGCGTTGATGATGGTGATCGATCACGGGGTGCGCTTCGCCGAGACCGCCGGGCGCGAGCTGGCCGAACACTTCGCGGATGCGGGCGTCGACGTCGTCGTGGCCCCGGCGACCCTCGGGATCCCGGTCGCGATCGAGGTCACTCGCGCGCTCGGCCTCGACGACTACGTGATCCTGCAGAAGACCCGCAAGGTGCACCTCGGCGACGCGCTGGAAGAACCCGTGCACGCCATCACCAGCACGACGGGGGCGGCCCTGCTGCTGGATCGGGCGCGCCTGTCGGCGGTCGCGGGCAAGCGGGTGCTGTTCGTCGACGACGTGATCTCCAGCGGCTCCTCGTCGGGTGCCGCATTGCGCCTGCTCGAGAGGGCCGGTGCCGAGATCGTCGGGATCGGCGCGTTGCTGGCCGAGGGGGAGGGCTGGCCGGCGGCGCTCGTGCCGTACGTGGATCGGATCGCGGTGCTCGGCCGCATCCCCGTGTTCCCGCGCGCGTGAGCGCCGTCGACACGGTCATCGACGACGCCGTCGTCGTCACGATGGATGCGGCCCGGCGCGTCGTCCGGGGATGGGTCGCGATCCGTGACGGTGTCGTCGACGCCGTGGGCGAGGGGCCCGCGCCGGCGGCGAGCGAGCGGATCGATGCGCGCGGCGGCATCGTCCACCCGGGATTCGTCAGCGCACACACGCACTCCATGGATGCGGCCGCGGCCGGCTCGCTGGATGCATCCGTGCCGTTCTTCGAGTGGCTGTTCGCCACGTACTACCGCACCGTCCTCGCGCTCACCCCGGCGGATGCGGCGCACGCCGTGCGCAGCCTCGGGGCGGATGCGGCGCGTGCCGGCATCACGACGGTGCTCGACTGCTGGGGAGTCGGCGACGTCGGCACGCGTCGCGCGGACGAGGCCTTCGCCGCGAGCGCGACGGCCGCCCGGGCGTCCGGGATCCGTTGGATCCTGGCGCCGATGGTCTCGGATCGCCTGCCCGCGCCGTGGAGCCCGTGGCTCGATGCGGCGGAAGGTGCGGGCGGCTTCCGACGCGACGCGCTGGTCGCCCCCACCGAGACGGCGCTGCGTTTCGCCGCGTCCGCGCTGGACGTCGCGGCGGGGCGGGTATCCGTGTTCGCCTGCACGGAGCTGCCCGAGATGGCCTCCGACGCGCTGCTGGTGGGGCTGGGAGCTCTCGACGCCCCGGGCATCACGACCCACTTGTGCGCGTCGGATGCGGGGGCCGCCGGCATTCCCGACCCCGAGGGAAGGCCCGAGCGGGCGGTCGCCCGCCTGCGGCGGCTGGGGGTGCTGGGTCCGCGCCTGGTGGGAGCGCATCTGAGCGCGACCGACCCGGACGACAGGGCGCGGCTGGCGTCCGACGGATGCGGCGGCGTGCACTGCGCGGCGTCCTCCATGTACTCCGGTTCGCGCCGCAGCGCGCTGGGTGAGCTGCGGGAGTCCGGCATCGTCATGGGTCTCGGCCTCGACAATCGCAGCCTCAATACGCCCCCGGACATGGTCGCCGAGATGAGGCATGCCCTGGCCTTCGACCGGACCGCCGGAACGGGGGATCGGCGGGTGACCGCATCCGATCTGCTGGCTCACGCCACGATCGACGCGGCCAGGGTCCTGGGCATGGGCGAGGTCATCGGCTCTCTCGAGCCGGGCAAGCGCGCCGATTTGGTCGTTCGCGCCGCGTCCGACGGCCCGCCGATGTCGCCGGAGGCACGGATCGTCTTGGCGTCTCGTCCGGAGGACGTGCAGCTGGTGCTCGTGGACGGCGAGGCGTTGTTCGCGCGGTGACACGATCGCGCCCGGACCTTCGAGGGCCCGGGCGCGACGGGTCAGAGTTCGACGGCCTCGTTCTCACCCTCGACGCGGTGGCCGGTGAGGGCGGCGACGGCGCGGACGATCTTGCCGCCGGGCGCCGTCCAGTACTCCGCGCTGTCGGCGCGGAAGCGCAGCAGACCCGCGGCCGGGTCCTCCGGGCCGCCCTCGAACCAGGCGTCGACGGCGGGACTCCACAGCTCGGCGAGCTTCGCCCTGTCGTCGACCATCTGGGCCGTTCCCGACAGTGACACCCACGTGTCGTCGCTGCTGAGCGACACGTTCACGCGGGGCTCGCGCGCGACGTTGACCGCGGCGGAGGTCCCCGTGCCGACGATGAACCACAGGTCGCCGTCGAACTCCGCCTCCTGCACGGTGAGCGGGTGTGCGACGAGCTTGCCGTCGGCCTCGGCGGTGGTGACCATGGCGAACCGGAACTTCTTGATCAGTCCGGCGAGTTCCTCGTGTGCGTTCTCGGACATGTCCGTCTCCTCCTCTGCGGATGCGTGTCGCCATCGTCATGCGCGCCGATCCGCTCGGTCGAGGCCCCTCCTCCGCGAGAGCGGATGTGATAAACGCGCGCCGTGGGGTGCTGTCAAGCCGGCCGCCGGCGGCGAGACGCCGATGCAACATTGACCACATGAGCAAGCGGCTGAGCGTGGGCGACCGAGTGAGTTGGAACACGTCCCAGGGGCGCACCCGCGGGCGGATCGTCGACGCGCGTACTCGTGACTTCACCTTCGACGGACAGCGCTTCACCGCCTCCGCCGAAGAACCCGCGTACATCGTCGCCTCGGAGAAGACCGGTGCCGAGGCGGCTCACAAAGGCGCGGCGCTGCGCAGACTCGCGTCGTGAGCCGTTGAGTGGATGCGGCGGGGGCGCGTTTGGGGCAGAATCCAGATGACGCGTACCCGACGCCTCGAACCGACGAGCGATGAACTGATCGACGTCCCGATGGGAGCCGATATCTCCGAGTCCGAATCCTCCGCAGCGCCGTCGTTCGACGAGGCGCCCGCCGCCGCCGCGCCCGCATCCGGTGTCGGCCTGCCCGTTCCCGTCGCCGCCGTCCCCGCGGACGCCGCGACGGGTGCGCTCGTGCAGGACTGGACCGCGCAGGTCACCTCCGTGGCCATCGTGCACCTCGACGTCGAGGCTCGGGTGGTGGGGTGGAACCCCGGCGCCGAGAAGTTGAAGGGGTACGCGCCCGAGGAGATCCTCGGCTCCTCCTCCACGCGCTTCTATCGCGAGGAGGACCGCCTGCGCGGTGTGCCGCTGCGCCTGCTCGCGATCGCTGCGACGCGGGGATCGGTCGAAGACAACGGCTGGCGGGTGCGTGCCGACGGCTCGCTGTTCTGGGCGCACGTCATCATCACGGCGCTGCGCGACGACGCGGGAGAGGTCGCAGGCTTCGTGAAGATCGTCTCCGACCTCACCGCCGCCAAACAGCGCGAGGATGCGGAGCTCGACTTCCTGCGTGCCTTCGCGCACGACTTCCTCTCGCCGATCACCGCCCTGCGCGGCTACGTGGACCTGATGGCCGAGCCCGGCGGCAACACGACCGCCGCCATCGAGCGGATCTCCGCCGTCACCGACCATCTCGCCACGATGATCCAGGACCTCTCGGCGCGGCTCGTGCCCACCCGCCCGCGCCAGGCACGGAACCGTGCGGATGCGTCCGTCACGGTGCGGGAGGCCGCCGAGCTCGTGCTCCCCGGCGACGCGTACGGACGCATCCGCTATCGCTCGCCGCGTTCGGTCGCGGTGCAGGCGGATCCGGTGGCTCTGCGGCGCGCGATCGCGAATCTCGTCGACAACGCGGCGAAGTACAGCGAGGGCCCCATCGAGATCTCGGTCGAGATCGACGGTTCCCAGGTGCGCATCGCGATCTCGGATCGCGGGCGCGGCATCGCCCCGGAGGACCTGGAGCGCATCTTCGACCCCCTCGAACGCGGGCGGCTGTCGAACCCGGATGACGGCGGGACGGGCATCGGGCTGGCGAGCACGAAGGCGCTCATCGAACGGCAGGGCGGCGAGGTGCTGCTGTGCAGCACGGTGGGCCAGGGCACGACGGCCACGATCACGCTTCCCGTCGACGACGACGGCGGGCGCGCCCCGGGTGACGCGTCGGGCGCGGCTGTGCGCGACATCCGCGCCGCCGGCGACCGGCGCGCCACCGACGGCGGCGGCTCGGTGCGTGAACGCGTGGCGCGTCCCGCCGCGTGACGATAGCTCTCGGTAATCGGTTGATCGCCGTCAGGCATCTTCACTCCCGCGTAAAGCCCGCGTAACACCGGCTTCGTAGCGTGGCTGTGCACCCGCGGACTGCGCTGGACGGGTGCGAAGGAGAGCCGCAATGACCTGGAACCACCCGTGGGCGCAGATCGTCCCCGGACCCGACGGGATCGCCCGTACCGTCCTGCCCGCCGCCCCCAAGGACGCGGATGCGGTACGCGACATGTTCGCGCAGCATCCCACCGGGATCGCGGCGATCTGCGCGCTCACCTCGGAGGGGCCGCAGGCGATGGTGGCGACCTCGTTCGCCCTCGGCATCTCGTTCGACCCGCCGCTCGTGCTCTTCTCCGCGCAACAGTCCTCTCGCACCTGGCCGCTGATCGCCGGCGCGGCACGTATCGGTGTCTCGGTGCTCGGTGAGGAGAACGCGGCAGCGGTGCGCACGCTCGCGTCGCGGTCGGGGGACCGGTTCGCCGGCCTCGTCACCGCGCAGACCGACGGCGGCGCCATTCTCATCGACGGCGCGCGGATGTGGCTCGAGTGCCGCGTGCACAGCGACGAGCCCCTGGGCGATCATCGACTCGTCGTGCTGGAGGTGCTCGGCGGATCGAGTCATCGCGGCACGGCGCCGCTCGTCTACCACGACGGAGGCGTGGGGAGCCTGGCCGCATCCTGACGCCGTCCGCGGGCCGGTCGTCTCGCGGTGAGGGGGCGATCGGCATCCCGAGCCCCGCCCGCCCCACCGCGACACGACCGGCTCGACATCGAACCACTCGGACCGCTGCGGCGGCGTCGAGACGCGACGCAGCGGTCCGAGTGCGGGTGCAGAGCGTGACCGGACCCGACGTCTGCGCTTGTGCGGGTACCGACGAACACGTCACGACACGGAAGCTGTGTCGGGGGGAGAGACCGCCAACCCACCGCAGGGGTCTGTCTCCACCGGCACCCGTGTCGCACTCTCTGCGTCCACGTGCCCTACTCAACTCCCTTTCGCCGCGGGGAATCCGCGTCGCAGACCGTGAATAAAGAACGCTGGATGCGAGGGCCGTCGGCAGGGCACGAGAAACGACGAGGGGCCGCATCCGAAAGGATGCGGCCCCTCGCGTTGCGGGGTCTCAGTAGCTGTTCATGTTCACCGCGGCGACGCCGGCGGCGATGGCGACGATCCAGAGGATGACGCCCAGGCCGAAGAGCACGGCCCCGATGATGATCCCGACGAGGGCGGGGGTGTTCTTGTAGCCGGCCTTCTTCGACTGGTTGAAGGCGATGGCGGAGATGATGAGGCCGATGACGTTGAAGAAGATCGCGACGACCAGGCCGACGACCCCGAGAGTCTTGCCCGGGTAGTCGACGCCGGGAGCGGGCTGCTGAGTCATGAGGAGTCCTTTTGCTCGAGACGGGTTGACCGCACCACTCTGGCAGAACTCTGGGAGTTGGCGCAGAGCACTTGACGCAATCGGTTGAAAACTCTAATGAGGCGTCATGGACGCACGGCGACCGCGAGAAGCCGTACCGTCTCGCCCAGCGCAGGCATCAGTTCGGACGCCATCTGCTCGTACACCTCCCACTCCCGCCGGTACGGATCGACGACGTCGTCGAGCGAGGGATCGGCCGGAGTGTCGATCTCGCCGCGCACCGAAACGAGGTGTCCGAGCAACGCATCCAGCCGGGCGCGCGGATCGGAGCCCGCCGCGCCGGCCACCGAGCGGGCATCGTCGTCCGACACGTGCGCGGCCAGGCGAGCGAGCTCGCGCACGGTGAAGGTGCGCCGGGTCGCCGCGGGAGCGAGCTCCACCGCCGCTCTGCGGTGCTCCCGCGTCATCGCCAGCACGAGTGCGGGGGTGCGCAGATGGCTCTCGTTCAGCCAGCGCGCGCGATGCGCACCGATCAGATCCTGCGGAACGCCGTACGCCTGCGCGAGCGCCGCCGCCTCGGGCGTCATGGGCTGGTCGACGAGTGCCTTCACTCCGGCGCTCGCGGCCGTGACGCCCACCCGGCCCAGTTCGTCGCGGAGGATCACCTCGGCGAACGGCGAGCGGCAGATGTTGCCGGTGCACACCGTCAGAACCTCGAGCATCGCGGGTGTCTCCTGTCCGCCGGGCCCTGCCCGGTAACCTGGCTCCTGTGAGCGATCCTACCGAGCCCGACCGCGGCGAGTCCGGCGCCTATCGTTCCTCGCGCTTCGAGCGCGCCTCGGACGGAGCCTGGACCGCTCACCGCCGGGATGCGGCGGAGGGCGTGGGGCGATTCGGGAACCTCGGTCTCGTCGAGGCGGAGATCGACGAGCAGCCGGAACCCGAGCGTCGTCCCCGCCGGCGGCGTCCACGCGCACCGCGTGTCTGGCTGCAGGGCGGCAGCACGACACAGCGGTGGAGCTGGCTGCTGGTGGGCGGCGCGCTCATGGGGCTCGGCGCCGGTCTACTGATCGCGACGGCGGCGTCGACGCTGATCGGCGGAACGCTGGGCGGGTGGGTCGGCAGCATCGTGCTCTGGGCCTCGATGATCGTGCCCGTCGTGATCGCGTACTCCCGCTCGGTGCCGCGGGGTCTCCTGCGCTTCCGCGCGACGGACCTGCTCTTCGGGCTGATCCTCGGACTCGGCCTGCGCGTCATCAGCGGCTGGTTCGAGCAGGCGGAGCGCGGCACCGCGCTCTGGCCTGCGCTGTCCACGACCAACGGCGGTCTCTCGGGTGTGGACTGGCTCGTCGACGCCGTCGTGCCCGTCGTCATCTCGCCCGTCGTGGAGGAGTTCTTCTTCCGCGGGTTCTTGCTGGTCGCGCTGTACACCGTGTTCCGTCGCCTCACGCGCTCGCCGTCGGTCGCCGGCGCGGGGGCGGCCCTGATCAGCACGGGGATCTTCCTGCTGCTCCACCAGTTCACCGGATCGCTGTCCGACGGCGCGGCCGGCGCCGCATCCATCGCGCTGTTCGGACTCGCAACGTCCGTGCTGGTGCTGGTGACCGGCAGATTCTGGGCGGCGCTCGTCGCCCACATCGTCTTCAACGGCTCGTTCGTCGCGCTCGCCGTCGTCGGCACCCTCGCGGGTCTGAACGGGGGGATCGTCGCGGCCTGAACGGGCCGGCGTGAAGCCACGGGTGAAACCCGGCGTCGGGGTGTTCGCGGCACCGTGCGCCGAGGTGAGCGTCTGTTCACCCGATCCCGTCTGTCGGACATCGACGCTCGGCCGTCGGTCTCCGATAGCGCCGCACCCTCACCGCCCGGAGGCCCCCATGCCCCGCTCCTCCCGCGCCGCTGTGCGCCTGGCCATGCTCGGTCTGACCCTCCCTCGTCCTCGCGGCGAGCGTCCTGCTCTGCGCGATCGCCGTCATGCGCGGCACCCTTCCGCTCTGACGCTCAGCGACCCAGGCCCGGACTCTCAGCGACCGAGGCTCGCGCCGAGGGCGCCGTCCGTCCGCCCCGGAACGATGAGGAACGACGCGGATGCGGTCGGCGTGGCGAACGTCATCAGGTCGTCCGTCTCGTCGAGGCGATGCTGAGTGCGCACGAAGTCGTCGAGCTCCCGCTGGAAGCACATGAACAGCAGGCCGTCGTCGGGCTCCTGTCCGGGGCCTGCGGCATTGCTGTACGCGTACCCGCGCCGGAGCATGAGCCGGCTGCCCGTGAACGAGGGGTGGGCCGCGCGCACGTGCGAGCGCGACGGCACGAGATAGCTGCCGTCCGGGCTCTTCGCCGTCAGGTCCGCCTCGGCCGTGGGGCCACCGCCGGACAGGGGATCGCCCGTGGCGCGCACGCGGCCGACGACCGCATCCTGCCGCTCGCCCGGCAGTGCGCCGAACCCGGCGGTGTCGAGTCGGAGGCGCCGGATGACCGCGATCGTCCCTCCGGCTGCCGGGCCGTCGGCGATCCAGACGTTCTCGTCGAGCTCGTCGCCTGTGTGCGGCACGATGATCCCGTCGTGGTACCCGAGCGGATTGCGCACGATGGTGCCCTCGCCGGCGCCTCGGACGCAAGGCTGCGTCCACCGGCGGACGGCGCCACCTGCGGCGGCGAGGACATCGGCGATGCTCGCGTGCAGCGCACCCGCATCCGACGCATAGGCCGAGATCAGCAGGTCCCCGCCGCGCATGTCATCGGACAGTGACGCGTCGCTCGCGAAGCGCGGGAGCGTCGCCGCTCCCGGGAGCGACGTGTCGATCGCGGCGACCAGTCGAGGACCGATGCCGACCGTGATCGTCAGGTCGCCGGGGCCGTCCGGCAGCACGACGCGCTCGGTGGCTGCGGGATCGGTGAGAGCGTCGATGCGGTCGCCGAGCGATGCCAGCATCGCGAGCACTCCGTCCGCCGTGGTGATCTCGGGGGTGTCGGCGACGACCACCAGTCCGTTGCGCTGCGGCGTGGCCGGACGAGCGATGCCCGCCTGCGTGCGCCCCCGCGAGGGAACGGTCGCGGTTCCGGCCGTCGGAGCAGCATCGGGAACGGGCGCCGCGCTCTGCGCGAGCGCCCACCCACCCGCGGCGCCGAGTGCCGCGCCGCCGATTCCGATGCCGCCGCCCAGCAGCAGTGCGCGCCGGCTGATCCCGGATGCGGGTGTCTCGCTCACGGCGTCGTTCCCGCCGCCGCGGTGAACACGTCGGGGAGCGAGACGCCGTCGGCATCCGCGAACGTGACGGTCGTCCACTCCGTGGCTCCACCGAGGCGCACATCGAGCCGGCGCAGGAGTGACGTGCTGTCGAGCCAGTAGCGGACGGTGGCTGCGGCGGGGTCGGCGGCGGGTGTCGCGGCGACCTGATCGCTCTCGGGTCCCGCGTAGACCGTCAGCGTCTCACCGTCGACCTCTCGCGTGCCGAGCCAGAGCGCTCCGCCCTGCTGCAGCAGCAGCGGGTTGTCCGGGCGATCGGCGCCGAGCTGCGCGATGACCGACAGGAGGGCGTCGCGGCGGGAACCGCTGGGATCCAGTGCCCCTCCCGCCCACGCCGTGTCGAGTTGATCGGCGTCGGGGATGGGCAGCGGCGCGGGGCCGTCGTCGCCGGACGGCGTCGCGGCCGAAACCGGATGCGTGCCCGCGACCTGCGTGTTCCACACCAGCAGTTGCGGATCGGCGCTCTGCCACCGGCCGTAGCCGATCGCCGTCGCGTAGTCGTACCAGCCGTCGAAGCGCGCCTCGCTGCCCTTCTCGGTGAGCGAGAACGAGATCGCGCGAGCGCCGGTGTCCTGGTTGCGCAGCCGCATCGTCGCGAGATCCTGCGCCTCCTCGCTCGTGAGGGGACGTGCATCGCCGGCGGCGAACTCCTCGGACGACGCGGCGGCGCACCCGGTCAGGGTCGCGATCGCGACGGCGGCGACCGCGAGCGCGGCCGCGAGGCGGCGTCTCATCCGCGAGCCCCGGCGGCGAGCAGATCGGCCGCCGGAAGCGCGTAGCGGCTGAGGTCGGGAGCGCCGACGGAGGCGGGGAGCGAGCGTGCGGGCGCCTCGGGGTCGGGAAGCTGCGGCTGCGGTGGCGGCGGCGGCACCGCGCGGAAGCTGACGCCCGGCGGTGCGACGGATGCGGGCAGCTCAGCCGAGGTGGCGGCGGGCTGGTCCACCCCGCTCGCGCAGTCCGCGGCGAGGGTGTCCGGCAGCACCGTGGTGGCGTCCGGGTCGACGCAGTTGCCCTGTGCGGGCGCCCGCGGGCCCGAGACGTTGGCGGTGTCGACGCCGTTGCCCTCGAAGGCGTTGCCGGTGAAGACATTGCCCTGCGCCCGCAGGTCCTCGGTGCCCGCCAGGAGGACCCCGGCCCGGGCGTTGCCGACGATGCGGTTGTCGCGGATGTCGTTGTTCGTGCCGCCGCTGATGCCGATCCCGATCCCGAACCCGCCGTCGGCCTGCACGGGGGACGTGGGTTCGACGTTGTCCGAGACGAGGTTGCCGACGACCGTGTTGCCCGACTGCGGGACGAAGGCTTCCTGGTAATTGGAGATCAGTGTCAGGCCGACACGGTTGCGGCTGAAGCGGTTGCCGACGATGTACACGCTGTCGGAGGCGTTCGCGTTCTCGAAGCCGACGGCGTTGTTCTCGGCGATGTTGTCTCTGACGGTGATGTCGCAGTCGCGGCACTGTCCGACGTAGATCCCGCTGTCGGCGGAGCCGGACGCGTAAGAGTTCGAGATGACGCCGTGCTGGGCGTCGAAGGCGTACAGACCGTACAGGCCGTTGTTGTAGGCCGTGACGTGATCGATCGAGAAGCGCTGCACCGGGGGGAACTTCTCCGGGTCCAGGTGCGTGTATCCGCCGCCGCCGTGCGCCGTGGGCCCGTTCTCGTCGTGGAGTCCCGTGACGAGCACGCCGTAGAAGGTCGCTCCCGTCACCGTCAGGTTCTCGACGCTGATGCCGTCGGCGATCGCGACGATCCCGTAGGGGCGCTGCCCCTCGCCGTCGACGACGGTCTCGTTGCGATCGAGGCCGCGCACGGTCACGCCCGGCTTGTCGACGAGCACCTGTTCGGGATAGACGCCCGGCGAGACGAGGATGAGCCCGCCTTCGGCGACCCGCGCCACGGCATCGGAGATCGTGGGGGCATCCGCCGGCACGGCGACCGTCTCGAGTGTCGCGGGTTCGGCGGCGCAGGCGGCGAGGGCGGATGCGGCCAGGGCGAGGGCAGCGAGAGCGGCCGCGAGACGGCCCCTCGAGGAAGCAGGCATGACCGGATACTAACCGTGCAGAGCGCCGGTGCCCGTGTTGGCATCGGATACGGGTGAAAGGGCGGGTGAAATACCCGACTCACCCGGCCGCGCGCTCGGTCGGAACGAGAGCCTGAAGATGCTCCCCTGCCCGAGGGGGACTTCCCCTGTTCTCGCACGCTCGCCCGAGACTCCGCCGGAGGACTGTCATGCTCACTGCACTTGCCCGCCCTAGACACGCTCGCCGGCGTCTGCTCGGCGCAGCGATGGCGTGGACGCTCGCCCTCACCGGCGCAGGCCTCGCCGCCGCGGCACCCGCTTCGGCCGCGCCTCAGGACGAGGTGCGCGGGACCGTCTTCCGTGACTTCAACGGCAACGGCTTCTTCGACACCGGCAACGCCGCGGGAACCGGGCAGGCGAACGACCGCGGGCTCGCGGGCGTCACGGTCAGGGTCGTCGACGGCGCCGGCACGCTGCTGGGCACGACGACCTCCGCGGCGGACGGCACCTACGCGATCGACGCCTCGGATGCGTTGAGCTCCGACGTGCGCGTCGAGTTCTCCGGCTGGCCCACCGCGTACGAGCCGAGCGGCACGAGCGCCGCGGGCACCAACGGCACGAGCGTGCAGTTCGCCGAGGTCGGCCAGTCCGGCGTGGACTTCGCCCTCAACCAGCCCGGCGACTACTCCCAGGCCAAGGCG
This sequence comes from Microbacterium sp. SORGH_AS_0862, assembly GCF_030818795.1. NCBI lineage: Bacteria > Bacillati > Actinomycetota > Actinomycetes > Micrococcales > Microbacteriaceae > Microbacterium > Microbacterium sp. SORGH_AS_0862. The sequence goes on along the minus strand of NZ_JAUTAY010000001.1, from coordinate 854,001 downwards.
CCGATCGTCACCTCCATCCAGCGGGCGGGCGCCCCGACGGCGGCGCAGGGCGGCTCGCCGGCAGCCATCAACGGAGCGGCGATCACGGCATTGCCGTACGAGGCGAGCTACTCGGGCGCGCAGCCGGCCGGATTCGCGAACCTCACGACCCTCGCGACCTTCGGCGAGGTCGGTGCGGTCTCGAGCGTCGTCTATCAGCCGCAGTCCAACAGCGTGTTCGCCTTCGCGACCTACAAGCGCCAGAGCGGGCTCGGATCGCTCGGCATCGGCGGCCTCTACCGGGTCAGCGACGTGCTCGGCGCCGACGGCAAGCCCTCGGCCGCCGGCTCTGTCACGCCGTGGCTGGATCTGACGGACCTGGGGATCGATCTCGGCACGGCCGCGACGAACGCCTCCCGCGGGCTCACCTCCGCGACGACGGCGAGCCACGACGTGGATGGTTTCGAGAAGGCCGGCAAGATCGGCGTGGGCGGCGTCGCCCTCTCCGCCGACGGCTCGACCCTGTTCTTCATCAACCTCCACGACAAGAAGCTGTACTCGATCGACGTCTCCGACCCCTCCGTCACGCCGACCGGTTACACGTCCTGGGATCTGGGGCTCGGCGACGGCCAGCGTCCCTGGGCCGTCACGGTGCACAACGGCACGATCTACGTCGGCTACGTCGACTCCGGCGAGACCGCGTCCGGTCCGCGGCCCGGGCTCTCCGCCGCCGCGGCAGGCATGTCGCTGCACGTGCTCTCCACGCCCGCAGGCGCGCCGGGAACGTGGACCGAGGTGCTCTCCTCTTCGCTCGGTTACGCCAAGGGCGACGTCGCGCTCGGCGCGCTCAGCACCCAGGCCAAGCGCTGGAACAGCTGGACCGACACCTGGACGTGGTCGGGCGGCTCGGTCAGCGAGACCAACGGCGGCTGGCACATCTACCCCCAGCCCATCCTGTCGAGCCTGTACTTCGACGACGAGGGCTACCTCAACCTCGGGCTGCTCGACCGTACGGCGGTCCAGGGCGGTAACCGCAACTGGGGCACCGTCAGCACCGGCTCCTACGAGACCGCATCCGGCGGCGACCTGCTGATCGCCGCGCCCAACGGCGCGGGCTTCGTCATGGAGAACAACGGTGTCGTGGGCACCCGCACCGCCGCCGTGGGTGCGACGCCCGAAGGGCCCGGCGGGCGCGAGTTCTACGACGACCGCCAGAACCTCGGCAGCGGAACCTATCACCGGGAGAACACCCTCGGTTCGGTCATCGGCATGCGGGGCACGGGTGAGGTCGTCGCGACGACCTACGACCCGCTCAGCGGCATCCGTTTGGGCGGTCTGCAGTGGTTCAACCAGAACAACGGCCGCTCGCTCTCCGGTTACGAGCAGACCGCCGACGGCGGCGGCTCGCCCTCGGCCGACGGGACGTTCCAGAAGGGCGGCGGCCTCGGTGCCGTCGCGCTGGTCGCACGGGAGGCGCCGGTCGAGATCGGCAACCGCGTGTGGTTCGACGCCGACCAGGACGGCATCCAGGATGCCGACGAGCCTTCGATCGCGGGTGTGACGGTCGAACTGCGCGACAGCACCGGAACCGTGGTCGCCACCAAGGTGACCGCCGAGAACGGCGAGTACTACTTCCGCTCCGACGCCGACGGCTTCGCGACCTCCGGCTCCTACACGGTGACGTTCGTGAAGCCCGCCTCGGGCACCATGGACCTGCGCGGGCCGAACGCGACGAGCTTCGGTGCCGTGCGCTGGCAGGACGCGTCGTTCACGAAGACCGTCCAGGGCGGTGACCGGGCGATCGACTCCGACGCCGACGCATCCGGCCAAGCCTCGGTCACGATCGCCGGAGCCGGATTCAACGACCACACGATCGACGCCGGTTTCATCGCGAACGTTCCGTTCACGGTCGAGAAGGACATCGACGCCTCGGGCGGCGCCGCCACCGACGGTCAGCAGTTCACGATCGATCTCGCCGCACGCGACTTCCGCGGCGGATCCCTCTCGCCGCCGCTGACCCAGAACAGCGTGACGCTCGAAGCAGGTGAGGTCTCCGGCACGTTCACCGTGCCCGTCGGAACCCGCATCAAGCTCTCCGAGAGCGACCCCAAGGTGAAGTCCTACGCCGTGTCCGGCGCAGGTGCAGCGGATGCCGACGGCTACCACGCGCTGACCGGGACGGGCACGACGCTCGCCCTCGTCGTGACGAACACCCTGTTCGCGCCGGGAACGATCACGGTGACCAAGCAGGTCACCGGCGACTTCACGCTGGCCTCGGACCAGCTCGAGGACGCCGTCTTCACGGTCGCGTACTCCTCGGCCGCCGGCAGTGGGACGCTGGAGCTGAAGAGTGCAGCGTGGAAGGCGACGAGCCTTCCGCTGCCCTACGGCACGGTGGTGACCCTCAGCGAGCCCACCATCACAGGCGCCGATCCGAGCGTCGCCTTCGCGACTCCCACGTGGAGCGCCGGTGACAACGGCGACGGCACGGCCACGGTGACCGTCGGCGACGGCACCGACACCGCGCTCACGCTCACCAACCCCTCGACGCTGCTGACCGGGAGCTTCTCGATCACCAAGGACGTCACCGGGCCCGGCGCGTCCCGGGTGCCCGCGGCGACGGCCTTCGTCGCCGAGTACTCCACCGACGGCGGCACGACGTGGACCGACCTCGCCGAGGTCGCCGACGGCGAGACCGTCACCGGACCCGCGGCGCTGCCCACCGGGTCGACGGTCCTGGTGCGGGAGAAGACACCGCCGACCCTGCCCGACGTGGCCTGGGGTGCGGTCGCCTTCTCCGGAACGGGCGTCGTGGACAACGGCGACGGCACGGCGACGGTCACCATCGGCGACGGCACGACCGTGCAGGTGACCATGCAGAACCCGACCACCCCGCTGAACGGCCAGTTCTCGGTGACGAAGGACGTGACGGGACCGGGCACGACGCTCCTCGACCCCGACACCACGTTCGACATCGACTACACGTGGTCGGGCGGTGACGGCACCCTCACGGTGCGCAACGGCGAGACGGCGACCTCGCCGGCCCTGCCGACCGGGACCGTCGTGACCGTGACCGAGGTCGCGCCGACGACGGGACTGCCTGCGGGCGCCGCCTGGGGCACGCCCACGCTCACGATCGGCGGCACCCCCGCTGCGAACGGGGCCACCCTCACGATCGGCGACGCCACGACCATCGCCGTCGTCGTCACCAACCCCACCACCGTCACGCCCTCGGTCGAGATCCACAAGGGCGATGGCAACGGGGCTACGGGCGCCATCGTCCACGAGGCCGACAGCGTCACGGACGGTCAGGTGTATGGCCCCGACGAGTCGCGCAGCGTCGTGTTCCGCGTCGTCAACACCGGCCCCGAGCCGCTGCGCAAGGTGGCGCTCACCGACGCCACGGTCGCCGGAGGCGCCGTGACCCAGCTGAGCTTCGCCTTCCCCGACGGCTCGACGACATCGGCGGACTACGACGCCGCCACGGGAGTGTGGACGGCCGAGTGGGCCAACACCTTCGCCCCGGGCGCGACCGAGTGGGCCGTCGGCGACGTGATCGTCGGTACCGCCGTGCTGACCCCTGGCGTCGGTGACGGCGCGCACCAGGACGTCGCCACGGTCACCGCCGAGGGCGCGCTCTCCGGCCAGCCGGTCGACGACGAGAACGGCTACAACGCCTTCACGGGGGCGATCCAGGTGATCAAGTACGACGGCAACCTGCCCGACCCGGCGGTGACGGACACGGCCGGCGACTGGATCGTGCCGGCCAAGCCGCTCCTCTCGCCGGCGCAGGACGCGAACACCGAGGCCACTGCGGTGACCTACCCGGTGCTCACGCCGCAGAAGGTGCGGTGGGTCGTCACCAACACGGGTGACACCTGGCTGACCGATCTCTCCCTGGTCGACCTCACCCAGGACGGTCCCGCCGTTGGCGACGACTGGACAGCGGACCTGTCCGGCGTCGGCGGCCCCGCGGACTACTCGTTCACGAGGGACGGCAACTGGCAGGGGCTTCTCGCCCCCGGCGCCTCGTTCTTCGCCGAGGGCACGCTGACGCTGCCGGCTTCGACCACTCACGCCGACCAGGTGACCGTGGTGGGCACGGTCGTCGTCCCCGAAGCGGATGCGGACGGCAAGCCGACCGATCAGCCCGCCACCTCCGGCGGCACGCCGGTCACGGCGAAGCGCGACGACGGCACCCCCTTCACCGTGACCGACGAGGACCCGTTCCACGCCAAGACCGGGGTCGGCCCCATCGTCGACATCCAGAAGGGTGACGGATCGGGGACGACCATCGCCCACGAGGCCGACACGATGGCCGACGGCGAGGCGTACACGCCGGGCGAGACGCGCACGATCGTGTTCCGCTCCACCAACACCGGCGACGAGCCCCTCGTCTCGGTCGAGCTCGGCGACGTCACGATCGCCGGCGGCGCCGTGGTCTCGATGAGCTGGACCCTGCCCGACGGCACACCGCTGCCGGCGACGCAGGACCCCGCCACCGGTGCCTGGTCGGCGTCGTGGGCAGGCCCCTGGCAGCCCGGCGACGTGATCACCGGCACGGCATCGCTGACCCTGGGCACCGCCTCCGAGGCCCATGTGGACCGTGCGAGCGTCGACGCCGTCGGTCAGCTCTCCGGCATCCCGGTGTCGGACTCGAACGACTACAACGCGTTCACGGGTGCGATCCAGGTGATCAAGTACGACGGCAACAAGCCCGACCCGGCCATCACCGACGACGCGGGAGCGTGGGTCACGCCCGCCAAACCCCTCGCGGATGCCGCGCAGGATGCGAATGACGCCGATCACGCCGTCGAGTACCCGATCGGTGTGGCCGAGCCGGTGCGCTGGGTGGTCACGAACGCCGGAACGACGTGGATGACCGACATCACGCTGACCGACACGACGGATGCGGGTCCCGCCATCGGTGCCGACTGGACGGCCGACCTGTCGGCCTTCGGCGGACCGACGGACTACTCGTTCGCCGAGAGCGGTCCGTGGCGCGGCCTGCTGCCGCCCGGGGCCTCGTTCTTCGCGCAGGGAACTCTCACCCTGCCCGCGGAGCAGTCGCACGCCGACACGGTCGACGTCGCCGGTACCGTCGTGGTGCCCGCGGTCGGGACCGACGGGGTGACCCCGAACGGCCAGCCGTTGATCGTGGACGGGGACGCCGTCCGCGCCACCGTGCCCGACCCGTCCGACCCGACCCGGCGCGTGCCGTTCGTGCTGACCGACGACGACCCCTTCCACGCCCGCACGGGCGTCGGCCCCTACGTCGACATCGAGAAGGGCGACGGTGAGGGCACGACGATCGCGAACGACGCGGACACGATGGCCGATGGCCAGAACTACGAGAACGGCGAGACCCGCACGGTCGTGCTGACCGTCACCAACACGGGCGATGAGGATCTGCACCGTGTGGTGCTGAGCGACGAGCACCTCTCGGGCGCCCGGATCCAGTCTCTGGTGTGGACGCTGCCCGACGGCTCGACGCTGGCGGCCACGCAGCAGGACTCCGGCTGGAGCGCTCGGTGGGAGCAGACGTTCTCGGGCGATGCGGTCTGGCGCCCGGGTGAGGTCATCACGGGCTCCGCGACCCTCACGCTCGACGGGGGAGAGCCCCACGTCGACCGTGCGGTGGTCGAGGGCGAGGGCGTCGCCAGCGGCATCCCGGTCACGGATCGTGACGACTACAACGCGTTCACGTCCGGCATCCAGGTCATCAAGTACGACGGCGACAAGGTCGATCCCGCGGTGAAGGACGCCTCGGGCGGCTGGGTCGTGCCCACGAAGCCCCTCGTCGACGACGCTCAGGATGCGAACGACCGCGCTCACGCCGTGAAGTACAAGGCGGGCAGCGAGCACAAGGTTCGCTGGGTGGTCACGAACACCGGTTCGACGTGGCTGACCGCGATCGACCTGACCGACGCCACCGCGACCGGTCCCGACGTGGAGCGCTGGACCGCCGACCTGTCGGCGTTCGGCGGGCCGGCGGCGTACGACTTCGTCGCGAGCGGAACCTGGCACGGGTTGATCCCGCCCGGTGCGTCCTTCTTCGCCGAGGGAACGCTGCGCCTCGGCGAGGGCGTCACCCACGCGGACACGGTCAGCGTCGGCGGTACTCCCGTCGTGCCGGCCACCGACGGCAACGGCGTGCCGACCGGGCAGCCGCAGGTCGACGGATCGGGCACGCCGGTCCCCGTGACCGATGCTTCGGGAGCGCCCGTGCGCCTGACCGACAGCGATCCCTTCCACGCGTACGCGCCGGAATCGCTCGCGGTGACCGGAATGACCCTGTCGATCACGGGCGCAGTGCTCGCGGCACTGCTGCTCATGACGATCGGCCTCATGGTCGTGCTGGTCGGGCGAGGGCGGCGTCGGGCCCGCGCCTGATCGCCGCGTGGCCATCCCGTCCCGTGCGGGGTGGCCACGCGGAGCCGATGCATGCCGTACCCGGTGAGCACACGCCCGCCCCTGTCCGCTGATGCGGACGGGGGCATCGGCGTGCCGCCGTCCGCCGTATCGGTCCGACGTCCGTGCGGCGCCGTAGGGTGGAGTCGGCGGCGGGGTTCGGGTCACCCGGGCACGTCGCCGGAGACCACCCGATGAGCCTGTCCGCTGTGCCGCGTGCCGGCGTCGGCGTCCTCGCGCGGCCCCGTCTGGTGGCCGCGCTCGATGATGCGGCGCCGCTGGTCGTCCTGCACGCCCCGATGGGGTATGGCAAGACGGTCGCGATGGCGCAGTGGACGCGCAGCACCGCGTACCGCGGCGTCTGGATGCGGGTGCGCGACGGCGGCGGTGAACCGCGCCCCTTCGTCCAGCAGCTCGCCGCGCAGCTCGCGGATGCGGGACTCCTCGACGACGGCAATCCGCTCCGCACGGCCGCGGAGACGCTCGCCGTCGACGACGACCCCTGGGGTCTGCTCGCCCGCGGGCTCCGGCGCCGGACCGGCCCGCTCGCGGTCGCCCTCGACGACGGTGACCGGCTCTCAGAGGCGACCGTGCGAGGGCTCGTCGACCTCCTCGCGGACGTCCCCGAGCCGTCCTGCGCGTCGCCGTCCGCCGCGCGTCCCTCGTGACCGAGCCGAGTCTCGCGGTCGTGGCCGACGCGGTCATCGTGGGCAGAGCGGAACTGGCCCTCACCGCATCCGAGGCGCTCGCGCTCGCCGGCGACGCCGCGACCGCTGACAGGATCGTCGCCGCCGCAGGCGTCCCGGCCCTCGCCCGCATGCTCGCTCTCGGCGATGTGGGCGCCTCCGAGGCGAACGTCGAACGGGCTGCCCGGTCGCTGCTGCGGTTGCGCGGCGGGCACTGGGACGACGCGTTCGTGGGGTTCCTCGAGACGGTGGCCGTCGCCGACGCGCTCGACGTCCGTCTGGCCGAGGCGATCACCGGCCGATCCGACGCGCTGCGATTCCTCGAGACGGCGGAGGCGGAGGGGCTCGGTTCCTGGGAGACGCCCGGCCCGCGTGACGCGTCCGCCGTGTTCGTCTTCTCGCCGTTCCTGCGTCTGGCCGCGGAGGAGAGCCTGCGTCGCGAGCGTTCGCGACCCGAGGTGCGCGAGATCAGCCGACGGGTCGCGCGCTGGGAGCTCGAGCGGGGTCTGGCGTTCTCGGCATTGCGGCGCGCGGCCGAGATCGACGATGCATCGCTCGTCGACGAGGTCCTGCGTCGCCATTGGAACGAACTGCTCTCCTACCGGGGCCGTCTGACCGAGCTGTTCGCCCACGTGCCGTTGTTGTCGCTGCGCACGCGACCGCTCGTGGCGATGGTGCTGGCGATCGTCGCCAATGCGAGCGGCACCCAGCGTCTGCGGGCGCTCGAGTACTTCGGTCTGGCCATCTACGGCGCCAGGATGCAGCGGGCCACCGCGCCGCCCGCCGATCGCGTGCTGCTGCGCGCGATCGAGACCACCTCCTACCGTGTCTCGGGTCGCTCCGGAGCGCTCGTCGCCGCCCGCGACGGGTACCGTGCGCTGCAGGAGATGGACGCGGCTGAGCGGGATCGGCTGGGGCGCAACGAGCCCACCGTGTACAACCAGATCGGCACCTCGCTGTTCTACGGCGGCCTCACCGCCCAGGCGCTCGACTGCTTCCGCCGCTCGACGGCCGTCAGCGACGCGAAGGGACTGTTCGCGGGGCTCCAGGGGCTCGCGCTGACCGCGGGGACGCTCGCTGTGACGGGCGAGGTCGACGAGTCGCGGGAGGTGATCGATGAAGCGCTCTCACGCGTCTGGCCCGAACGCTGGATCGAGGGGTATCCGGGCAGCTTCCTTCAGCTGGCGCGCGGCTTCGCCGCCCTCGAAGACGGCGACCCGGATGCGGCGGACACCGCCATCCGCATCCTCGATCCCCACCGCGCGACGATCGAGCACTGGCCGCTGCTGACCCACCTCGACGTCCTGATCGCCCTGGCGCGCGGGCAGGCGGGTGCGGCGCACGCTGTGCTCGCGAACGCCCTGCGCACCCAGCAGGCGCGTCACGCGACGTCCGAGTTGACGCTGAGCAGACTGCGGCACACGCGCGCTCTCGTGCTGCTCGCGGCGGGCGACGCCGCCGGGGCGGAGCGCGTCGTGGCCAAGGACAAGGACCCCGCGCGGCGCGGGGTGAGCCTCGGACGCATCGCGCTGGCCGCCGGCGACGTGGAAGGCGCCGTGCGTCTGCTGCAGGCATCGGCGGGCATGGCCGCCTCCGCTCGCATCGACGCCGAGCACCTCGCGCTCACCGTGGGCGCGCTCGCTCTGGGCGGTGCCGACCGGGACGGGGCGCGGCGGATGCTGGGCCGTCTCGCGGCTGAGCTCGGACAGCGCGGTCTGCTGGTTCCGCTGGCGATGGTGCCGACCCATGCGCTCGAGGCCATGGCCGAGATCGCGGTGGATCCCCACGAGCAGGAGCTGATCGCGCGCGCCGGGCGGATCGGCATGGTCCCGGCCACCCGCCGTCGCGTGCAGCTGACCCCTCGCGAGATCGCGGTGGCCGACGAGCTGACGCGCAGCGAGACGGTCGCCGAGATCGCGGCTGCCCTGGTCGTCTCGCCGAACACCGTGAAGTCGCAGCTGCGCAGTCTCTACCGCAAGCTCGGCGTCAGCTCGCGTGCCGACGCTCTTCGCGCCCTCGCAGCGCTGGATCTTCGGGGGCCGGAGCGCTGACGGGTCGGCGGGCGTAGGGAGCGACGAAGCGCAGCAGCACCAGTGCGAGCAGCGCCACCGCCGCCGCGGTCACGTACAGCGCGACGTAGTCGCCGCCGCGCCCACCGAGCGGGTCGCTCCCCGTGGCGAGCAGCGCCGCGGCCGCCAGGGGCCCGACGACCTGCGGAATGGTCTCGGTCGCGTTGAGGACCCCGAGGTAGGCGCCCGTGCGTTCGGCGGGGATCGTGCGCAGCGCGAGGGCGAAGTCGACGGCGAAGAAGGCGCCCATGGCGAGCCCGCCCACGAGCGCACTCGTCCACAGCTGCACGTGCTCCATGGCGAACGCGCGCAGGAGGGCGGCCGCGATGAGACCGACGATGGCGGCCGCCAGGAACGGCCGGTAGTCGCCGCGGCGACCGGCGAGCAGACCCATCGTGACGGCGGCGATGACGATGGCACCGCCGCCGAGCACCGTGGACAGGGACGTGACGCTCGTGGCGGAGGCCTGGTCGCGCAGCATGCGGTCCATCACGAAGTACAGGGTGAAGGCGGTGGTCAGCGAGAACGCCGACTGCAGCAGAAGTCGTTGGACCCACACGAGGGTGAAGCCGGGGGCCGGGGCGAAGCGACGACCACCCGGGGACCGGGAGGGCAGGTCGATGTCCGCGACGGTGGCATCCGGCACGAACAGGACGCACAGGACGACCGCGATCACCGCAGCGGCGGGCATGATCGCCGAGGCGAGCACCAACTGGGTGGGGAGGGCCGCCGCGATCACGAGCGGGGGGAGGGTGCCGAGGAAGGCGGCCGCCGCGAAGATCCCCGACGCCCCCGCGCGCCATCTCTCCTCGACGGTGTCGGCGAGCTGGGCGGCGGCGGTGGACAGCACCGCGTTGTAGCAGACCTGCATCCCGACCCACGCGAGCACCAGGGTGAACAGGTCGGTCGCGCTCAGGAGCCACCAGGCCGCCAGCGGCCCGGCGACCGCGCCGGCCAGCATCCACGGGCGGCGCCTGCCCCACCCGGCACGCGTGCGGTCCGAGAGGAATCCGACGAGCGGGTTCGCCACGATCGCGGCGAGTGCGCCGGCGGCGATGATCACCGCGAGCGTGCCTGCGCGATCGGCGGCGGGGACGAGGTCCGCCACCCGCACCGGGAGCCCGACGACCGCGGGCGCGGTCAACGCTCCGAGAGCGGCGAGGTTGACGGCGGCGAGGAAGGGGACGCTGCGCAACGCGCGGACGGGGGCGACGGCGTCGGGCATCACAGCCGTACGTTACGGAATGCCCGCGCACCCGGCCGCGTCGGCGGGCGATCTGTGGGCGGGCAGTCCACGGGTGTCACGTCCGGGCAGCGGCGTGCTCGGCCCGCCACGCCGGGAGGTAGCAGAGCGCGCCGAACACGCTGAAGGCTCCCGCGGCGGCGAAGGCGATGCCCGTACCGGTGTGCTCCGCCAGCACGGTCAGGGCGAGCAGGCCCGCGCTGTAGACGCCGCCGGAGACCATCGCGTTGGCGGAGAGCACGCTGGCGCGCGTGCCGCTGTCCGCCTGGCGGTGGAGCAGCGTGTTGTGCATGGGGCTGGCGGCTCCGTGCGAGAGGTACGCGGCGCCGTACGCGGCGAGCAGGCCCACGGGCCCGGCGACGACGCCCATGACGACCACGAACGCGCCGTTCAGGATGCGGGCCAGCGCCGCGGTGACGGCCACGCCCCATCGCCGTGCCGCGCGCCCCGCCAGAAGCGAGCCGAGAGCGAAGAGCCCCCAGGCGGCGGCGGATGCGGGGCCGAACAGTGCACCCGCCGCGTTCTCGCCGCCGGCGAGTTCCGCCAGCCGCACAGGTGTGAGCGTCTCGAACGCGACCATCGCGACGGCCCAGAAGACCTCCACCGCCAGCAGCGCACGCAGGACCGGGGAACGGCGGACCAGCCGCAGTGCCGCGAGCAGTCCCGAAGAGTCTGTGGCCGCACCGTGCTTCCGTCGGCGCGGGCGTGCCGGCTCGACCACGAGGATCGCTGTGACGACGACGCTCGCGGCGGACAGCGCGAGGCTCACGAGGAACGGCAGCACGAGCGCGGACGCGCCGGGAAGCGGTCCCCATGCCACGAGCAGTCCGCCGCCGAGCGCTCCCGCCGCGATCGAGACGCCGAGCACCGTGGCGGCGCGGGCGAGCCCCTGCTCCACGGCGGCGTCGGGATCGGCGGCGTGCGTCGTGTCGACGTACCAGGCCTCCAGCGGGCCGGAGTCGAGCGTGCGGAACACGCCCTGCAGGAGCATCGCTATCGCGAAGGCCGCGACGTCCTGCGCGAGCACGAACAGCACGGTGGACGCGAGGCCGATCACAGCCGCGATCAACAGCACCGGCCGGCGACCCAGGGTGTCGGCGAGCCCGCCGGTCGGCAGCTCCAGCACGAGCGCGACGATCCCTTGCAGCGACAGGATCGCGCCGACCTCGACGAGACTGAGACCGCGCTCCAGCGGAAGGAGCGCGGTGAGTCCGAAGGTGACCCCGACCGGCAGCCAGCGCAGCGCCGTCAGCCACAGCAAACGGCGCTGGGCGCCCGCGGCGTCGATCACGCGTCGTCCAGGTCGAGGGGTCTCGCGAACGAGCTGACGTGGATGCGGCGCGCCCGCGGATCGGCCGTGCCCGCATCGCGGTAGCGCGCCATGAGCTGCGCCAGCTCGGCGGAGAAGGCGGCGGTCTGCTCGGGCGTCACGGTCAGGAAGCCGTCGGACAGGCCCAGCACGTCGACCCATTCCGTGGGCCAGTGCTCGGCCGCATCCAGCCATCGCTCGGCGCCCACCGCGAACTGACGCACGTAGTCGCGGCTCAGCCATGCCAGTGCGGTCCGGGCGTCCTCATCGCCGGCGAAGTCGGAATCGACCCATGAGTGACGCTCGCTCGCCGCGCGCCACTCGCGGCGGCGTCCCTCGCCCTCTCCGGTGTCGGTCACCAGCCCCACCTCACCGAGAGCACGCAGGTGGTAGCTCGTCGCGCCCGTATTGGTGCCGAGGGCGGCTGCGAGCTCGGTCGCAGTGGCGGGGCCGCGAGTGCGCAGGCGACTCAGGATGCGCGAGCGCAACGGATGGGCGAGCGCGCGCACGGCGCGGCTGTCGAGGCGGATGGTGCTGTCGCGGCGAGGCTCGTCCATGCTCCGACCCTAGCCATGCACAGATCCTTTGCACAACTTCTGTGCATCGAGATGGTGATCTCGCAGAGAGGTGGATGCCGGGCGGGGGACTCCGACGTGCTAAGCTTCTCGTTTGGTGCCGCATCCCTGCTGGTCGGCACCACGAACGTGAGCCCTCCACTGGCGTCTTCCTGCGGGAAGCACCCCGGAGCGGGATTCACGAACCTCTCCGTTCGATCAAGAAAGCAGCACTAACGTGACGCGCACTTTCACCCCCAAGGCTGGCGAGATCCAGCGCGAGTGGCTGGTCATCGACGCGACCGACGTCGTCCTCGGGCGCCTCGCCTCGCACGCGGCCACCCTTCTCCGCGGCAAGCACAAGCCCACCTTCGCCAACCACGTCGACACCGGTGACTTCGTCATCGTCATCAACGCCGACAAGGTGGCCCTCACCGGGCAGAAGCTCGAGCAGAAGAAGGCGTACCGCCACTCCGGTTACCCGGGCGGCCTCAAGTCCGTCACCTACTCGGAGCTGCTCGAGAAGAACCCCGTCCGCGCCGTGGAGAAGGCCGTTCGCGGCATGCTCCCCAAGAACAGCCTGGGTCGCCAGCAGCTCTCGAAGCTGAAGGTCTACCGCGGTGCGGAGCACCCGCACGCCGCGCAGCAGCCCACGGCTTACGCCTTCGACCAGGTCGCCCAGTAAGCGCCGCTCAGACTAAGGACACTCTCGTGGCGAACATCGAAGAAACCACCAACTACTCGACCGAGACCCCGGCCGACCTCGAGGCTGCGGCCGTCGAGCGTCCCGTGCTCTCCGTCCCCGGCGCCGCCGTCGGTCGTCGCAAGCAGGCCATCGCCCGCGTGCGCATCGTCCCCGGCACCGGCAAGATCACGATCAACGGCCGCACGTTCGAGGACTACTTCCCGAACAAGCTGCACCAGCAGCTCGTGACCGACCCCTTCACGATCCTCAACCTCACCGACGCGTACGACGTGATCGCCCGCATCCACGGTGGTGGCCCTTCGGGTCAGGCCGGTGCGCTGCGTCTGGGCATCGCCCGCTCGCTCAACGGCATCGACGAGGAGAACAACCGCCCGACGCTCAAGAAGGCCGGCTTCCTCTCGCGCGACGCTCGTGTGAAGGAGCGCAAGAAGGCTGGTCTCAAGAAGGCCCGCAAGGCTCCTCAGTACTCGAAGCGCTGACACGCCGAATGGCGTTGTTCGGTACGGACGGCGTGCGGGGGCTGGCGAACGGCCCCCTCACTGCCGATCTGGCGCTTTCCCTGGCCCAGGCGACCGCTGTCGTCCTGGGCCAGGGCCGTTCTGCGGAGGCCCGGCGTGCGGCGGGCAAGCGGCCCACCGCGGTCGTCGCGCGGGATCCACGGATCTCGGGAGAGTTCCTCGCCGCGGCCGTGGCCGCCGGCCTCGCATCCTCGGGAGTCGACGTCCTGGACGCCGGTGTGCTGCCCACGCCTGCGGCCGCCTTCCTCATCGGCGACATCGACGCCGATTTCGGAGTGATGGTCTCGGCGTCGCACAACCCCGCTCCCGACAACGGGATCAAGATCTTCGCGCGCGGCGGCGTGAAGCTGCCCGATGCCGTCGAGCAGCGCATCGAGTTCGCGCTCGCGGGCCCGAAGCTCCAGCCCACGGGTGCCGAGGTCGGCCGCATCCGTCGCTTCGCCGACGCGGAGGACCGCTACGTCGTCCATCTGCTGCAGTCGCTGCCGCACCGCCTGGACGGCCTGCACGTGGTGCTCGACTGCGCCCACGGCGCGGCCGCCGGCGTCTCTCCCGAGACGTTCCGGGATGCGGGCGCGCGCGTCACCGTGATCGGTGCCGATCCCGACGGGCTCAACATCAACGACGGCGTCGGCTCGACGCACCTCGATCATCTGGCCGCAGAGGTGCTGCGGGTCGGTGCCGACCTCGGCATCGCGCACGACGGCGACGCCGACCGTTGCCTCGCCGTGGATGCGGCGGGTCGCGTGATCGACGGCGACCAGATCATGGCGATCCTGGCCGTCTCGATGCGTGATCGCGGCGTCCTGCGTGACGACACCCTCGTCGCCACCGTGATGAGCAACCTCGGACTCCACCGCGCGATGGCCGCCAACGGCATCCGCGTGCTGCAGACGGCCGTCGGAGACCGCTACGTGCTGGAGGAGATGAACTCCGGTGGGTACGCGCTGGGCGGCGAGCAGTCGGGTCACGTGATCATGAGCGATTTCGCGACCACCGGCGACGGACTGCTGACAGGGCTGCACCTGATGTCCGAGATGGCGCGCCAGGGGCGTTCTCTGGCGGAGCTCGCCTCGGTGATGACCGTCTTCCCGCAGGTGCTCATCAACGTCAAGGATGTCGACCGTACCCGCGTCGCCGATCCGGGCGTCGCCGAGGCCGTCGCTGCCGCCGAAGCCGAGCTCGGATCGAGCGGACGCGTGCTCCTGCGCGCGTCGGGGACGGAACAGCTCGTGCGCGTCATGGTCGAGGCGGAGGACGCCGAGCAGGCCCAGCAGATCGCCGAGCGACTGGCAGCCGTCGTGCGCGAGCGTCTCGCGCTCTGAGGCGTCTCAGCCGCGCGGCACTCGGGCGACGAGTTCGGCTCCGGGGTCCGTCGCCGTCAGCGCGAGGCCTCCTCCCAGGCCCTCCAGCCGGTCGGTCAGACGGCGCAGCCCGCTCAGCGTCGCGGTCGGGTCCACTCCGACGCCGTCATCGCGCACGCTGAGCGTCAGCTCGTCGAGGCCGACGTGCAGCACGATGTCTATCCGGGCGGCGAGCCCGTGACGCAGCGCGTTCGAGACCCCCTCCTCGGCGACCCGCGCGAGCGCGAGACGGCGGCCGAGGTCGAGTTCGGGCTCGGCTCCGGTGGGGACGACCACGAAGGACACGTCGATCGCGGCGGGGACGCGGGAGACGAGTGCCCTGAGGGCGGCGACCACTCCGCGATCGATGCCTTCGGGGTAGAGCGTGGCGCTCACGGTCCGCAGCTCGTTCTCGCGCAAGGCGTCCAGCTCCTCGCGGATCCGGTCGATCCGGTCACGGGGGAGGCCGTCGAGCCCGGAGGCCACATCGCGCAGGTCGGCCTGCAGCATGACGACGCGACCCTGGAGCGTGCCGTGGAGAGTGTCCGCGATCTCCCGTCGGACGTGGAGTTCCTCGTCCTGAAGTGCGGCCAGCGCCGCCGTCGCCTGGGCGGCCTGCGCGAGCCGGGCACGCTCCGCCTCGCGCGCTCGGCGGCGCGAACCGACGCTCTGCAGGGCGAACACGAACGTTCCCGACAGGAGCAGCGTCGCGATGCCCGCATCCGCGAGCGCGAGCATGGCGGAGGGATAGATCCCGACGAGGATCTGTGCGGCGGCGCGGCACGCGGCCGCCGCGCCCGCGCACCCGAGCAGCACCGCGATGCGGATGATCCCGGTACGGAAGATGAGGCCGGCACGGGTCGCGAGCAGCGTCGCGATCGCGACGCCACAGAGGTTGATCGCGACCCGGATGACGAGATCGACGAACGGCGATGCGTCGGTGCCGCGCAGAGACACGGAGTTGATTCCGAGCAGGAGCACGGCCTGAGCGCTGATGGCCAGCGAGAGAGTGCCGCCCAGAGCCAGCGCGACGAAGGAGAACTGCCGCTGGTCCGCGGCCCGATCCACAAGAGCGAACTCGCTCGGGGGATCTGCGCTCACGCGCTCTCCTCGAGGAAGATGCGTACAGCGCTCACGCGCGGGTTGCGCTCGGCGTCCCCGCCGAGTCCCAGTGCACTGTAGACGGCGTTGACGTGGTTGTCGACAGAGCGGTCGGCGAGATTGAGCCGGCGGGCGATGGCGGTGTTCGTCAGTCCCTCTGCCAGGAGAGTCAGCACCTCGAACTGACGTGTGCTGAGGGCGGCCAGGCGGCCCCGCGGGCGGGCGCGGCGACGCTCGACGAGCTCGCGATCGAGCACGCTGCGTCCCCCCGCGCTGGCGCGGAGGGCGGAGACCAGCGAAGGCGCCGACAGCGCGGAGGTCTTGGAGAGGTAGCTCCATCGGCGACGCTGCTCCTCCGGTACATCGAGGAGAGTGTTGAGGCGGTCGACGGCCGACAGCAGCACGATCGACAGGGAACTCTGACGCTCCTGGAGCCGACGGCCCACCTCGATCCCGTCGCCGTCGGGGAGGGTGATGTCCAGCAGTGCGACATCGAGATCGCGGGGGAAGCCCGCGGTCTCGGCGGCAGAACCGGCGGCGACGACGAGGTCGAAATCGGGGACGGCGCGCAGGAGGCCGACGAGCATGTCGCGATAGAGCGGCTGGTCCTCGACGAGTGCGATGCGCAGTCTCGCCACAGATCTTCCTTCGCAGACAGGATGGATGTTGCGCGCTGAGGGTGGGGGATGGGCGCCCCCGTATCTTATCGGCTCGCCCGGACGCGCTCAGGCCGTATGACGGGGTTCTCCCACCGTGCGGGTCAGGCCCATCAGCAGCGACCAGAACGCCAGCGCCGGCAGCTCCCACGGAACCTCCTCGCCGTCGATGCCTTCGCGCAGCACCACGTCGTCGATGCCCTCGATGCCGACGAGGCGCTTGCTGGCCATGCCCTCGATGAGCGATGCCCCCGCCGCGGCGATCTGGAGCCACGTGACTCCGGGGACCGGCTCCCGCTCGACACGGGCGAGGACCCGCTGGTAGATGTCCGCGATCTCCGCCAGGAACCGGGTCTCACTCGCCGCGAGCGCACGGCGCACCTCCGTCTGCTGTTCGACGGGGAGCGAGCCCACCGAGACGGAGAGCGCCATGTAGTTCTTCCACTCGGTGGAGGCCATCGTGTCGAGCACGTTCTGTCCGATGGCTCGGCGCACGGACTCCTGCAGGACCCTCTCGGCGCCGACGGGGTCGGGCGCGCCGTCCGCGTCGACCAGGTGGTCCGCGTACTGCTCGAAGACCGCCGTCGCGATCTGAATCGTGGCGGCGGAGTAACCGATCGGATGCGGTCCGCGCGGCTCCAGCAGGCGCAGCATGAGCGCGGAGAGCAGTTGGTCCTTGCCGCCGAACGCCGCGAACGCCGAGCTTCGCGGCACACCGACGCGTCGGATGAGCTCCTCCATGTTGAGCTGGTGCAGTCCCACGCTGACGGCGCCGTCAGCGAGCAGATCGGCCGCCGCATCCAGGACGCGCCGGCGCAGCTCGTCGCGCGGGATGCGCCGCGCGCGGCCCGTCTGCGACGAATCGTTATGGACTCTGCGTCCAGAGTCTTGTTGTTCGTCCTGAGTTGGCATATTTTCGTTCCTACCGACGGAAGGTCCTGCTCTCGAGTTGACGGCGGCCGCCAATGGGGGGACGTCGGTACCGTGATCCGCGGGACGGGTGCAGATGACCCCCCCCGCGGATCACGGCGGTCAGTCTATGGTCGCCCCGCCGCTGGGGGCTACGGGCCGTCAGCCCCAGGCCATCGCCTCGATGTACCGCAGCAGCACGCCCTCCCGCAGCGCCCATGGGCTCACCTCGAGCTCGTCGATGTCGAGCGTGCGCATCGCCGTGTGCAGCACGACCGCGCCCGCCACGATCTGGAACGTGCGGTCGGGGGTGATCCCGGGCAGCTCCTGACGTGCGCTGGCGGGCAGGCGCGCCAGGCGCGGGATCCAGGAACCCAGTGCCTGACGCGGCAGCAGGAGTCGTTCGCTCCCGGACCATCCCGGCACCGGGTACCCCGCGAGTCGTGCGAGCGAGCGGATGGCCTTCGACGAGCCGGCCACGTGGTCTGGGCGCTGCAGCGCCTGGAACCCGGCGGCCACGGGAGCGAGCACCTCCGCGGCGTGCGCGCGCAGGCGCTCGACCGCATCCTCTCCCGGAGGATCCTCCGGGAGATACCCCACCGTCATCCGGCCGGCGCCGAGGGGAACGGATGCGGCGCGCTCGGGGAGCTCGTCGGAACCCGCCGCGATCTCCAGCGAGCCGCCGCCGATGTCGAAGAGCAGGATCTGGCCCGCCGACCAGCCGAGCCAGCGCCGGACCGCGAGGAACGTGAAGCGGGCCTCGTCCTCCCCGCCGAGGACCTGGAGAGGCTGGCCGAGGGCCTCCTCGATCCGGGCGATGACGAGCTCGCCGTTGGTGGCATCGCGCACCGCGGAGGTCGCGGTCGCGAGCAGCTCCGCGACGCCCTCGCGCCGCGCGGTCTCGCGCGCCTCGGCGACCGCATCCTCGAGCGCGCGCACACCCTCCTCGCTGATCGCACCCGCGGGGGTGAGGTAGCGCATGAGGCGCAGGACGGTGCGGTGACTCGTCGTCGCGAGCGGCCTTCCGCCGGGGTGTGCATCCGCCACGAGCAGATGCACGGTGTTGGAACCGATGTCGAGAACTCCGAGCCGCACCCGACGAGAGTAGCGGCGTCCGGCTTTGCCCGCGCTGCGAGGGGAACGCCGCGCCGGCGCGTCGCCACTACGATGGGCGGGTGCCAGAGGAGACCACCCTGCCGGCGGCGTCAGCCGAATCCCTGTACCGCGAGATCGACCGCTCCGACTGGGCGCGATTGGCCCGCGGCATGGACCAGCCGCTGACCGAGGCTGAGGTCGTGCAGCTGCGGGGCCTGGGCGACATGCTCGACGTTACCGAGGTGCGCGAGGTGTACGTTCCGCTCAGTCGGCTGCTGTCGCTGCGGGCATCCGCCACCAAGCGCCTCGGCGCCGAGGAGAGCACCTTTCTGGGCGAGCCCGATGAGACGACGCCGTTCGTGATCGGCGTCGCGGGCTCCGTCGCGGTCGGGAAGTCCACGATCGCCCGGCTGCTGCGCGAGCTCCTGAGCCGGTGGCCGGGCACCCCCCGCGTCGAGCTGGTGACCACCGACGGCTTCCTCTATCCGAACGCGGAGCTGGAGCGCCGCGGACTGATGGACCGCAAGGGCTTCCCCGAGTCCTACGACCGCCGCGCGCTGATCGCGTTCCTCACGGCGGTGAAGTCGGGCGCCGCCGAGGTGCACGCCCCGTACTACTCGCACATGCGTTACGACATCGTCCCCGATGCGCATACGAGCGTGCACCGACCGGACGTCGTCATCGTGGAGGGTCTCAACGTGCTGCAGCCGCCGCCCGTGCCGCACGACGTGGCGGTGAGCGACCTGTTCGACTTCTCGATCTACGTGGACGCCGACCCCGAGCACATCCAGCGCTGGTACACCGATCGTTTCCTCGCGCTGCGCGATGCCGCGTTCAGTAACCCGAACTCGTTCTTCCGGGTGCTCGCGGACATCTCCGACGAGGAGGCGCGTGAGCGCGCCGCGTACTACTGGAACAGCATCAACCTGCCGAATCTCATCGAGAACGTGCTGCCCACGCGGCACCGCGCCTCGCTCGTGCTGCGCAAGGGCGCCTCCCACGCCGTCGAGACGGTGCTCCTGCGCAAGCTCTGACGCCCGCCGCCCTGTCGGGTTCCCCGTGCCCGAGTTGCGTCGCAGGTGCGCAGATGCCACACCCTTCCGCATCCGCCACAGTCATTCACTGGCGCGGATGCGGAGAACTGTCGCCCTTGCGAGCGGCGCGCCTGCCCCGAGCGGCGCGCACTTGCCCCCGCGGCGCCTGGGCGCTCCGATTGCACGGCTCGGCGCCGGGCGGGTTCACGGCTGGGCCCATCTACGATGGAAACCATGTGTGGCATCGTCGGATATGTCGGCCCTCGGCCGAGCCAGGACATCCTGATCTCGGGTCTGGCCCGTCTCGAGTACCGCGGATACGACTCGGCCGGCATCGCGGTGATCGGTGCCGACGGCGACCTCGGGATGCGCAAGCGCGCCGGCAAGCTCAGCGTGCTGCGCGACGACCTCGCACGCGTGCCCCTCGCTGACGGCACCACGGGCATCGGCCACACGCGCTGGGCGACCCACGGCGGTCCGACGGATGCGAACGCGCACCCGCACCTGGCCGACGACGACAAGCTCGCCGTCATCCACAACGGCATCATCGAGAACTTCGCGGCCCTCAAGGCCGAGCTCGTCAGCGAGGGCTTCACCTTCCGCAGCGAGACCGACACCGAGGTCGCCGCGGTCCTGATCGGCCGCGAGTACGCGGCATCCGGAGACCTCATCGCCGCCTTCCGCGCGACCGTCGGCCGCTTCGAGGGCGCCTACACGCTGCTCGCGATGCACAAGGACCACCCGGGTCTCGTGGTCGCCGCACGCCGCAACTCGCCGCTCGTGATCGGCCTCGGCGAGGGCGAGAACTTCCTCGGCTCCGACGTGGCCGCCTTCGTCGAGCACACCCGCAACGCGCTCGCGATCGGCCAGGACGAGATCGTCGCCATCACCCCCGATGGCGTCGAGGTCACGGACTTCGCCGGCAACGTCGTGGAGCCCGAGCCGTTCGAAGTGACCTGGGATGCCGCCGCCGCCGAGAAGGGCGGATGGTCCTCGTTCATGGCGAAGGAGGTCTCTGAGGAGCCCGAAGCCGTCGCCAACACCATCCGCGGCCGCATCCGCGACGGCGTCGTCGTCGTCCCCGAACTCGACGGTCTGGACGAGCTCTTCGCCGACATCGATCGCGTGGTCATCATCGCCGCGGGCACGGCGGCGTACGCCGGGCAGACCGGCAAGTACGCGCTGGAGCTGTGGACCCGCATCCCGGTCGACGTCGAGCTCGCGCACGAGTTCCGCTACCGCGACCCGGTGATCGGTCCCCGCACGCTCGTCGTGTCGATCAGCCAGTCGGGCGAGACCATGGACACCCTGATGGCGGTCAAGTACGCCCGCGAGCGCGGCGCACGCACGCTCTCCATCTGCAACACGCAGGGCGCCACCATCCCGCGCGAGTCGGACGCGATCGTCTACACGCACGCCGGCCCCGAGGTGGCCGTGGCCTCGACGAAGGCCTTCGTCGCGCAGATCACCGCGATCTACCTGCTCGCGCTGCACATCGCTCACGTGCGCGGATCGCTGACGGCCGCCGAGATCGCCGACCACGTGCGCGAGCTCGAGTCGGTGCCCGGCAAGATCAGCACCATCCTCGAGACGCAGCAGGAGCGCATCACCCAGCTCGCGCACTGGATGGCCGACACGCGCTCGGTGCTGTTCCTCGGTCGCCACGTCGGCTACCCGATCGCGCTCGAGGGTGCCCTCAAGCTCAAGGAGATCTCCTACATCCACGCGGAGGGCTTCGCCGCCGGCGAGCTGAAGCACGGGCCCATCGCGCTGATCGAGCCCGGTCAGCCGGTGTTCGTGATCGTGCCGTCGCCGCGGGAGTCCTCGGTGCTGCACGACAAGGTGGTCTCCAACCATCCAGGAGATCCGGGCTCGCGGTGCCCGCGTCATCGTGATCGCGGAGGAGGGCGACGCGAGCGTCCTGCCGTTCTCCGACGAGGTGCTGCACATCCCGCTCGCCGGGCCCCTGTTCGAGGCGCTGCTGGCGGTCGTCCCGCTGCACATCTTCGCGATGGGCCTCGCGACGGCGAAGGGTCTGGATGTGGACCAGCCGCGCAACCTGGCCAAGTCCGTCACGGTCGAGTAAGGGCCACACTTCTGCGCAAGCGCGCCTGTGATGAACAGGCGCGCTTGCGCATTTCTGAGGCAGTCGCGCAACGGCGACGCATCTCGGGCATCCGGGGCGCGGATAGGGTGGCGGATGCGGCGAGCCGCCGCATCCGGGAGGGCACATGATCGTCGGAATCGGCGTCGACATGGTCGACGTGCCGCGGTTCGAGCGCACGCTCGCGCGCACCCCTGGCCTGCTCACCCGCCTCTTCTCGCCGGCGGAGCGCGTGCTGAAGCCGCGGTCTCTCGCCGCGCGGTACGCCGCGAAGGAGGCGCTGATCAAGGCGCTGGGTGGGTCGGACGGCGTGCACTGGGTCGAGATCGAGGTGGCGTCGGAACCCTCGGGCCGGCCGATCTTCACGCTGACGGGATCGACGGCCGAGATCGTCTCGGCACGCGGCATCGTGGCGCTGCACCTGTCGATGAGCCACGACGCCGGACTCGCAACGGCGTACGTCGTCGCCGAGGCGGCGCCGGCATGATCGCGCGCGTCGCCGTCTACACCGGCTCCGCCCTCGGCGCCTCGCCGGCCTACGCCGAAGCCGCCGCCGCGGTGGGGGAGGCGCTCGCCGCATCCGGCGTCGGACTCGTGTACGGCGGTGGGCGTGCCGGACTCATGGGGGTCGTCGCGGATGCGGCCCTCGCCGCAGGCGGGGAGGTGCACGGGGTGATCCCGCAGGCTCTGGTGGATGCGGAACTCGCCCACCCCGGCCTCACCCGGCTCGAGATCGTCACCGACATGCACGAGCGCAAGACGCGGATGGCGCAGCTCGCCGACGCATTCGTCGCCCTCCCCGGCGGGGCGGGCACGCTCGAGGAGCTCTTCGAAGCCTGGACCTGGCTGCAATTGGGTCTGCACCGCAAACCAATCGCGCTCTACGACGTCGACGGCTACTGGGCGCCCCTGGGGGCGATGCTGGACGCCATGGTCGAGGCCGGCTTCCTGACCCCGGCCTTCCGCGACACGCTCGGGATCGCCGTGGACCCGGCGGCGCTGCTCGCGGGGTTCGCCGCATGGCAGCCTCCCGTGCCCAAGTGGCGGCGCTGAGCGTCCCGCGTCACCCGGTACCTTGGATGCGGCGACGGGAGGTCCCATGAGTACGCTGCCGGCCGGGGTCATGCGAGAAGCGGTGATCGATGTCGAGGCGATCGCCGACAACGTGCGTCATCTGCGGCGACTGACGGGTGTCGAGGTCATCGCCGTCGTCAAGGCCGACGGGTACGGGCACGGAGCCGCGCGCTCCGCCGCGGCGGCGCTCGCCGGCGGCGCGACGCGCATCGGTGTCGCCGACGTCGCCGAGGCGCTGGCGCTGCGGCGCGCCGGGATCGACGCCCCCATCCTGGCCTGGTTGCACGCCCCTGGCGCCTCCTTCGGCGAAGCGGTCGAGCGCGGCATCGAGCTGGGGATCTCGAACCTCGATCAGCTGAACGCGGCGGCCGCCGCTGGAAGCGGCGAGCGACCCGCCGTGCTGCACCTCAAGCTCGAGACCGGACTGGGGCGCAACGGCGCCTCGCCCGCCGACTACGCCGCGTTGTTCGCGGAGGCCGCCCGGTGGGAGCGGCTGGGTCGGGTGCGCGTGATCGGCATCTTCAGCCACCTCTCCAACGCCTCCGCCGAGGACGACCTGGCGGCGCTCGCGCGCTTCGAGGATGCGGTCGCCGCTGCATCCGCCGCGGGACTGACTCCGCGCCTGCGTCACATCGCCGCCACCCACGCCGCGCTCGCCCTGCCGCAGACCCGCCTGAACTGCGTGCGCATCGGGATCGGCATCTACGGCCTGTCGCCTTTCGACGATCGCTCCTCGGCCGATCTGGGCCTGCGCCCGGCCATGACGCTGCGCGCGGCCGTCGCGGCCGTCAGGCGCGTCCGGGCGGGGCAGGGCGTCTCGTACGGGTACGACTACCGCACCGACGGCGACACGACGCTCGCGCTCGTGCCGCTGGGGTATGCCGACGGGGTACCGCGCCAGGCTTCCGGCGCGGGGCCGGTGCGCATCGCGGGCGAGCGTCATCGTGTCGCCGGACGCATCGCGATGGATCAGTTCGTCGTCGACGTCGGCGACGCCGACGTGCACGTGGGCGATGAGGTCGTGCTCTTCGGCGATCCGACCCTCGGCGTACCCTCCGCGACCGACTGGGCGATCGCCGCAGGCACCATCAACTACGAGATCGTCACGCGCATCGGTGCACGTGTGCCGCGGCACCAGCTCGAGCGATGAGCGGGCATGAATCCGGCACCGCCGGTGTTCCACACGGCATGACGAACAAGGTCGGTGAGCCGGCGATGGACGAGTTGCTCGGCGAACGGGAGATCGTCTCACCGCACGATATGGAGCAGCTGGGCCGGCAGATCGGGGAACGTCTGCACGCGGGCGACGTCGTCGTGCTGACGGGGGCGCTGGGGGCCGGCAAGACCACCCTGACCCGCGGGATCGCCGCGGGTCTCGGCGTGCGCGGTCCGATTCAGAGCCCCACGTTCGTGATCGCCCGCACGCATCCTTCCCTCACCGGCGGGGCGCCCCTGGTTCACGTGGACGCCTACCGGTTGGGTTCGGCGGCGGAGCTCGACGACCTCGACATCGACCTGCCGGGCTCGGTCGTGGTCGTGGAATGGGGCCACGGCCTCATCGAGGCGATCGCGGACTCGTGGTGGGAGGTCGAGCTCGACCGCGAGTGGGACGGCCGCGGCGTGGACAGCGCCTGCGGCACGTATCAGCGCCACAACGACGACCTGGATGCCGAGACGCCGCGTCTGGTGACCATCACGCACCACACGGTCTGAGCACCGCGACGCTGCCGCATTACCCTGGAGGGGTGTTCCTCGGCATCGACACCTCGCTCGGAACGGCGCTCGCCGTCATCGATCCCGACGGCGTCGTGCGCGCCGAGGTCTCCAGCGACAACCCGCTCGGCCACGCCGAGGTCATCGGCGACCTGCTGCTCACGGTGACGGAGGCCGCGCGCACCACGGCAGCGCACGGCTCGGGGCTCGGCGCGGCCGATGATGCGCGCATCACGCATGTCGTCGCCGGTATGGGCCCGGGCCCCTTCACGGGCCTGCGGATCGGCATCGCCGCCGCACGCGCGTTCGCGCTCGCCCGCGGGGTGCCGGTGGTGCCCGTCGCCAGCCACGACGCCGTCGCTCTGGGAGTGCTCCTCGCGGCGGCGATGGAGGATGCCGACGCCGGCACGTTCGCCGTCGTCACCGACGCACGGCGTCGGGAGTACGCGTACACGATCTACCGCGGCCTCGACGACGACGGCCTGCCCGCGCGGGTCACCGGTCCCGCCCTCAGTCCGCGTGACGAGCTGGACGACCGGCTCACGGCGCTCGGGGCTGCGCGCATCGACGCGACGGCGATCCCCGCCACGGTGCTGGCCCTGTGCGGCGCGCGGGCCGTCGCCGCCGGCCGCACGATCGCCGCGGACGAGCCGCTGTATCTGCGTTCTCCGGACGTCACGAGCCCGCACGCGCCGAAGCGGGTGGGGTCGTGATCCGTCCGGCGACACCCGCCGACCTCGACGCGATCATGCGGCTGGAGCGGGCGAGCTTTCCCACGGACGCGTGGAGCGAGGCCATGATGCGCGAGGAGCTCGCCTCCCCGCACGGGCACTACGTCGCACTGGAGCACGGCGGCCGGCTCGTCGGCTACGCGGGATTGCGCGCGCCTGAGGGAGCGCGCGACGGCGACATCCAGACGATCGCTCTGGACGCGTCGTCCCGCGGACGGGGCTTCGGACGGGCCCTGTTGCGCACGCTCCTGTCGAAGGCCCACGAACGACGCGTACGCGAGGTGTTCCTCGAGGTGCGCGACGACAACCCCGTCGCCCGGGGGTTGTACGCCTCGGAGGGCTTCGTCGAGGCGGGCCGGCGTCCGCGCTACTACCAGCCCGACGATGTCGACGCGATCGTCATGCGCGTGGACGTGCCGGCGTGGGCGGCGGCGCGCGGCGAGGATGCGGTCGCATCCGGTGTGAACGGAGGATGGTGCTCGTGAGCGGACCTCTCGTGCTCGGCATCGAGACAAGTTGCGACGAGACCGGCATCGGCATCGTCCGCGGCCGCGAGCTGCTGACGAACACGATCGCCAGCTCCATGGACGAGCATGCCCGCTACGGCGGCGTCGTCCCCGAGGTCGCCGCGCGCGCGCACCTCGAGGCGCTGCAGCCCGCGATCCGCGCAGCGCTCGCCGAGGCCGGCGTCGGCCTTCACGACCTGGATGCCGTCGCCGTCACGTCGGGTCCGGGGCCTCGCCGGCGCACTCATGGTCGGCGTCGGGGCGGCGAAGGCGCTCGCGGTGGGGCTCGGCAAGCCGCTCTACGCGGTCAACCACCTCGTGGGCCACATCGCGGCCGACATCCTCGATGCGGATGCGGCGCCCCTGGAGTACCCGACGGTGGCGCTTCTCGTCAGCGGCGGCCACACCTCCCTGCTGCTCGTGCGCGACCTCACCAGCGATGTGGAGCTGCTCGGCGAGACGGTGGACGACGCCGCAGGAGAGGCGTTCGACAAGGTCGCGCGGATCCTGGGCCTGCCCTACCCGGGAGGCCCGCAGATCGACCGCGCCGCCGCCGACGGCGATCCGACCGCGATCCGTTTCCCCCGTGGGCTCTCCCGCGCCTCCGATATGGCCGAGCATCGCTACGACTTCTCCTTCTCGGGACTGAAGACGGCGGTGGCGCGTTACCTCGAGCAGACGCCGGATGCGTCCGTGCCCGACGTCGCCGCATCCTTCCGCGAGGCTGTCGTCGACGTGCTCGTGACGAAGGCGCTGGATGCGTGCGCGCGCCACGACGTGCCGCGCCTGCTGCTGGGCGGCGGTGTGATCGCCAATCGCCGGCTGCGCGACGTGGCTCTGGAGCGCGGCGCCGCGGCCGGCGCCGCGGCCGGCGTCGCGGTCCGCATCCCGCCGCTGAGCCTGTGCACCGACAACGGCGCGATGATCGCGGTGCTGGCCGCCGAGCTCATCGCCGCAGGGCGCGCGCCGTCGACGCTCCGCTTCGGCGCGGACTCGACGCTGCCGGTCACCGAGATCCAGGTGGCGGAGCAGCGGTGAACCGCGAACGGGGGGAGGGCGCGCCGGACGAGCCGGAGGCGTTCTCGTTGTCGTTCCCGCCGGACGAGGCGGCCGCGCAGCCGCTGCTGGCCGCTGCTGCGGCTCTGGATCCCTCGCCGCAGCCACCCACCGCCGAGCCGTGGCCGGTCGCCGCGCGTGTCGAGTCGCCGTCGGACGACGTCGTCGTCCCGACGCAGGCCGCCGACCTCCCGGGCACGCACCGCGGCGGCTTCACCCGCCCGCCGACGGCGCCCGTCGACGTGCAGGAGCAGGTCGCCCAGCATGAGGAGCTCCCGGCGACGACCGCAACCCTGCCGACGACGGATGCGGCGTCGCCCGCGAACTTCGCGACGCTGTCCCTCGGTTTCGCGGTGGTCGCTCTCATCGTCGCCATCGTGGTCGGCTGGGGCTTCCCGATCGGCGTGGGAGCCGTCGTGCTCGGGCTCATGTCGTTGCGCGGGTGCGTGGAGAGTCGCCCGATCGCGGCGTGGGGTGTCTCGCT
The DNA here is from genome assembly GCF_030818795.1 of Microbacterium sp. SORGH_AS_0862. Taxonomy (NCBI): domain Bacteria; kingdom Bacillati; phylum Actinomycetota; class Actinomycetes; order Micrococcales; family Microbacteriaceae; genus Microbacterium; species Microbacterium sp. SORGH_AS_0862. The sequence continues at coordinate 826,720 of NZ_JAUTAY010000001.1, read as the reverse complement.
CGGTGCGCTCTCGTTGATCTACAGCGCGGGATGGCTCATGTACGCCGGCATCCAATCGGGGTGGATCGGCTGATTCTCCCGATGGGAGACGCGCACTCGGCCCCGGCGGGCTTGATATGTTCGCAGACATGGGGATCGAGTGGGGACGAATCAACCCTGTGGTCGTGGTCACGGCCGGGGTTCTGGCCTGCATGCTGGTGCCGAGCGCGGTGTTCATCGCTGTGTCGGCGTTTCTCGCGGGCGATGCGCTCTGGGGGGCGGTGGCGGTCGTCGCGGCGGGTGCGATCGTGATCGCGGCCGCCGTCGCGTTCGTGTACGCCGCGGCGATGTTCCGACGACGCAGGGTCGTCGGCGAGGGCTGATCAGACGCGATCCGCCAGGATCGCCGTCCGCTTGTCGCCGATCCGCGTCAGCAGCAGCGTCGCCGACGCGTCGCCCGTGAGCTTGAGTCGGGTGCGCAGCTTCGCCGGGTCTACATCGACGCCGCGTTTCTTGATCTCGAGCGTCCCGACACCGCGCTCGCGGAGGGCGCGGGCGAGCTTCTTCTCATCGGCGGGGAGTTGTTCGCGCACGCGGAAGCTCTGCACGAACGGGCTCGTCACCGGCTGGTCCGAGGTGAGGTACGCGATGCGTTCGTCGAGCGTGCCCGCATCCAGTGAGCGGGCGACGTCGCCGATCAGGCGGGAGCCGGATCACGGCGCCGTCGGGCTCATGCAGGAAGGCGCCGAGCGGGCGGGGGTCGACGTCCTCGGCGTCGTGGGCGGATGTGAGCTCGTGCACCTGGTCGCCGCGGACGACGAGCGCTGCGCGCCGTACGCCGTCGCGGGCCAGCTCCCGGGAGAAGAGCACGAGCTCGATCGTCGAGCCGTCCACACTGATCCACTGCGCCTCGACATCCCGGGGGATGCTGTCGCGGTCGAAGCCGGGACCCAGCTTGATGCCGGTCGGGATCCGCTCGGCGATCTCGAACGCCCAGTTGAGCGCGGGGCTGTACTCGTCTGCGCGCAGCCGATCGCTGTGGGACCCGCCGACCGGGCGGCGTGCAGGGTCGAGCCACACCGCATCCCTGTCCGCGAGATCGACATCCTCTGCGCGTGCGTGCGAGACCGTGACGGTGTCGGCGAAGGGCGCCAGGTTGTAGGCGGCGACGGCCGCGGTCAGCTCGTCGGCGTCGACGGCGGTGACCTCGAGCCCGAGGGCTGCGAACCCCAGGGCGTCGCCGCCGATGCCGCATCCGAGATCAGCGATCCGGCGGCGTCCCGCATCCCGGAAGCGTCCAGCGTGGCGGGCCGCCACGCTCAGGCGCGTGGCCTGCTCGAGGCCGGCGGGAGTGAAGAGCATCCGCCCGGCGAAGGGCCCGAACTTCGCCGCGGCACGGGAGCGGAGTCGCGCCTGACTGACCACGGCCGAGACGAGGTCGGGACCGTGTCCCGCGGCGCGGAGCCTGCTCACGGCCGCGGCGACCGCGGCCGTCGACTCGATCGGCCCCGTCTCATCCAGCAGGCGCAGGCCTTCGGGGGTGAGAAGGGCGCGCAGCTCGCTCATCTCCATCGCTCCAGCCTAGGCGTGACGTCGTGTTGGCACTCGCGTTGCACGAGTGCCAGGACGCCTCTAGACTTGCCATTAGCACTCTCGGTGTGAGGGTGCTAACTGAGTCTTCCGTTTCACGAAGCGAGAAAGAAGAGGTAGACCGTGTCGGTTTCCATCAAGCCGCTCGAGGACCGCATCGTCATCCAGCAGGTCGAGGCCGAGCAGACCACCGCTAGTGGCCTGGTCATCCCCGACACCGCCAAGGAGAAGCCCCAGGAGGGCGAGGTCGTGGCCGTGGGCCCCGGCCGCATCGACGACAACGGCAACCGTGTTCCGCTCGACGTCGCCGTCGGCGACCGCGTGATCTACAGCAAGTACGGCGGCACCGAGGTCAAGTTCGGCGCCGACGAGTACCTCGTGCTCTCCGCGCGCGACGTGCTCGCGGTCGTCGTCCGCTGACATCGCCTGCTCGAAGCCCCCGGCCGTTCGGTCGGGGGCTTCGTTCGTTGCGGGCGCGCGCCACTGCGTGCCCGCGGTTCTAGGCTGGATCGGTGAACCCGCGCACTCCCACCGAGCAGAGCCTCGCCGGCGGCCTGTATGCCTTCTCCGCATACCTGCTGTGGGGCGTGCTGCCGCTGTACTTCCTGCTGCTGGCGCCCGTGGGCGCGTTCGAGATCGTGGCGTGGCGCATCCTGTTGTCGCTGGTGTTCTGTGCGCTCCTGATCGCGGTGACGCGCTCGTGGCGGCGCCTCGGTGCGATCCTGCGCCAAGGCCGGCCCGTCGCCCTCACGGTGCTCGCCGGCATCCTGATCTACGTCAACTGGCAGACGTATCTCATCGGCACCCTGAGCGGCCACGTCATCGAGACGAGCCTCGGGTACTTCATCAACCCGATTGTGACGGTGTTGCTGGGCGTGCTCGTGCTGCGCGAGCGGCTGCGTCCGACGCAGTGGGTCGCGATCGGTCTCGCCACCGCCGCGGTCGTGGTGATCGTGGTCGGCTACGGCGCCATGCCCTGGATCGCCCTCATCCTCGCGTTCTCGTTCGGTTTCTACGGGCTCGTGAAGAAGAAGATCGGCCCATCCGTGGATGCGGTCAGCGGGCTCACGCTGGAATCGCTCTGGCTCACCCCTCTCGCCCTCGTGCAGCTCGTCGTGGTGGGCCTGACGACGGGACTGGGCTTCGCTTCCGCCGGCGTGGGCACCACCGTGGCCCTTGCGCTGGCAGGCGTCGTGACGGCCGTTCCGCTGCTGCTGTTCGCCGCGGGTGCGCGCCGGGCGCCTCTGACGCTGCTCGGCATCGTCCAGTTCGTCGCGCCCGTGCTGCAGTTCCTCATCGGGTGGTGGGTGCTGGGCGAGCCGATGACGGCCGGACGGTGGGCGGGCTTCGCGCTCGTGTGGGCGGCGCTCATCCTGCTGAGCGCGGATTCGATCGTCGCCTCGCGCCGTGCGCGCAAGAGCGCAGGATTGCAGAACGCTCCGTCCGACGTGGCCGAATTGACGTAATGCGTCGAAAAGCGGCGCGATTCATAACGATTTCGTCGCGAAAGGGTGCGGAGACTGTGCGCGACGCGCGCCTACAACACACTCGTAACAATGCGCGGCTAGCTTCTGGCGCAACGCGGCGTCCAGGTCGCGCATTGAAGAGTGAAAGGACGGAACCAGATGGTTCACTCCAAGAAGGCGTGGTTTGCCGCGACCGCCCTCGCGGGCGTCTCGGCGCTTGCGCTCGTCGGGTGTGCCGGCGGGGGCGAAGCAGCGCCCTCCGGCAGCTCAGACGCAGGTGGCGACTACACGGCGCAGAACTGTGCCGACGGCACCACGAGCGCTGACATCCTGAAGGTCGGCACCCTGCTGCCCACCACGGGAACCCTGGCGTTCCTCGGCCCGCCCGAGATCGCCGGTGTCGGCCTGGCTGTCGATGACATCGTCGCCGCTGGCGACAAGGCATGTACGTTCTGGACCGACTCCGGTGACAGCAACGACATGACCGTCTCGTCCGCCTCGGCCGACGAGCTCATCAACGCAGACGTCTCGATCGTGATCGGCGCCGCATCCTCCTCGGTGTCGCTGAACGTCGTCGACAAGCTCACCAAGAGCGCGAGCCCGATCGTGCAGATCTCGCCCGCGAACACGGCGGCCTCCCTCTCGGGCTACTCCGACTTCTACTTCCGCACCGCTCCGCCGGACACGGTGCAGGGTTCCGCGCTGGGTCAGCTCATCACGAGCGACGGCAACGCGAACATCGCGTTCCTCGTCTTCAACGACGCTTACGGCACGGGCCTGCGCGACGTGATCGAGGAGACGGTCACCGGCGCGGGCGGCTCGGTCACCTACGGCGCCAAGGGCGCGGGCCAGGAGTTCCCTCCCGGTCAGACCACCTTCTCGTCCGAGGTGACGGCGGCGCTGGCCACCAACCCCGACGCGATCGTGATCATCGCGTTCGATGAGACCAAGGCGATCATCCCCGAGCTCGTGTCGCAGGGCTGGGACATGTCCCGCACCTACTACACGGACGGCAACACGTCGGACTTCTCGTCGGACTTCGAGCCCGGAACGCTCGAGGGCGCGCAGGGCACGATCCCCGGTGCGAACCCCGCCGAGGACTTCAAGGAGCGGGCCTCGGCCTGGCACGAGGCGGTCGAAGGCTCGGCGCTCGACGACTACTCGTACTCCGCTGAGTCCTACGACGCGGTCATCCTCTCGGCCCTCGCGGCCCTGAAGGGCGGCGCGACCGACCCGGCCACCATCCAGGCGAACCTGGCCGCGGTGTCGGGTGCGACCGGTGGCGAAGAGTGCTCCACGTACGCCGACTGCAAGGCTCTCATCGCCGACGGCAAGGACATCCACTACACGGGTGTCGCCGGCACGGGGCCGTTCAACGACAAGAACGACCCCTCGAGCGCCTTCATCGGCATCTACAAGTTCGACGGTGACAACAAGCCCGTCTGGCAGAGCGCTGTCGAGGGCAAGTCTTGATCTGACTGCTCACGCACACGAACGCCCCCGGGTCCGCCCGGGGGCGTTCATGTGTCCGCGGGCGGTGCGCGTGCGAGCGTCTCGCCTCGGCCCGTCCGCCCACCGTCCGCCCCCCGGACGCTCGTTCCCCGCCTGTGCTCGTTCCACCCCCCTGCTCGCCTGTCACAAATCGCGGCTATCGGCGCGATTTGTGACAGGCGAGCAGGCGGTCCACGGGCCGGGGCGCCGTGCGGGCCGGGGCGCCGTGCGGGCAGGGCGGAGGGCGGGGACAAGGAGGGGGGGCGGATGCGGGTGCATCCGCCCCCTTCGGAGCGCTCAGGCGGCGTGTGGCGCCGCGCGGGTTTCAGGCCTTGCCGGCGTCGGGCTCCGCACCGGGGTCCGACATGGGCTCGGCTGCCGGCGGGAGGTCTTCCGCCGCGCTCGAGCCGGCCGTCACGGACGTCGGAACCTGCTCGTCCGGGGCCACCGTGCCGGCGGGAGCCGGTTCGGCCGTGGCGGGTGCTGCGGCGGATGCGGCGGACTTGTCGGCATCCACGTCGGCTGCGAGCGTGCCGAGGTAGAGCTGGATGACCTTCGGGTCGTTCGCGAGCTCGCGTCCCGTGCCCGTGTAGGCGTCGCGTCCCTGGTCGAGCACGTACGCGCGGTCGCAGATCTGCAGGCAGCGTCGCGCGTTCTGCTCGAGGCCATGATCACGCTCACGCCCGCCTTGTTGATGCGGCGGGTGCGGATGAAGGTCTCGTCCTGACGGACCGGTGACAAGCCCGCCGAGGGCTCGTCGAGCAGCAGCACGGACGGGTCCATCATGAGGGCGCGCGCCATCGCGACGGACTGGCGCTCACCGCCCGACAGCGAGCCTGCCCGCTGATCGCGACGGTCGGCGAGCACCGGGAAGATCTCGAAGATCTTGTCGAGCTGCTCCCGGAACTTGCGCGGCTTCTGGTAGATGCCCATCTGCAGGTTCTCCTCGATCGTGAGCGAGGGGAACACGTTGTTCGTCTGGGGCACGAAGCCCACTCCGGTCGAAACCAGCTTGTTGGGCTTCCATCCGGTGATGTCGGTCCCCTTGAGTGTGACGGAGCCGCCGCGGATCGAGACCTGGCCGAACACCGCCTTCAGGAACGTGGACTTGCCCGCGCCGTTGGGGCCGATGATGCCGATGAGCTCGCCCGGGTGGGCGACGATGTTCACGCCGTTGAGGATGTTGACCCCCGGCAGGTAGCCGGCGTGCAGGTCCTTCGCGACGAGGACCGGTTCGGTCGCGTTCGTCATGAACGGTTCTCCTTTCCGAGCGCCTCGTCGATCTGCCGCTCGGCGGCCGCATCCGCAGCCTCCGCCTCGGCCTCGAGCTGTTGGATGACCGACGTGTCGAGCAGCGAGTCGTCACCGAGGTCGGTGTCGTGGTGCGCGCCGAGGTAGGCATCCACGACCGCCTGCTGGCTCATGACCTCGCCCGCGGGGCCTTCGGCGACGATGGCGCCCTGTGCCATCACCACGACCCAGTCGGAGATGTGACGCACCATGTGCATGTCGTGCTCGACGAACAGCACGGTGGTGCCGTCGTCGCGGAGCGCCTGGATGTGGCCGAGAAGCGACTGCGTGAGGGCCGGGTTCACGCCGGCCATCGGCTCGTCGAGCATGATCATCTTCGGGTCGCTCATGAGCGCCCGCGCCATCTCCAGCAGCTTCTTCTGCCCGCCCGAGAGGGAGCCCGCGAGGTCTTCTCGCTTCTCGTACAGCTTGAAGCGCTGCAGGAGATCCATCGCCTTCTCGGTGATCTCCTTCTCCCGCTTGCGCCAGAGCGCGGGGATGAGGGCGACAGCCATGTTCTCGCCGGGCTGGTCGCGCGCGCCGAGCAGCATGTTGTCGAGCACCGTCATGCGCGAGAGCGCCTTCGTGAGCTGGAAGGTGCGCACCATGCCGCTGCGGGCGACCTTGGATGCGGCCGTGCTGCCCAGCGTCCGGCCGTCGAACGACCACCTGGCTGCCTTGTCGGCCGGCGGGCCGCCGAAGGCGCGCTTCGCGCTCGTCGGCTTGTCGAAGCCGGTGATGAGGTTGAAGAAGGTCGTCTTGCCGGCGCCGTTGGGCCCGATGAGGGCCGTGATGGCGCCGCGCTGGACCTCGAGGTGGTCGACGTCGACGGCGGTCATGCCGCCGAAGCGGCGGATGATGTTGTCGACGACGAGGATCGGGTCGGGCTTGGGGGCACCGGGCGTCTGTGCGACGTGCGACGAGCTCTCCTGCGCGGCCGCCTGGGCCGCCGTGATCGGCTCAGACATTGAAGCTCAGCTCCTTCTTGCTGCCGAGGATGCCCTGTGGTCGGAAGATGACCAGGAGCATCAGCGCGATACCGATCACGATCCACGAGAACTGATCGGTCTGCTGGGTCGACATGATCGAGTCGGGCACGACCATGTCGGTGATGCCCTGGATGAAGATGCGCACCGCGAAGAACAGGATCGATCCCAGCACGGGTCCGAAGATGGTCGCGGCGCCGCCCAGCAGGAGCGCGGTCCAGATGAAGAACGTCGTCGAGCGTCCCAGTGCGTCCGGCTGGACGGAGGACGGGAGGACGTAGATGATGCCGGCGAAGGCGCCGAGCACGCCGCCGAGCACCAGCGCCTGCATCTTGTAGGAGTAGGCGCTCTTCCCGAGGCTGCGCACCGCATCCTCGTCCTCACGGATGCCCTTGAGCACACGGCCCCACGGGCTGCGCATGAGCAGCCACACCAGCACGAGGAATACTGCGACGAGCGCCCAGGCCACGATGCGGATCCACCATCCGCTCACGCCGTTGTTCTCGTACGTGAACCAGAGGATGGTGGTGGAGCCGTCCGGCAGGAACGACAGCTCGTTGAACGGGTCGCGGTAGGTCGCGCCGGGAAGACCGTTCGAGCCGCCCGTGATGGGACCCATGATGGACGAGCGTCCGACCATGCGCACGATCTCGGCGGCCGAGATCGTGACGATGGCGAGGTAGTCGCCGCGCAGCTTCAGCGTGGGGATGCCCAGGATGAGGCTGAAGATGACGACCGCGATGATCGCGATCAGCAGCGAGGGCCAGAATCCCAGGCCTGCGCCGATCGACACGGCGAAGCCGTAGGCACCGAGCAGCATGAAGCCCGCCTGGCCCATGTTGAGCAGGCCCGTGTAGCCGAAGTGGATGTTCAGGCCGATCGCGGCGATGGCGAAGGCGGCCGTGGCGGGCGAGATGGCGCTGGCCGCCATCTGCGTGAGCAGGTTCAGGAATTCCATGTGTCAGCCCACCCGTTCCTTGCGACCGAACAGACCCTGAGGTCGCACCAGCAGCAGCAGGATCAGCAGCAGCAGGGCGGTCGCGTACTTGAAGTCGCCCGGCAGCCAGATGTTCGTCAGCTCGACCGTCATGCCGATGATGAGGGCGCCGAAGAGGGCGCCGAAGGCGGTTCCCAGACCGCCGAGGGTCACCGCGGAGAAGAGCAGCAGCAGCAGCTGCATGCCCGTCATCCAGTTGATGCCGTTGAGAACGAGACCGAGCAGGATGCCGGCGAGGCCCGCCAGCGCCGCGGATGCGGTCCAGATCAGGCGGATCACCCCGTCGACGTTGATGCCGGATGCGGCGGCCAGCGCCGGGTTGTCGCTCACGGCGCGGGTCGCGCGTCCCACGCGGGTCTTGACCAGGAAGAGGCCGACCGCGACGAGGACGACGACGGCGATGCCCATGGCGATCAGCGAGTCCTGGCTGAGCGAGACGGGCCCGATCTGCACGGGCTTCGGGTTGGCCATGACGATGCGCACGGTCGATGCGCCGATGAAGAACTGGAACACGTACTGCAGCGCCAGCGACATTCCGATCGTGACGATCATGAGCTGCGTCAGCGAGAGCCTCTTCTTGCGCAGTGGCTTCCAGATCGCGAGATCCTGCGTGTAGCCGAACGCGGCGCACAACACGATCACGATGAGGCCGGCGAGCCAGATGTTGAGCCCCAACAGGTTCGCGAACACGAAGGCGAGGAGGCCGCCGAGGGTCACGAGCTCGCCGTGGGCGAAGTTGGAGATGCCGGTCGTTCCGTAGATGAGGGAGAGCCCCACGGCGGCGAGTGCCAGGAGCAGTCCGAGCCGCAGGCCCGATGCCGCTTGCTGAGCGAGGCGGTCCCAGTTGAAGCCGGAGTCGGCCGTCGTGGTGCCGCCGCCCGTGGACCCGCCGCCGCCGTCGCCCGCCGATTCGAGCGAGAACAGCGCGGCGGTGTTCGCACCGAGCGTCACCGTCCGCACCTGCGGTTCGTCGCTTCTCAGGGTGACACCGTCGGGCAGCGTGTCGGCGTCGACCGTCACCGAGTACTCGCCGGGCTGCTCGACGCTCAGCGACCAGCGGCCGTCGTCGTCGGTCTCGGTGGAGACGGTGCCGCCGGGACCGGTGGCCGAGACCACGACTCCCTCTCCGGCGTCGCGCAGCGTGCCGGAGAGGCAGCCGACGGTGGCGCTGGGTGCGCAGACCTCGGTCTGCTTGGCGCTCTCATCGGTCGTCTCGGCGTGAGCCGCGGTGGGGGTAAAGGTCAGCAGCGCGACGATGAGCGCGGCGAAGAGGAGAAGAATCCCGGGTAGGGATCGTCTCTCGGTCGCAGTGGTGGAAACCACGGAGCCTCCAGTCGGGGACACGCACCCAGGATGCGGTCGGCATCGGCAATGACGACGACGCTACGAGCGTATTGTGTCCGCCGTGTTTCAGCGAGGACACGCCCCGGCCACGATCGCCTTATCGACGGATTCCGTCACCGGGTGCCGTCTGAGCCTACGTAATCCGCAATCGGCCATCCTGCGTCGTTCGTCCCTGTGGAGACGCGGGAGCTCGCGGCCGGGCGCGCGCGATAGCGGATGCGGGAACAATCCGCATCCGTGGCCGCTTACAATCGACAGACGACGGGAAACCCTCACTCTGGCCGTGATCGGCCGGTGTTCGAGGCCTGCTCCCGCGTCTGACGTCTAGGGCGACCCGCCGCATCCGCGAGTGCCGGCGGGGGAGGAGAGCGCGATGGAAAACCACGACCCGTTCGGCTTCGTCGGACTGACCTACGACGACATCCTGCTGCTTCCCGGGCACACGGATGTCATCCCGAGCGAGGCCGACACGTCGTCGCGCGTGACCCGCCGCATCACGGTGGCGACGCCCCTGATCTCGGCCGCGATGGACACGGTGACCGAGGCGCGCATGGCGATCGCGATCGCCCGCGAGGGGGGCCTCGGCATCCTGCACCGCAACGCCTCGATCGCGGATCAGGCCGCGATGGTCGATCGCGTCAAGCGCAGCGAGTCGGGCATGATCTCCGACCCTGTTACCACCACCCCTGACGCCACGGTCGAAGAGGTCGACGCCCTGTGCGCGCAGTACCGCATCTCGGGTCTGCCCGTCGTCGACGAGGAGGGGCACCTCGTCGGCATCATCACGAACCGCGACATGCGCTTCGTCTCCGGCTTCGAGCGTCGCACGACCTACGTCCGCGACGTGATGACGAGCGAGAACCTCATCACCGCTCCGGTCGGCGTCAGCGCCGGCGACGTGATCGCGGCGTTCGCCAAGCACCGGGTCGAGAAGCTGCCCCTCATCGACGAGGAGGGCAAGCTCGCCGGTCTCATCACGATCAAGGACTTCGACAAGAGCGAGAAGTATCCGCTCGCCACGAAGGACGACCAGGGGCGCCTGCGCGTCGGCGCCGCCATCGGCTTCTTCGGCGACGCGTGGGAGCGCGCCGAGGCGCTGCGCGACGCCGGCGTCGACGTGCTCGTCGTCGACACCGCCAACGGGCAGTCGGCAGGCGTCATCGACATGGTGCGTCGCATCAAGGCAGACCCCTCCTTCGCCGACATCGACGTGATCGGCGGCAACGTCGCGACGCGCGAGGGCGCGCAGGCGCTCATCGACGCCGGCGTGGATGCGGTCAAGGTCGGCGTCGGCCCCGGTTCGATCTGCACGACCCGCATCGTCGCGGGTGTCGGTGTGCCGCAGGTGACGGCGATCTGGGAGGCGTTCCAGGCCGCCCGCGAGGCCGGTGTGCCGGTCATCGCCGACGGCGGCCTGCAGTACTCGGGCGACATCGCCAAGGCCCTCGTCGCCGGCGCCGACACCGTGATGCTGGGGTCGCTGCTCGCCGGCACCGACGAGTCGCCGGGTGAGATCGTGTTCCAGGGCGGCAAGCAGTTCAAGCTGTACCGCGGCATGGGCTCGTTGGGCGCGCTGCAGACGCGCGGCAAGAAGACCTCCTATTCCAAGGACCGCTACTTCCAGGCCGATGTCCCGAACGACGACAAGCTGATCCCCGAGGGGATCGAAGGCCAGGTCGCCTACCGTGGTCCGCTGTCAGCTGTGGCCTACCAGCTGGTGGGCGGCCTGCGGCAGTCGATGTTCTACGTCGGTGCGCGCACCGTCGAGGAGCTCAAGGCCAAGGGTCGCTTCGTGCGGATCACGCCGGCCGGGCTCAAGGAGTCGCACCCGCACGACGTGCAGATCGTGGTCGAGGCGCCCAACTACAAGCGCTGATCGAGCGCGCTCGAAACGCCGCATCCCGTCGGGGTGCGGCGTTTCGCGTCCCGGGGCTACGCTGACGCACGTGATCCGGCGACGTCAGCATCCCGAGGCCACCGTCTCCACCAGGCGGCTCGAGGCGTACACCGACGGCGTGTTCGCGATCGCGGCGACGCTGCTGGTGCTGGATCTGACCGCCCGCACCTTCGCGGGGGTGCGCACCGACGCCGATCTGTGGGCGGCGCTGGTCGGCATGGCGCAGCCGTTCTTCACGTTCTTCATCAGCTTCCTGATTCTGAGCCTGATGTGGCGGGCGCACGTCGAGCAGTTCGAGCACATCTCCCGCATCGACACCCTCGGCACGTGGATCAACTCGGCGCGGCTCTTCTTCATCGTGCTCGTGCCCTTCACCTCGACGATCAACAACGAGTTCACCGACCTGGTGCTCGGACGTATGCTCCTGCCGCTCAACTTCCTGCTGGCGATCGGATGCAGCTGGGCACAGTGGGCGTGGGCGATGCGCACCCACGACCGGTCGATGCCCGATCTCCCTCTGGCCGAAGCCCGCGCGCAGGGCGGCGGAGCGCTGAGCGCTCTCATCATCTCGGCGGGTGTCGTGGCCCTCAGTCCGCTGGCCGGCTCGCTCGCCTTCCTGCTGTTCCTCGTCGACGGGCCGCTGACCCGCCCTGTTGTCGCGCCCGCGCGCCGCGGAAGAGGGCGGCGCGCCGGCGCCGGACGACGTCTCCGCCGCGTGACGGCGCGACCGAACTCCTGCAGCCGCGCCTGATTCCCCGGGGTTGATACCGCAAGGGCGCAGTCTGCAGGAGTTCGGGCCGCGCTCAGGCGCCGACGCCGACGCCGATCTCCTCGCGAGCGGACGCCGATGTGGATGCGGAGTCAGTCGCGGTGCCTGCGTGCGCGGAGCGCCCCGCCGGCAGCCAGAGTGCCGCGACGGCGGCGACCACCAGCACGGCGGCTCCGACGTAGACGGCGGGCCTGGCCGCATCCACGTACGCGTCGGGCAGGAGCTGACCGCCCGCGCCCACAAAGATCGCCGTCATGACGGCGGTTCCGAGCGCAACGCCGATCTCGCGAAGGGTCGAGTTCACGCCGGACGCCTTCGCGTGGTCGACGAGTCCGAGCGTGGCCAGCAGCGCCGTCGCGGACGGGGCGAAGACGAGTCCCATACCGATCCCTGCGAGCAGGAACGGTGCGATGAGCGAGGGGTAGTCGAGCGTGGTCGAGAGCATCGCGGCGATCCACGCGAGAGCCACGGCCTGGAACGCGAGCCCGGCGACCATGAGCGCCCGCGTGCCGATACGTCCCGAGAACACTCCCGCGAGCGGAGCGACGAACATCGGGGCGATGGTCCAGGGTGTCGTCTGCAGCGCGGCCTCGAGCGGGGTGGATCCTTGCACGACCTGCATGTACTGGATGAGGAGGAAGACCGCGCCGAAGGTGCCGAAGCTGAACGCGAAGCCCACGACGTTCGTCAGCGCGAACGAGCGGTCTCGATAGAGCCGGAGGGGCATGAGGGGAGCCTTCGCGCGCCACTGCCACACGAGGAAGAACGCGATGAGAGCAGCCGCCACGGCGATCTCGCCGACAACGGATGTGGAACCCCATCCGTCGTCGTTGCCGCGGACGATCGCGTGCACGAGGGTGAGTACGCCGACGCCCGACACGAGCGTGCCGATCACGTCGATGCGGGCGCGCTGGCCGCGGTCGTTGCCGAGTGCGAAGAGGGCGAGGGGGATCGCGACGATGGCCACCGGCACGTTCAGCCAGAAGATGGCCTGCCAGTTCCAGCCCTCCATGACGGCGCCGCCCACGAGCGGGCCTACCGCGACGCCGAGCCCGGAGACGCCGCCCCAGATGCCGACGGCGAGCGGGCGGCGCTGCGGGGGTACTCCGCCCGAGAGCAGCGCGAGGGAGAGGGGAAGGACGCCGGCGCCGCCGAAGCCCTGGACGGCTCTGGCGATGATGAGCTGCGTCGGGTCCGTGCTGAGAGCGGCGAGCACCGACCCGATACCGAAGACAGCGATGCCGACGAGGAAGACCGATCGTCGGCCGAGCCGGTCGCCGAGCGCGGCGGCGAGCAGGATCGTCGAGGCGAAGGCGAGGGTGTAGGCGTTGACGAACCACTGCAGCTGCTCGACGCTCGCGCCGAGTTCGGTGTGGAGGACAGGGAGGGCGTTGGTCATGACCAGGTTGTCGAGGGTCGCCATGAACATCGGGAGCGATGTCGCGGCGACGACGAGGGCGAAGGGGCGTGGGGGAGCAGACACGAGAAGTCGTCCTTTCGTTTTGTAATCGAATGATTACTAAGCTCAGGCGACTTTAGTTATCGACTGATAACATGTCAACATGGCTTCCGAAACAACGTCGTCCAAGAAGCGGTTGAGCTCCGACGAGCGCCGGGCGCTGATCCTCACGGCGGCAATCGCCGTGTTCGGCGCCAAGGGGTACGTCGGCACGACGACGGATGACATCGCTCGCGCGGCCGGCGTGTCCCAGCCCTACGTCGTGCGACTGTTCGGCACGAAGGAACAGCTCTTCCTCGCCGCGCTGGACGAGACGCTCCGGCTGCTGTTCGAGGCCTTCGCGCGCGCAGCCGATGCAGGAGTCGACGACGAGATCGAGGCGAGGATGGGCCACGAGTACGTCGGCCTGCTGAACGTGCGCGGGCTCCACCAGAGCCTCTCGCACGCGTTCCTCCTCGGCGCGCATCCTGTTATCGGGCCCCGCGCACGCGACGGATTCGCCCGTGTCTGGGAGTACCTGCGCGAGCTGGGCTTTTCGGCCGATCGTGCGCAGGGGTTCCTGGCGCAGGGCATGATGATCAACACGATGATCGGCCTGCGACTCGCCGACGACTCCGACGCCGATCCGCGCATCACCGACCTGTTCGCGGCGTGCTTCCCGACAGAGAAGGCGACCGTGCTCGCCCTCGCCCCGCGGGTGGACGAGCCGTGGTGAGGTCCGAAGTGGCGGCTAGGCTGGTGGGGTGAGCATGGACATCGAGATCGGCCGCGCCAAGCGGGCCCGGCGCGCATACACCTTCGACGACATCGCCGTGGTCCCCTCGCGTCGTACGCGCAACCCCGAGGACGTCTCGACCTCGTGGACGATCGACGCCTTCTCGTTCGACATCCCCGTGCTCGGCGCTCCCATGGACTCGGTCGTGAGCCCCCGCACTGCGATCATGCTCGGTCAGCTCGGCGGGCTGGGCGTGCTGGATCTCGAGGGTCTGTGGACGCGCTACGACGACCCGGAGCCGCTGCTGGCCGAGATCGCGACGCTCTCCGCCGTCGACGCGACGCGCCGGATGCAGGAGCTGTACGCCGAGCCGATCAAGCCCGAGCTCGTGCGCGACCGCCTCGCGGAGATCCGCGCCGCGGGCGTGACGGTGGCGGGCTCGCTGACACCGCAGCGCACGCAGGACCTCTACGAGACCGTCGTCGCCGCGGGCGTCGACCTCTTCGTCATCCGCGGCACGACCGTTTCGGCCGAGCACGTCTCGTCCGTGGACCAGCCGCTGAACCTCAAGAAGTTCATCTACGACCTCGACGTGCCTGTCATCGTCGGCGGGGCGGCCACGTACACCGCCGCGCTGCACCTCATGCGCACGGGGGCGGCGGGGGTGCTGGTCGGCTTCGGTGGGGGAGCGGCGTCGACCACGCGCGCGACGCTCGGCATCCACGCTCCGATGGCCACCGCGGTCTCCGACGTCGCCGGCGCGCGCCGCGACTACCTGGACGAGTCCGGCGGCCGCTACGTCCACGTGATCGCCGACGGCGGCGTGGGCACGTCGGGAGACATCGTCAAGGCGCTCGCGATGGGTGCCGACGCCGTCATGCTCGGCGTCGCTCTCGCCCGGGCGACGGATGCGCCGGGCCAGGGCTTCCACTGGGGCCCCGAGGCGCACCACCCCAAGCTGCCGCGCGGCAACCGCGTCAAGGTCGACCAGGTCGCCTCGCTCGAAGAGGTGCTCTACGGGCCCGCGCCGGTCGCCGACGGTACCGCGAACCTCATCGGGGCGCTGCGCAAGTCGATGGCCACCACGGGATACTCCGACCTCAAGGAGTTCCAGCGGGTCGAGGTCGTCGTCGCCCCGTACGGACGCTGAGGCCGGCCGTCCCATCGTGAGTGCCCCCGCATCCGACGATCTTCCCGAGGTCTTCCCGCCGACCCTGCGCGAGGTCATGCTGCGCGGCCGGTGGATCGCGATGCTGGTGCTGTGTCTCGCCGTCGCGGCGGTGTTCGCGTGGCTCGGGCAGTGGCAGCTCGCCCGGGCGATCGATACGGCTCCGCGGGAGGAGGGCGCGACCGAGCAGGTCATGCCGATCAAGGACGTCGCCGTTCCCGGCGAGTACCTGACCGATCCGCTCATCGGCCAGCGCGTCGAGGTCAGCGGCACCCTCGTGCCCAGCGACTTCGTCGTCGTCGCCTCGCGATACAACGGCGGCGTGGAGGGGTACTGGGTCACCGCGCACCTGCGCGCCGTCGATCCGGATGCGGCGCTGGCGGTCGCTGTGGGCTGGGCCGCCTCGCAGGACGACGCGGATGCGGTCGCAGACGCGCTGGCGAAGAGCACCGACCCGAACGAGGTCGTCACGCTCACGGGGCGGATCGTCGCCGACGAGGGCCCTGTGCCGCCGCCCAAGAGCGATCCGTGGGAGATCACGCGGATGTCTCCCGCCGCGTTGCTGAGTCGCTGGCAGGAGATCGGCGACACCGACGTGTACCGGCAGTTCGTCGTGGCGGACGACCCGATGGGCGGCCTCGCCGACATCGATTCGCCGGCGCCGGATGCGGGATCCTCCGTCAACTGGCTCAACATCTTCTACGCCGCCGAATGGGTGATCTTCGCCGGCTTCGCGTTCTACCTCTGGTACCGCCTCGCGAAGGATGCGTGGGAGAAGGAGCTCGAAGAGCTCGCTGACGCCCAGACCGTCGACGCCTGAGCCCCCGGATGCGGCCATTCGCGTGAACAGCGGGTGGCCGTGGCATTGCCGTGCGGCGGGCTGCATGTCACGCAGCGGTGCTTGCTGAGCACAAACACTCAGCCGTATGTGAACGGCCTGAGAATGCTCTTCGACATCGCCGATCCCGCGCGTCTCGTCCCAGAAGAATCAGCGAGGGCCCGCACCCTCCGCGGGTCTGCGCTTCGTGCGCGCACCAATGCCGGCACCCGAACCGGCTCGTCGAGAGGTGACACACCCGTGCCACGAATTCCCCGACCCGTCCTGCTCACGGCCGGCTGCCTCGCCGTCGCCGTGGGCCTCAGTTCCTTCGGCGGCGGCGTCGCCGTCGCCGCCGGAGGCGGACTGGCACCGCCCGCGGTCGATCCCGCATCCGTGCATCGTCCCTCCGCGATGCCGGACCGGATCGTGCTGACTCCGACGGCGACCCCCGCGACGAGTCAGTCGGTGACCTGGCGCACCGGGACCGAGGTGACCGAGCCGCAGGTGCAGTGGGCGCCGAGCGGGCCGAGCCTGGTCTCGGGCGCTCAGTCGCTCGCCGCCTCGACACGCACCGAGTTCGACACCAAGCTGGGCTACTCCGTCGTGTTCCACTCCGCGACCATCGAGGGGCTCACCGCAGACACCTCGTACGTCTACCGCGTGGGCGACGGCGAGACCTGGAGCGAGTGGTTCGAGTTCCGCACGGCGGACGACGCCGTCGGCGACTTCAGCTTCATCGTGCAGGGCGACGCGCAGAACGACAACAAGGCGTACACCTCGCGCGCCTTCCGCGCGGCCTTCGAGGCCCGTCCCTACGCGCAACTCGCCGTTCACCTGGGCGATCTCGTCGACACCGAGACCAGTGACGCCGAATGGGGGGAGTGGAATGAGGCCGGGGAGCTGGTCAACCAATACACGAACCTCATCGCCACGACCGGCAACCACGAGTACTACCCGGGGCCCGATCTCTCGCAGTACTGGCCCGCGCAGTTCTCGTTCCCCGAGAACGGTCCCGAGGTGGGAGCCCACCCCGAGACCGTCTACTACGTGGACTACCAGGGCGTGCGCTTCATTTCGCTCAACAGCAACCTGCAGGATGCGGACGCCATGCGCACGCAGTCCGCGTGGCTCGACGCGGTGCTGACCGAGAATTCGCAGCCCTGGACGGTCGTGAGCTTCCACCACCCCGTGTTCTCGGCCAGCGGAGACCGTGACAATGCGCTCATCCGCGACGCGTGGCTGCCCATCCTCGAGAAGCACGACGTCGATCTCGTGCTGCAGGGGCACGATCACACGTACGCGCGTGGCAACCTCGTCTCCAACGAGCAGAACCTGCCCGCTGGCGCGGACCCCGCCACGGATAACGCGGGCCCCGTGTACCTGGTGACCGTCGCCGGCCCCAAGGATTACGGGCTCTCGCCCGACGGCAACAACAACTGGACGCAGAACGGCGCTCACCGTCGGATCGCGGCCACCAACCAGCAGATGTACCAGACCGTCGATGTGACCTCTGACGGGCGCATGCACGTCGAGGCACGCACTGTCGACGGTGCGTTGTTCGACGCGTTCACGATCGACAAGGAGCCCGACGGCGCGAAGCTCGTCACGACCGACGGCGCGTGGCCCGGTGGTCCCGGTTCGAGCCGCGACGGCGTCAAGGCGCCCGTCGGGCCCAGCCCGGAGCCCAGCCCCGAGCCTTCGGTGTCGACGGAGCCCAGCCCGGACCCCTCGTCCACAGTCTCACCCGAGCCCTCGCCCTCAACGTCGATACCCGAAACGGGGGGCTCTCCCGCCGTGACGATCGGCGCCTCGCGAGCGATGCCGGGCGATTCCTTCACGGTCGCCGGTAGCGGCTTCATGCCCGGCGAAGAGGTGGTTGTCGAACTGCACTCGGCGCCGGTCGTGCTCGCTCGTACGACGGCCGATGCCAACGGAGCTGTGGCCGTGACGGTCACGATCCCGGCGAGCACCCCTGCGGGCGCGCACGAGATCGTTCTCGTTGGCACCGGGTCCGGCCGTACCGCCCGCACACCGTTGACCGTCGGCGCCTCCGCGGCGCAAGCCGGCGCCCTGGCCGCCACGGGAGCGCCGTTGCCGGTCTCGCTGATGATCTTCGGCGGTGCGCTCACCCTCGGCGGTGGTGCGATCGTCGCACGCACCGTTCTTCGCAACCGAAAGGCCTCCTGACCATGGCTCGCCTCCGTACTGCCGGGCGCGTCCTCGCCGCCGGTCTCGCGTTCGGTGTGATCGCGACCGGCGGAGTGGTGGCTGCGGCCGCCCCCGCCACAGCGGCCACCGTGTCCGCCGCGGCGCACTACGCCCCCTCGCGGGTGCCCGATCGCATCACGCTGGTTCCGGGTGCCGACCCCACCACGCAGCAGGTCGTGTCGTGGCGGTCCTCGACCGCCGTGACACAGGGCGTCGTCGAGTACCGCAACCTCATCCCGACCCCGTATCCGAGCGGCGTCACGGTGCTCAACGCGCAACAGCGAGTCGAACAGGCAGCCGACCTCGGATACACGAACGTCGTGCACACCGCCACGATCTCGGGGCTGCAGCCCAGCGTCGCGTACCAGTACCGGGTCGGCGACGGCACGAACTTCAGCGAGTGGCAGGACTTCCAGACCGCATCCGCGGGTGCCGACCGCTTCTCGTTCGTCTACCTCGGTGACGTGCAGAACGGCATCCGCGCGGACGCCTCGCGCGTCATCCGCAATGCCTTCCGCGACCGGCCCAACGCCGACCTCGTGGTGCAGGTCGGCGATCTCGTCAACGACGCCGCGTCCGATGAGCAATGGGGCGAGCTGTACGACGCGTTCTCGTACGGCCTGGGAACGCAGCAGCTGCTGACGACGCCCGGCAACCACGAGTACGAGGGTGGGCTGTCGCCGCAGTGGGACACGATGCTCACCTACCCGGACAACGGTCCGGAGGGCGAGGGTGCGCTGTACGACCAACTCGACGGTACGGTCTACTACACCGACCATCAGGGTGTGCGCTTCATCTCGCTCAACAGCAATGTCGCGGACACCGAGGGGCTCCGGGTACAGGGCGAGTGGCTCGAGGGTGTGCTCAGCGAGAACCCGAACCAGTGGACCGTGGTCTACTTCCATCACCCCGTGTACTCGCTCGATGAGGGACGCAACAACCTCGGTATCCGTCAGTCGTGGGGTCCGATCCTCGAGTCCCACAACGTGGATCTCGTCCTGACCGGGCATGACCACGCTTACGGCAGGGGAAATCTGCTCGTCAACGAGCAGAATCTGCCGGCCGGAGCCGATGCGACGATGAGTTCGACCGGGCCGGTGTACGTCACGTCGAGCGTCGGGTCGAAGTTCTACGACGCAGGCCCTCGCCACTGGAACGAGAACGCCGGGCATCTGCGTCGACTGGAGTCGGGCATGCAGACCTACCAGCTCATCGAT
Organism: Microbacterium sp. SORGH_AS_0862; assembly: GCF_030818795.1. Lineage (NCBI taxonomy): Bacteria > Bacillati > Actinomycetota > Actinomycetes > Micrococcales > Microbacteriaceae > Microbacterium > Microbacterium sp. SORGH_AS_0862. The sequence continues at coordinate 807,324 of NZ_JAUTAY010000001.1, read as the reverse complement.
GTGAGCAGTGGCACGCTCCGCTTCGAGTCCCGCACCGCCGACGGCGAGTTCTTCGACGGGTTCACGATCACCAAGAGCGGAGGTGCGAAGCTCGTCGTCGATGGTGTGGCCCCGCAGGAGATCGATCCCGGCACTCCTGCTCCGTGCCTCGGCTGCAACCCGAACCCCGATCCCGGTCCCGGTGAGCCGACGGAGCCCACGGATCCGGTGGGGACCTTCGACTACGAGCAGACTGCTCTGCTGGACGCTGTCATGCCAAACAGTGTGGGAGGGGCGCATACGGCGGCTCTGCCCGCCGGTGTCGTGTTCGACCAGTCGCGGGATGTGCTCTATCTGGGGGATCAGAACAGTCGGAAGATCTTCGAGATCGATCCCGACACGGATGCGGTGCTGCGTGAGTTCACGGTTCCGGAGAACGTGCGCGATCTGGGCATCGACGAGCAGAACCAGTTGCTGTATGTGGGCCAGCAGAACCGGAACTGGGTGGTCGTGTCGATCGCGAACGCCGACTTCGGGCAGGTCAAGCGCGGCCCGTATCCGATCATCGAGTCGAACCGTTCGATCGACATCGACCCGGTGAACGACTACGTCTATGCGGCTGTTCCCGCTCGAGGTGTCGAGGTCTTCCGCGCATCGACCGGTGTGTCGCTCGGTGTGGTCAACGGGACCGCGGACGCGTACTACGTCGCGGCGGACCCGGGCTCCGGCTGGCTCGTCACGACGTCCTTCACCGATGTCGCGGGGCAGAAGGGCATCCAGGCGTTCGATGCGACCGACGGCTTCGTCAAGAAGTGGGAGCAGGAGGTGCGCCCCAACGCCCGCCAGCTCGATATCGACAGCGCGCATGGGCTGCTCTACATCGGCTACACGGGCACGGCCGCCGATCGTGGCGGGTTCTCCGTGCACAGCCTGGCGACGGGCGCGCTGCTCGTCGACAAGCAGGGGCCTGCGCACGGAAAGGACGGATACGGGATCGCGGTGGATGAGAAGAAGGAGCGGGTGTTCGTGAGCAACCGTGACTTTCGTCTGAACCCGCCGGGCGAGGAACTCGAGCCGAAGGCCGTGACGGTCAGCATCCGGATGCCGGATGAGTCGACCGAGCCGACGGAACCGACCGAGCCGACGGAACCGACCGAGCCGACCGAGCCGACCGAGCCGAGCCAGCCGGTGGTCGAGCCCTACACCGCGAAGGCGCTGGGAGCGATCGCCGCTGAGGCCAGTGACCCTGAGATCCGCCCGGTCGGCTCCGCGATCGATCCCGCGACCGGCTACGTGTTCGTCGCCGATGAGATGCGCCCGGCGCGGGTGCACGTCATCGATCCGGCCAACGACACCGTCGTGCGTGTGCTCACGGTGCCGACGGCCGCTCCCGCCGAGGACGGCATGCGCGACCTCGCATACGACATCGCGAACGGCAGGCTTACGGTGGCCTACGGCAGCAACTGGCTCGTCATGGACGCGCAGTCCGGGGCGTTGGTCGCAGGGCCCTTCGCCTTCGGCGGCGGCGTCCGCGGCATCGATATCGACCCCGCGGGCGGCCGGGTCTTCGGCGCGCTGCGTGGGACCGGATTCGAGGTGCGTGACGCGTCGACCGGAGCGCTCGTCCGCACGGTCGACGGGCCCACCGACGGGGGAGCGTGGCGTAGCCACGGCATCGCCTACGATGCCGCCGCCGGTCGGATCTACCTCAGCAACAGCGATGCGTCGGGTTCGACGGAGGGCATCCGGGTGTACAGCGGTGCCGACTACGAGCTGGTCGCCCGTCTCGCGGTGAGCGCGGCGGACTACCGGTCGATCGCCGTCTCGGACGGAGTGGTGATCGTCGGGCATCAGACCGATCTCTTCGAGAAGTCGGGCGTGACGGTATATGCGGCGCCGGATCTCTCACTGATCACCCGTCTGTCGGCGCATCGGTTCGGGAACAAGGTCTACGGTGTCTCGATCGATCCGCAGCGCGATCTGCTGTATGTGTCCGCACGTGAGCGCTTCCCCGCGGGCCTTGTGCAGGTGACTCTCCCGAAGAACTGAACCGCCCCTCGACGCCGCCCTCTCCGTCCGGGAGGGCGGCGTCGAGGGGCTCGGGCGAGCGCTCTGCGGCGCGACTAGACTGGAGCCATGCCCGCCCCGAAACTCGCCACCTTCCCGGCGATCCGCAAGGCGCTGCGGTTCTACCAGATCTGCTCCGTGATCACCGGCATCGGACTGCTTCTGCTGGTCACCGAGATGATCCTGAAGTACACGCCGTCGCTCGCGGTCGAGCTCTTCCTCGGCGGATCGGGCGGATTCCTGTGGTTCGCACCCGTCGTGCCGGGTCCCGAGGGCGACCTGATCTCCACCGGCGACGGCGTCAATCTGTCGCTGGGCATCCTCATCGTGCACGGCTGGTTCTACGTCGTCTACCTCATCGCCTGCTTCCGCGTGTGGAGCCTCATGCGCTGGCCGCTGTGGCGTCTGCTGCTGCTCGCCGCGGGTGGTGTCGTGCCCTTCCTCTCCTTCGTCATGGAGGCGATCGTCGCCCGTGACGTCAAGCGCTACCTCGCGGTCCGTGAAGCCGCCGAGGCCCGTCCCGCATCCGCCGACGCGACAGAGAGCAGCCGTTGACCGAGCAGACCGATACCTCCCAGCGTCCCGTCCTGGTCGTCGATTTCGGCGCCCAGTACGCGCAGTTGATCGCCCGCCGCGTGCGCGAAGCCGGCGTCTACAGCGAGATCGTCCCGCACACCGCATCCGCCGCAGACATCGCGGCGAAAAACCCGGTCGGCATCATCCTCTCCGGCGGGCCCTCGTCGGTGTATGAGGACGGCGCGCCGGCACTGGACACGGAGGTCTTCGATCTGGGCGTGCCCACGCTCGGCATCTGCTACGGCTTCCAGGTCATGGCGCAGGCACTCGGCGGCGAGGTCGCGAACACGGGGCTGCGCGAGTACGGCGCGACCGACGCGACGATCGTCACGGAGGGGACGCTGCTCGACGGCACCCCTGCCGAGCAGAACGTCTGGATGAGCCACGGCGACCAGGTCTCCCGCGCCCCCGAGGGCTTCGACGTGCTCGCGCGCACCGCGGCGACGCCGGTCGCCGCCTTCGCGAACGACACGCGTCGTTTCTACGGTGTGCAGTGGCACCCCGAGGTCAAGCACTCCGACTACGGCCAGACCGTGCTCGAGAACTTCCTCCACAAGGCCGCGGGTCTGGGCGCCGACTGGAACAGCGGCAACGTCATCGCCGAGCAGGTCGAGAAGATCCGTGCGCAGGTCGGCGAGGGCCGGGTCATCTCGGCGCTGTCCGGCGGTGTCGACTCAGCGGTGTCGACGGCGCTCGTGCACAAGGCCGTGGGCGACAAGCTCACGGCGATCTTCGTCGATCACGGACTGCTGCGAAAGGGTGAGCGGGAGCAGGTCGAGAACGACTACGTCGCCTCGACCGGTGTGCGCCTGATCACGATCGATGCCCGCGAGCAGTTCCTCTCCGCCCTCGAGGGCGTGAGCGACCCCGAGCAGAAGCGGAAGATCATCGGGCGCGAGTTCATCCGCGCCTTCGAGACGGCCGAGCGCGACCTCGTCGCCGAGGCGGCCGCCGACGGCGAGCCGATCCGCTTCCTCGTGCAGGGCACGCTCTACCCCGACGTCGTCGAGTCGGGCGGCGGTACGGGCACGGCCAACATCAAGAGCCACCACAACGTGGGCGGCCTGCCGGAAGACCTGCAGTTCGAGCTCATCGAGCCGCTGCGCACCCTGTTCAAGGACGAGGTGCGCCAGATCGGCCGTGACCTCGGACTTCCCGAGGCGATCGTGGCGCGCCAGCCCTTTCCGGGCCCCGGCCTCGGCATCCGCATCGTGGGCGAGGTCACCGCTGACCGCCTCGAGATTCTGCGGGACGCCGACGCCATCGCGCGTGCAGAGCTGACCAAGGCGGGCCTCGACGGCGAGATCTGGCAGTGTCCGGTCGTGCTGCTGGCCGACGTGCGTTCGGTCGGCGTCCAGGGCGACGGACGCACCTACGGGCATCCGATCGTGCTGCGCCCCGTCTCCAGCGAGGACGCCATGACGGCGGACTGGACGCGTCTGCCGTACGACGTCCTGTCGAAGATCTCGAACCGCATCACGAACGAGGTGCGCGACGTGAACCGCGTGGTTCTCGATGTCACGTCCAAGCCCCCGGGGACCATCGAGTGGGAGTGAGCTCGGGGGCGCTCTCTCCCTCGAGGTATCGAGAGAAGTGATCGCCTCGTGAGCGAGACGCTCGAGGGCGTGACCGCGCTCGTGCTCACCTCGCGGCTCATTCCCGGGCTCGACGGTGGCTACACGGTCGCGACGCTCCAGCGCGCGCGGCTCCTCGCCGACGCGGGAGCCCAGGTCCACCTGCTCAGCGTCGACCCCGGAACGGCGACCGACCACGCGGCTCACCGCGAGGCGTTCGTCGCCGTCGGCGCCGCCGCATCCGTCGATGCGTTCCGCAACCTCTTCGACGACGCGGCCACCGATCCCGGCTGGCTGATCGCCGCCGCGATACCCGGCACGGCCACGGCGGGAGTCGAGTACCGCGAGGTCCCGGATGCGGCGGGCCGACCGCTCCTCGCGCTGCCGGTGATCCACGGAGATCCGGACTGGCACCTCACGAACGCGGCGGTCGTCGTCCACGCGCCCGACGGCGACCGCATCCTGCCCGGCTTCGGCGGCCTGTACCGTGCGTGGCTCGCCCATGTCGTCGCCTCTCTCGCGGAGCCGGTCGTCCTCTTCTGCGAGTCGCGTCAGCTCGGTGAGCTTCTCGCGGAGGATGTCCCGCAGGGTGTGAAGATCGTGCACACGATCCATACGACGCACCTCTCCCCGCCCTATGGTCCGGATGCGCCGGTCAACGACCTCTGGCGCCGGTGGTTCGCCGTCGCGGGGCGCTTCGACGCCGTCCTGTGGCCGACCGAGCAGCAGCGCGCCGACGCCGAAGCGCGGTTCGGCGCGCATCCGGGGGCGACCGTGCTGCCGAACGCGGCGCCTTCCGCCGTCGACGAGCCGGCACCGACCGACCCGCACCGCGTCGTCCTGCTCGGGCGTCTCGCCCCGGGCAAGCGCATCGATCACGCGATCCGGGCATGGCGGCGCGTGGTCGCCGCCGTCCCGGATGCCCGGCTCGAGATCTGGGGCGACGGGGCGCTCCGCGACGATCTGCAGCGCCTGATCGATGAGCGCGGGCTGGCCGCATCCGTCACGCTCGAGGGGCGCAGCGATGCGGGTCCGGCGCTGTTCGACGGCGCGGCGCTCATGGTGCAGACGACGGCGTTCGAGGGGCAGGGACTCGCCGCGCTCGAGGCCATGAGCCGCGGCGTCCCGGTGGTGTCATACGACGTGCGGTACGGCCCGCGCGACCAGCTCGGCACCGGCGGCGGCGTGCTCGTGCCGGACGGCGACGAGAACGCGTTCGCGGATGCGGTCGTCGAGCTGCTGCAGGACCCGGTCGCACGCGAGCGCGCGGCGCGGATCGCCCTCGAGCGTGCCGGCGACTTCGCCCCGTCCCGCATCCGCGACGCCCTGGCCGGCCTCGTCCGCCGCATCCTCGCGCCGCGCTGACCTGCCCGGCCGTCGCGGCGCCCTCCGCCACCCCGCTTCGCCTGTCACAGATCGACGCGGATGGCGCGATCTGAGACAGGTGAGCTTCGTTCGTCCCACTTCGCCTGTCACAGATAGACGCGGGCGGCGCGATCTGTGACAGGCGAACAGAGCCTCCAACGACGAAGGGCCGCCCCGAGGGGCGGCCCTTCGATGCGCGGAAGCGCTAGTTGTTGCCTCGGAGGATCGCGATCATGCGAAGGATCTCCAGGTACAGCCAGACGACCGTCACCATGATGCCGAATCCGCCCATCCAGGCGAACTGGCGGGGGGCGCCGTTGCGAACGCCCTGCTGGATCGAGTCGAAGTCGAGCACCAGCGAGTAGGCGGCGAGGATCACGACGAACACACCCAGGATCAGTCCGAGCGGGACGCCGAAGATCAGCTGGCTGCGCAGGCCGAACATCTGGCCGGCGGGGAAGACGCCGAAGAGCATCAGCACGACGTTCAGCAGGCTGAACACGAGGTAGCCGACCATCGCGATGAGGAAGATCTTCGTCGCGCGCTTGGATGCGCGGATCTTGCCGCTCGCGAAGAGGGCCAGGGTCACACCGACGACGGCGACGGTCGCGAGGGTGGCCTGGATGACGATGCCGGGCCACTGCACCTCGAAGAACGCGGAGATGGCGCCGACGAAGATCCCCTCGAACGCGGCGTACGCGAAGATGAGCGCCGGGCGCACCTTCTTGCGCGACGTGAAGATGATCACGAGCGAGAGCACGAAGCCGACGAGCGCACCGAGAATCATCGGCGCCACCACGAGGGTCGTGGCCTCACGCGGCAGCAGCGTGCCGCCGAGGGTCACGAACCAGCCGGCCACAGCGCCGATCAGGAGCACGGCGAACAGCGCCGCCGTCTTGTGGACGGTGTCCTCGACCGTCATGCGGCCGGTGTCGGCGGCGCCGGCCGGCGGGGCCGCGAACGCACCCTCGAGGCCGGCCTGCTGACCGGGCGTCACCGTCGATGCGGGGGGCGGCGTCAGACCGATCCCCGCCGCGTTGGAGCCACCGGGGTAGCTCTTGACGGCACGCGGGTCCTGGAATGCAGGGTTGTTGAACGCGGGGTTGGACGAAGCCATCGGCAGGGTCACACTCCAGTGTCAGGTGGCGGCACGGTGCCGCAGGACCCACGATATCCCAGTGTTTCCGCGGGTGGGGAGGGTATCGCTGTGAGTGAACTTTGAGCCGGACACGAGCACGTCGCTGTCGGCGTCCGAGGCGAGCGGATGCGGTTAGCCTGGGCGCGATGTCTCCTCTCGTGATCGGCCACCGCGGTGCACCCGGCTATCTGCCCGAGCACACCCGTTCGTCCTACGAACTCGCCATCGCCCAGGGGGTCGATGCGCTGGAGCCGGATGTGGTCGCCACGCGGGACGGCGTGCTGGTGATCCGCCACGAGAACGAGATCTCCGACACCACGGACGTCGCGGACCGTGCCGAGTTCGCCCATCTGAAGCGCACGAAGCAGTTCGCCGGTCACTCGATGACCGGTTGGTTCACCGAGGACTTCACGTGGGACGAACTGTCGACCCTGCGCTGTCGTGAGCGACTGCCTCTCATCCGAGCGCAGAGCGCAGCGCACGACGGCTCGGAGCCGATCCTGCGATTGGTCGATCTGCTCGGGATCATCGGCGCGGCATCGCGACCGATCGGCCTCGTCCTCGAGATCAAGCACGCCGCCTACTTCCAGGCGATCGGGCTCGATCTCGTCCCGCTCCTCGAACACGACCTGAAACAGGCGGGCTGGCTGGATGCGGGCGCACCCCTGACCTTCGAGTCCTTCGAGCCGACCGTGCTCACCACGCTCCGCGAGCGGGGCGTTCCCGGCACCTACATCCACCTGATCGAGGCCCAGGGCTCGCCCGTCGACCTGCTCGTCTCCCGCGGGCTCGACGCGCCGACCTACCGCGACATCGTCTCAGCGCGAGGACTCGACGCCCTCGTCGGCAGGTTCGACGGCATCAGTCTCGACAAGAAGCTGATCCTCGTACCCAACGCCCTGGGACGCATCACCCGGCCCGCGCCGGTAGTGGCGGAGGCGCAGCAGCGCGGTCTGCGGGTGTTCACCTGGACGGCCCGACCGGAGAACCGTTTCCTCGCGCGGCAGTTCCGCGTCGGCAGCGAACCGGCGCGTTTCGGCGACTACGAGGGCGAGTGGGAGCTGTTGCGCCAGGCGGGTCTCGACGGCGTCTTCGTTGATCACGCCGATCTCGGTGTCGCCTTCTTCCGCTGACACGCGTGCGGGCGGGTTCGACCGCCCCGTAGTGTCGGAGCATGACCTCGACCGGCATCGTCGCGAGTGACGTCACCCGTTCCTTCGGCCAGGTCCAGGCGGTGAGGGGCGCCACGTTCGTCGCCGAGCCGGGGCGCGTGACCGGGCTCGTCGGCCCGAACGGAGCCGGCAAGACCACGCTGCTGCTCATGCTCGCGTCGCTGTTGCGTCCCGATTCCGGCACGATCAGCATCCACGGCGTCGATCCCGTCGAGGATCCCGCGGCCGCGAGGAGCATCCTCGGCTGGATGCCGGACGCGCTTGGCGCGTGGGGTGCGCTGACGGCGCGGGAGACGCTCGTCATGACCGGGCGGCTCTACGGGATGACGAAGGCGGATGCGGGCGCGCGCGCCGACGCCCTCCTCGACCACGTCGGTCTGGGGCCGCTTGCGGGCGCACCGGCCCGGGTGCTCTCGCGCGGACAGAAGCAGCGCCTCGGTCTCGCCCGGGCCCTGGTGCACGACCCGCAGGTGCTCCTTCTGGACGAGCCGGCTTCCGGACTGGATCCGCAGGCGCGCATCGATCTGCGCCGGCTGCTGCGCGGTTTCGCCGCTGCGGGGCGCACCGTGCTCGTGTCGAGTCACGTCCTGGCCGAGCTCGAGGAACTCGTCGACGACGCCGTCTTCCTGCGCGACGGCACCTCCGTCGCCGCGCCGAGCGCGTCGGCGGCGGTGCGTCCGTGGCGGCTGCGCGTGTGGGGGGAGCCGCCGACACCCGTCGCGTTCGCCGCGGCGCTCGGGCGCCGCCCGCAGGACATCGGCCGGGACCGCGACGCCTTCGTCGTCGGGTTCGCCGGAGAGGCGGACGCCGCCCACGGGCTCCGGGCGATCCTGGATGCCGGCATCGCGGTCACCGAGTTCGCTCCGGCCGTCGGGCGTCTCGAACAGGCGTTCATGGACCTCCGACCCGGCGAGTGGTCGCCCCCGCATCCGAGGAGGAGGGCGCGTGAACGCGTCGAGACTGTGGACGATCACCGTCCTGGAGCTGACCCAGCGAGTGCGGTCGGTGGCCTGGTACGTGCTGCTGGGCGTGTTCGCCGTCATCCTGCTCGGCGTGACCGTCCTCTCCTTCGTGGCCTTCGGGATGTGGTCGGGCACCGACGGGCCTGGAGGCGCGATCTACTCGGTCATCGTCTACATGGTGCTGCTGCTGGTGCTGCTGGTGGCGCCGACGGTCGCGGGCAACGCCGTGAACGGCGACCGGGAGTCGGCGACCCTCGCGGCCGTCCAGGTGACGCGGGCCACCACGGCCGAGATCGTCTTCGGAAAGCTCCTCGCCGCCTGGGTCACCGGGCTCGCGTTCCTCGCCGTCGCCGTGCCGTTCCTCATCGCCGCGACGATCGCCGGCGGCGTCGCGCCCGCATCCCTCGCCGTGTCGCTGCTGGTGCTGATCCTGGAGATCGGCATCTTCGCCGCGATCGGAGTGGGACTCAGTGCCCTGCTGGCGCGTCCCCTGTTCTCCGTCGCATCGACCTATCTCGTCATGGCCGCGTTCGTGGTCGGGACCCTCATCGTTTTCGGCCTCGGCGGCATCTCCACCCGCACCGAGGTGACGACCTCATCCCGATGGGGCATGGAGTACGACATGAGCGGCGGGGTCCTCTCGTGCAGCCCGTGGGAGACGTACACGACCGAGGTGCCGCGCTTCGACCGGGTGTGGTGGGTTTTCGCCGCCAACCCGTTCGTCGTGATCGCCGACGCGACCCCGACGGTCTACGACCGCAACGGGTACACGCAGGACCTCTTCGGCCAGATCGCCTCGGGCGTGCGGCTCGCGCAGATCCCGCCGGAGACCGAGGTGCGCAACGACGGCTGCGAGAACCCGGAGCAGCCCTACCCGAGCACCCAGGAGCAGACGGCGGGGCTCGCGCCCAGCTGGTTCGTGGGCCTCGGCGTCCAGCTGGTGGTTGCGGGTCTGCTCTTCTGGGGCGGTTATCGCCGGACACGGACGCCGGCGCGGTCGCTGCCGCCGGGCACGCGCGTGGCCTGAGCGACGCGGGCGCCGGGGCAAGTGGACACCCCGTGTTCACCGGCCCGTCGCCGACCGTGCCCTCTGGCGCCATCTGCTCTCGATGACCTGGGGTGACCCGCACCCTGCCCCAGGAGAGCCATGTCCCGCCTGTCCCCACTCCTCGCTGCGGCCGCGGCCGGCGCGCTCGCCGCGACCGTCCTGATCGCCGCGCCGTCCGCCGCCGTCGCCGCCGAAGCAAGCATCCGTATCAATGAGGTCGAGTCCGACGGCGGAACGCCGGGCGACTGGATCGAGTTCTTCAACGCCGGTTCGACGGCCGTCGAGCTCGACGGCTGGAGCGTCAAGGACAACAAGGACGAGAACGTCTGGGTGATCCCGACGGGAACGAGCCTGGCGCCCGGAGCATTCCTCGTCATCGACGAGCTCAAGGGCGGCGCCGGCCAGTTCGACTTCGGACTCGGGAAGGACGACGCGGTGCGTCTGTTCGACGCGACGGGAGCCCTCGTCGACGAACGGGCGTGGAGCAGCCATGCCCCCACGACATACGGGGTCCTCTCGTCGGGGTGGGGCGTCACGGCGCAGCCGACCAGGGGTGCCGCCAACGACGTCGTGGTACCGGCGATCCCCGGCTCGGTTCGGCTGAGCGAGGTGGACTCGTCTCCGGCCGACTGGGTGGAACTCACCAACGCGGGCGAGAGAGACCTCGACATCTCGGGCTATGAGTTGCGCGACAACTCCGACGATCACAGCTGGCGTTTCACGCCCGGAACCGTGATCGCGGCCGGACAGTTCGCCGTGGTGGACGCGGGCACCGTCGGTGTGGTCGGCGGGGCCGCCGCGGCCTTCGGCACAGCGATCGGGATCGGCAGCACCGACGAGATCCGTCTGTTCGACCCCGCCGGGTCACTCGTCGATCGCACCGGGGCATGGCAGGGCCACGCAGCGCTGAACGGCTCGGAGGCGGATGCGACCCTGGCCCGCTGCGCCGGTGGCGATGCAGATTTCGTGCTCGCACACCCGACTCCGGGCGCGACCAATTCCTGCGTCATGCCGGATGTGGCGATCAACGAGATCGAGTCGAACGGCGATGCGACCGACTGGGTCGAGATCATCAACCATGCGGCGTCGCCGGTCGACATCTCGGGCTGGAGTGTCATGGACAACGACCCGGTCGGCCACGCCGGCGAGGCGACGCCGCTGCCGGTGGGCACGGTGCTGGCGGCAGGCGCACGGTTCGTCTTCGACGGTGGCCGCGACTTCGTCTTCGGGCTCGGCAACGGCGACACGGTCACGCTGCGGGATGCCTCCGGGCTCACGGTCGACGAGCACGTGTACGCCGCGCACGCCGACGGTGTGCTCGCTCGCTGCCCCGAGGGCACAGGGGACTTGGTCGACGTCTCCACTTCGACCAAGGGGTCGCCCAACGCATGCGGCAACCCGGTGCGCATCAACGAGGTGGAGTCGGACGGCGGCGCCCCGGATGACTGGATCGAGCTCGTCAACCCGACCGATGCACCGCTCGACGTGAGCGGGATCGTCGTGAAGGATGACGACGATGCCCACGCTTATGCGCTGCCTGCAGGACGCTCGATCGCCGCGGGGGGCTATCTCGTGATCGACCGCGAGCAGCTCGGCTTCGGTCTGGGCGGCGGCGACCGGGTGCGCCTGTTCGACGGCGCCGCACTCATCGACGAGACGAGCTGGGGAGCTGGGCACGCGGCGACCACCTGGGGACGCTGCCCCGATGCGACGGGCGCCTTCGCCACCACATCCGAGCCCACGAAGGGGGCGTCGAACCTGTGCCCCGGTGCGCTTCCTGTCGGAGCGTGGCCCGGCTCCGCGGAGGTCCGCGTGCTGGATCCTGCCCCGACCTTCCTCGAGGACAGCTCTGGCCTCGACGTCCAGGACACTGCCGACGGGGCCTTCCTCTGGGCCGTCGACAACGGCACCGGCACGTTCTGGAAGCTCGCGATCGCGGCCGACGGCACCACGTCGTTCGCGCCCGGCTGGGATCAGGGCAAGCGGGCGCGATTCATCGCGGATGCCGGCTCGCCCGAGAAGGCGGGCCCCGATGCCGAGGGCATCACGGTCGACGGATCGGGACGGGTCTTCCTCGCTTCCGAGCGCGACAACGCGGCCAAGGGCGTCAACCGAAACACGATCCTGCAGGTCGATCCCGCAGCACCCGGGCCGGATGTGGTCGCGAGCGCGCAGTGGGAGCTCAACGACGTGGTCCCGGGCCTGGGCGCCGTGGCCGCGAACGTCGGGCTCGAGGCCGTGGAGTGGGTGTCGGACGATGACCTCGCGGGCGCCCTCGTCAGCACGACAGGTGTCGCCTACGATCCCGCGCTGTACCCCGGGCACGGCGACGGGTTGTTCTTCGTCGCCGTCGAGGACACCGGGCTCGTGCACGCCCTCGCGCTGCTGCCCGGAGGTGAGGCCCACCTCGTGGCGACGCTCGACCCGGGCCTGCCGGGCGTCATGGCGCTCGACTACGACACCGTGCTCGGCGTGCTGTGGGCCGTCTGCGACAACGGCTGCGGCGGCACCGCGGCGCAGATCACGCTCAACGGGACGGCTTCGCCGTCGGTGGCGCACGTGGCCCGCCCGGCGGGCATGCCCGACCTGAACAACGAGGGTTTCGCGACCGCCCCGGCATCCCTCTCCCTCGGCGGCATGCGGCCGGCGTACTGGTTCGCCGACGGGTTCGCCGTCGAGGCGTTGTGTATGGGCTCGCTCCCGGGCGGTCCGGAACCGACCGAGCCGGGCAATCCCGGGACCGAGCCAGGTGGCCCGGGCGCGCAGCCGGGTCTTCCGGGAACGGGTGGCGGCTCGCCGGGTGTCGGCGTCACGCCTCTCCCCGGTGACGCGCTTTCGCCCGAAAACCGTGGCGGCGTGAGCGCCCCGGAGCGCGTCGAGCGCGGCGCGATGGTGACGGTGTCGGTGGGCGTCCGGCATGCGGGCGCCGCCGTCGAGGTGTGGCTGTACTCCACGCCGCAGCGGATCGCCGCGGGCACGGTGGATGCGGCGGGCGCCGTCCGCGCGCGCATCCCCGCCGACGCGCCACTCGGCGAGCACCGCCTTGTCGTCTACGCGGCGGACGGCACTCTGATCGGCTGGGCTCCGGTGCGCATCGTGGCAGCGGGCACGCTCGCGGCGACCGGAACCGAAGCGCCGTACGGCGGCCTCGGTGCCGCCGTCGCGCTCACGCTGCTGGGGGCGGCTGCGCTCGTCTTGCGCTCGCGCCGGCGCGCAAGCTGAGCCTCGCGGCGGCCGGCCGCTCGGTCGCTGATCGAGGGCGTTCGTCCGCGCGGATGCGGCAGGCTGGTCTCGTGCGCGGATGGGGTGAGTGGGCGGAGCGCCATCAGGTCGTCCTCTATCTGGCCGCCATCGCGCTCGGCGTCGTCGTCGGTCTGACCGCGCCCGCGAGCGCGCCGGCACTCGAAGCGACCATCACACCCACCCTGGGCGCGCTGCTGTACGCCACGTTCCTCGCGGTGCCCTTCGCTCGCATCGGGCAGGCGCTGCGCGACGGGCGCTTCCTGGCGGCGGTGCTCGTCCTGAACTTCGTGCTCGTGCCGATCGTCGTCTTCGCCCTGTCGCGCGTCGTGGCCCACGATGCGGCTCTGCTCGCGGGCGTGCTGCTCGTGCTGCTGACGCCCTGCGTGGACTACGTGATCGTGTTCGCCCACCTGGCCGGCGGTGCGCGGGAGCGCCTGCTCGCGGCGACACCGTTGCTCATGCTCGCCCAACTCGTGCTCCTGCCCGGTTATCTCTGGATCATGGCGGGTCCCGAGCTGGTCGGCGGGATCGAGCCGGGTCCGTTCGTCGAGGCGTTCGGGCTGCTCATCGTCCTGCCGCTCGCGCTCGCCGCCGTCACCCAGCTGCTCGCGCGCCGTCTGCGCGCCGTCCGCGCCCTCGAGGCCGGGGTGCTCCGCGCGATGGTGCCGCTGATGATGCTCGTGCTCGCGGTCGTCGTGGGCTCGCAGGTGCATGCGGTGGGGGAGCGCCTCGCCGATCTCGCCGCCGTCGTCCCCCTGTTCACCGCGTTCGCCGTCATCGCGGCCGTTCTGGGCGTGCTCGTGGCGAAGGTCGTCCGGATGCGGCGCCCCGAACGGATCGCGACGGTGTTCAGCGGGGTGACCCGCAACTCGCTCGTGGTCCTCCCGCTCGCCTTGGCGCTGCCCGCGTTCCTGTCGCTCGCGCCGCTCGTCGTCGTGACGCAGACGCTCGTCGAGCTCGTCGCGATGGTCGTCCTCGTGGCGATGTTCCGGCCGCGTGCGGTCCGCGCGCACTGACCGCGACGGATTTCGCACGGTCGTCGTGCTGGTGCGGATGGGGGTCGGCATGCTCGGATGAGAGCAGCGGCACGCCGCGCCCCCACCGCCCCGCCCCGCACGAGGAGTCGCTCCATGACCCGCATCGGCATCGTCTCGGAGGGTGACGGTGAGAACCGCGTCGCCGCCACGCCGCAGACCGTCGGCAAGCTGATCGCCCTCGGCTACGAGGTCGTCGTCGAAGCGGATGCCGGCGCGCGGGCGGCGTTCCCCGACACGTCCTACCTCGACGCAGGGGCGGCGATCGGAGACGCGCCCGACGCCTGGGGTGCGGACATCGTGCTCGGCGTCGACGCGCCGCGCGAGGACGAGATCGCCCGACTGCGTGCGGGTGCGGTACTCATCACCCAGCTCGCCCCCGCGCTGAATCCCGACCTCGTCGACCGGCTGGCGGCGCGGGGCGTGACGGCGCTCGCGATGGACGCGATCCCGCGGATCTCGCGGGCCCAGTCGATGGACGTGCTCAGCTCCATGGCCAACATCGCCGGCTACCGGGCGGTGGTCGAGGCGGCGAACGAGTTCGGTCGCTTCTTCACCGGTCAGGTGACCGCCGCGGGCAAGGTGCCGCCGGCCAAAGTCCTCGTCGCCGGCGCGGGTGTCGCCGGCCTCGCGGCGATCGGAACCGCATCCAGCCTCGGCGCCATCGTGCGCGCGACCGACCCGCGCCCCGAGGTCGCCGATCAGGTGCGCTCCATCGGCGGCGAGTACCTTCCCGTGACGGTGGTCGCCCAGACCGTCTCGAGTGACGGCTATGCGCGCGCGACGAGCGAAGAGTACGACCGCGCCGCAGCCCAGCTCTACAGCGCGCAGACGGCCGAAGTCGACATCGTCATCACCACCGCGCTCATCCCGGGGCGCGCCGCGCCGCGGCTGATCACGGCGGAGGATGTCGCACGGATGCGGCCCGGCAGCGTGATCGTCGACATGGCGGCAGGGCACGGCGGGAACGTCGAGGGATCGGTCGCCGACCGACGGGTCGTGACCGAGAACGGCGTCGTGATCCTCGGTTACACCGACCTCGCGGGACGTCTGCCCGCGCAGTCGTCCCAGTTGTACGGGACGAACGTGCTCAACCTGCTGCGCCTGCTCACGCCCGGCAAGGACGGCGTTCTCGTGCTGGACCTCGACGACGTCGTGCAGCGTTCCGTGACGGTCGCGACGGGAGGCGAGGTGCTCTGGCCGCCGCCTCCCGTCGCCGTGTCCGCGGCGCCCGTCGCGGCGCCGACGCCGGCCGCATCCGTCGCCGAGCCGCCGCCGCCGAGACGTGGGCGGAAGCTCCTGCTGCTCGTGCTGGCCGCCCTCGCGCTGTTCGCGGTCGTGACCTTCGCGCCGGCGCCGCTGCCGCAACACATGACCGTGCTCGCGCTGTCGATCGTCGTGGGCTACTACGTGATCGGCAAGGTGCACCACGCCCTGCACACCCCGCTCATGAGCGTGACCAACGCCATCTCCGGGATCATCGTGGTCGGTGCCCTCACACAGCTCACGGTCCCCGAGCCGGTCGTGCAGATCCTCGCCGCTGCCGCCGTGCTGCTGGCCAGCATCAACGTCTTCGGAGGCTTCGCTGTCACCCGTCGCATGCTCGCGATGTTCTCGAAGGGGACGAACCGATGACCGTTGCCGCCGTCGCGAACGCCGCCTATCTGGTCGCGGCGATCCTCTTCATCCTGAGCCTGGCGGGCCTCAGCCGCCACGAGACCGCACGTGCCGGCGCCGTGTCGGGCATCGCCGGCATGGCCATCGCCCTGGCGGCGACGGTCGTCGCCACCGTCACGGGCGCGTTCGCGTCCGGCGCCGCGGCCCTCGGGTTGCCACTGCTGGTCGCCGCGGTCGCGGTAGGAGCCGCAATCGGACTCTGGCGCGCCCGCTCGGTCGAGATGACCGGGATGCCCGAGCTCATCGCACTGCTGCACAGCTTCGTCGGCCTCGCCGCCGTGCTCGTGGGCTGGAACGGGCACCTGCACGACGGCGGACTCACGGGCGCGCTCCGCGACATCCACCACGGCGAGGTCTTCGTCGGGGTGTTCATCGGCGGGGTGACCTTCACCGGGTCGCTGGTCGCGTACCTCAAGCTCTCGGGCCGGATGCCGTCGAGGCCGCTCATGCTGCCGGGGCGCAACGTGCTCAACCTCGGCGCGCTGCTCGTCTTCGCCGCGCTCACGGTCTGGTACATCGTCACCCCGACGCTGGCGCTGCTGATCGCGGTGACAGCGCTCGCCCTGGCGCTCGGCTGGCACCTCGTCGCCTCGATCGGCGGCGGCGACATGCCCGTCGTCGTCTCTATGCTCAACAGCTACTCCGGTTGGGCGGCGGCCGCCGCGGGATTCCTCCTCGACAACGACCTGCTGATCATCACCGGTGCTCTCGTGGGATCCTCCGGCGCGTACCTCTCGTTTCTCATGTGCAAGGCGATGAACCGCTCGCTGCTGGCCGTCATCGCGGGCGGCTTCGGTGCGCCGGCCGCATCCGGAGCGTCGGTCGCGGCCGGCGAGCATCGCGAGACGGATGCGGAGGCGGTGGCGGAGATGCTCGCCGACGCCGACAGCGTCGTGATCGTGCCGGGTTACGGAATGGCCGTCGCGCAGGCACAGTACCCGGTCGCCGAGCTCGTCGAGCGGCTGCGGGCGAGAGAGGTCGAGGTGCGATTCGGCATCCACCCCGTCGCCGGCCGTCTGCCCGGGCACATGAACGTCCTCCTCGCGGAGGCGAAGGTGCCGTACGACATCGTGCTGGAGATGGACGAGATCAACGACGACATGGCGCACACCTCGGTCGTGCTCGTGATCGGCGCCAACGACACCGTGAACCCCTCGGCGGCCGAAGACCCCTCGAGCCCCATCGCGGGGATGCCGGTGATCCGGGCCTGGGAGGCACGCCAGGTCGTCGTCTTCAAGCGGTCGATGGCGTCCGGTTACGCGGGCGTCGAGAACCCGCTGTTCATCCGAGAGAACACGCAGATGCTGTTCGGCGACGCGAAGCAGCGCGTGGAGGACATCCTGCGCGCGCTCTGATCAGGCTTCGACGGGCCAGGCCGGCAGCGGGTCGGTGAACCGCTCCCAAGCCTCGGGGCCGGCATCCATCTCCGCATCCGTCAGGGCGGCGTCATCGAGGGCCCGAGCCACCGCGCCGGCGTTCAAGTCGAGTCCGGTGACGGCGATCTCCTGCCCGATGCAGCTGTAGGCATCGCGGGCGTGGAGGGGGTCGAGCCACATGGCGGATCCGACCTGCTCCCAGCGCGCGAGCATGCCCTGGCGGGTCGCCAGGCGGCAGAAGCCGACCGAGCGCAGCACGAGTCCCCAGCGCCGCGCGTCGATCTCGTCGTCGAGCGCGCGCACGAGGCGCTCCGGGTGGAAGGGGCGCAGCTGCTCGTACCGGAAGGTCGTCACGCGGCGATCCGTCATGTGCGGGTCGTGCTCGTCGTTCAGCATCCGCACCCATCCGGCGCGCTCGCCGACGGGGGTCGACGTGTCCGTGGCGAGTGCTGCGCGCACGTCCTCGTGAGGATTACGCGTGAGACGGATGCGGGCCAGGGGATTCAGATGCGAGGCGAGCGCCATGAGCATCGCGAGCCTCGCCGTCTCGACGCCCTCCCAGTTGACGAACGCGATGACGTGCGCGCTCTCGATGAACGCCGCCGCCTGCCGTGCGCGGGCACCGTGATCGCCGCGGTCGTCGCCGGGAGGAGCGTCCGCGCGCAGTGCAGAGCCGTCGCGCAGGTCCTGGACCATGTGCGGAGCGTCGATGACGCACACCAGCGCGGGCGGGGTGTCGAAGGCGCCGCTGAAGTGCAGCGGATCGAGGTCGGTCGCGCAGTCGAAGAGGGCGAGCTGATCGCTCCCGCCGGCCCA
Source organism: Microbacterium sp. SORGH_AS_0862 (assembly GCF_030818795.1). Lineage (NCBI taxonomy): Bacteria > Bacillati > Actinomycetota > Actinomycetes > Micrococcales > Microbacteriaceae > Microbacterium > Microbacterium sp. SORGH_AS_0862. The sequence goes on along the minus strand of NZ_JAUTAY010000001.1, from coordinate 789,297 downwards.
GAATCCCTGCGGGCGGTGCGATGTCGTGTGTCGCGGGCCGCCGTAGGCCCAGACCAGACGGCGGCCGAGAGCCGCGGCGGCGCGCTCGGCGAAAAGATGGCGTTCGGGGGCGCACACCCCGGTGATGGCGACAGGGATCGATTCCATGCCGGTCCTCTCCAGTTGCTCGGGCGGAGCACTCAGCATAACCTGTTGTTGAGAACCGTTATCAATAAGGAGTCGCTGTGAAAGTTCGTGCCTCGCTCAAGTCCCTGAAGAACCAGCCCGGCGCCCAGGTCGTGCGTCGGCGTGGCAAGGTCTTCGTCATCAACAAGCTCAACCCCCGCTTCAAGGGCAGGCAGGGCTGAGGCGGGAGCGTCAGTATCCAACGGCCGCTAGGCCGGCGTTTGCCTGCTCTGGCGTGAACCCCTCGCCATACTCGCTCGTGAGCTGGTCGTAGAGGCCATCTCTGCTGAAGGCCATCATGTCCAGATAGGACTGCGCTGCCTCAGCGGCCTCGGCGTTCCAGTCGACCTTGCCGGCCTGCTCGAGGGCCGCGATCGCGAACTCCGCATCCTCCGCGGGGTAGCCCTCGCCGTACTCGCTCGTCAACTGCTCCAGAAGGCCCGCACGGCTGAAGTGCATGAATCCGAGGTATTGCGTCGCCGAGCGCAGCGCATTCTGTTGTCCGAGCGAGAGCGCGGGTTTCTCCTCAAGCGTGAGCCGGACGGTCGCACCTGCCGCCGCTTGGCTGCCGCCCGCAATGTCCTGCGTGACGACCGGCATCGTGGGGTCTCCGCCGCCGAGATCGACGGTGAAGCCGGCGGCTGACAGTGCCGAGGTCGCTTCGGCGCCGGATATCCCGACCACGTTGGGAACGGTGACAAGCGGCTCGGGTGTCTCGGTGAGCTTCTCCGCACCGGCCTCGGAGGCGAGGGGTTGTGACGCGACCGGCGTGATGTCCGATCGGCGTGAAGAGCCCAAGGCGACCGACAGTGATGAGATGACCACCACGCTGGCGGCGACCGCCACAGGAATGATGATCGCCTTTCGCGCGTACCAGCGGCGCGGAGCCGCTGCCGGTTCACCGGCCGCTCTGGGGGTGTCGGCGGTCTCATCGACGTGCGTGGGAGCTGCTCCGCCGGCCTCTGTTGGCCTTGTGTGTTGCGTCCACGCGGCGCCGTCGAACCACCTTTCGAAGCCCGGCGCCGTGGTATCCGGATACCACCCGGGTGCATAAACGGGTCGTGCGTCGTCCATCTTTCCCCCAGTCGCCGGAAGCTCGGGCGGCCTCCGTGCTCCACGCGCCCGTTCCCCAACTGATAGCGCGTGTGCTCACGCTAGCGATCGGAGGTGGCCTGCGCTAGTGCCGGATGGGGGAGGGGTCAGGCCAGCGGTGCTAACCGAGCGGGCTCAAGGGTGAAGCTTTCGAGCGCTTGTGCCGCCGACCTCAACGTTGGTGGCGGCCCTGGCCCACGACGTACTTGGAGCTTCGATACGCCTGCGCGTTGCTGTCGCCGCGGGAGGCGACAAAAGCGGACCCACTTGAGGTCAGCGCGCTCAAGCGAGCACCGCCAAATCCCTGTGACGATGCGCTTGAGTTGCGGCTACCACTTGACTCAGTCATGCTGCCCTGCCCCGTTGTTCTCTCGTTGCACCCATCGCGTGACGAATCCGATCATACTCTGGACCTTCGACATGAGGCGTGGCAGAAGTAGGAAGCCGGCCGCCGCCGCGTTCAGTAACAGTAGGGCTGCCCATAGCCAGTCGAGATACGGCTGATGCAACTGACCGACGATGCTCGTCGCAACTAGCAGCAACGACAGCATCGAAAGCAACAGCAATGAGCGAAGAAAGTTGAGCGCGCTCAGAACCAGAGAGTGCTCTCTTCCCGCAGCCAGGTAACCCACCAGTAGCGCCGCGGCGGCGATCAAGAGCGCTGACGCCGAGTCAGGCGAGTTGACCCAGGTCTCCTTCGCGTAGGGAAGAAACCGCATCAACCCAACCAACACCGCGGTCAATCCGGTGATGAGAAGGGCGGTTAGCCACATGCCGCGCGCGGGGACCGACAGATGAACCTCCGCCGGGCCCGCCGGGGCGGATGTGTACGACAGGAATGCATGGGCGACAGGTTGCGCGGCCGTATCAACGTATCCGTGGACGTCTGGCGCGGACTCTGGCGGCGGCAGAAGAACCTTCGTGCACCGTAGTTCTCTCGGGACTACAAGTTCCAAATGGTACGACGCTGCGGCATCGGCCATATGGGGAACGACCTCGAGGATTCGCGGCCCCCAACCGGCGGCAACAAGCGGGGCTGTCAGACGACTCTTCCAAGAATTCTCGACATACCAAGCGTGCGAGTACTTAATGAGTTGCCGAGTACCTACATAGCGAGCGTCGATGAGCGCAATGAGTAGGAACCTCTGGGCCGTGGTCTGGATCGCGGCCGAAGTCAACTGGCTGGGTGGTCTCGAGCCCGCCCAGGCGACAGTTCCCCGCCAGCGGCCGGTGGCGAGGAACTGAAGCACCTCGGTCCGGTCTGCAGAAGAGGTCGCTGGGCCGGCGATCTCGCGAAGCGCAGGCAGCGTGTGACTCGTGAAAGTGACTCCGTCGACGCGCAGCATTCTTTCCATCATCGCCACAACGATTGGGATTGACTCCGACATCCCCAGGACGGGCAACGAGCCACCCTCGCCTGTGCGCGCGTCGAATCGACGCAACGGGCCTTTTTCGATGTACGCGAGAGGTAGCATCACGCGGCCGTTGACCTTCGTGATCTTCTTATGGCGACGTTCCCCTGGCTCGTATGCGAGCCGAGGGTCTGGGGGAGGTGTGCAATCGACCGAGTACCTGCGGTGACCGCGCTCGTCATCCAATGGTTCGATGCTGTCAACTCGACGGAAGCACCACGCATCCCAGTTCAACGTGGCGTCCAACATGGCCTCGGCCGCGGCTGCAACGTGCTTCGGTGTATGTGAACTCACAGTTCCCCCCCCCCCGTTCTCCCCACCTCATCGTGCGCGATATCGGGTGCGCGTTGCTAATGATGCCGGGAAGCTGGCTATGCATGCGAGGTCGGAGGCTGGGTGTGCATCCCCCTGAATCGCGCCCCGGGATCCGGCTGGCCGGGCTCCGCTGAGCCGGCGGGCCGCATCCGTGATCGGAGCGAGGTAGACGCGACGGCGGGAGTCGAACCCGCAACGCTTCCGGGTATGAACCGGAGCCCGGGACCACCCGGATCGCCGCGATGCCTCGACGCTAACCCGGGGTTCCGACTCGCGCCAGTGCATGTCGCAAGATGACTCTGTGCGTCACCGCGTCACGAGATGGCGGGCTGCCGCACGGCCCGTGCGCCGCAGCATCCGCTGCGACATCTGCACGATCGGTGGGGCTGGTGTGGTCGCATGGGGCGGATGTGGCGACCCGCCCGCGATCGGCCGTGCAGATGTCGCGGTTCCGACGCGAGTGACGAATGCCGAAAGGGCAGGCGCGACCGCTGACCCGGGCGGGTGTCGGCGGTCGCGCCTAGACTTGAGGGGACATGACCGACGCCTCCACGCCCCTCATCATCGGCGGTGACGGCGCTCGCCCCGCCGGCGATTCCGCACGTCCCGACGCCGACCTCCTCGCCGGCCTCAACGGTCCGCAGCGGGAGGCCGTCATCTACCGCGGGCCGGCGCTGCTCATCGTCGCCGGCGCCGGCTCCGGCAAGACCCGGGTGCTCACCCACCGCATCGCCTCGCTGCTGCGCTCGCGCGAGGCGTGGCCGAGCCAGATCCTCGCCATCACGTTCACGAACAAGGCGGCGGGGGAGATGCGCGAGCGCGTCGAGCAGCTCGTGGGCGACAGCGCGCGCGGCATGTGGATCTCGACCTTCCACTCCGCCTGCGTCCGCATCCTCCGCCGTGAGGCGCAGCAGTTCGGGTTCACCAGCTCCTTCACGATCTACGACTCCGGTGACTCGCGGGCGCTCATCAAGCGGCTCGTCAAGGAGCACGAGGCCGACGCGTTCGGTCTCACCCCCGCCGCCGTCCAGAGCCGTATCTCCAAGCTCAAGAACGAGCTGCAGGATGCGGAGGGCTACGCGCGTCAGGCGAACATGAGCGACCCCGCCGAACGGGTGTTCGTGGAGGTCTTCGGCGACTACCAGCGCGCGCTCCGCCGGGCCAACGCGTTCGACTTCGACGATCTCATCGCGCAGACCGTCTTCCTCTTCCGCGCATTCCCGCAGGTGGCCGACACGTACCGTCGCCGGTTCCGCCACATCCTCGTCGACGAGTACCAGGACACGAACCACGCTCAGTATTCGCTCATCCGCGAGCTGACCCGCCCGGTCTCGGGCGAGGGGGAGTCGTATTCCGCGGGCGGCATGATGATCTTCGAGCCCGACAAGGCGCCCGAGGTGGAGGCCGCATCCCTCACCGTGGTGGGCGACTCCGACCAGTCGATCTACGCCTTCCGCGGCGCCGACATCCGCAACATCAGCGAGTTCGAGCGCGACTTCCCCGGCGCGAAGGTCGTCCTGCTCGAGCAGAACTACCGCTCGACCCAGAACATCCTGTCGGCGGCCAACGCGGTCATCCGCAACAACTTCGACCGGCAGGACAAGAAGCTCTGGACCGATGTCGGCGCGGGCGAGCTCATCGTCGGCTTCACCGGCTACTCGCAGCACGACGAGGCCCAGTTCGTCGCCGACGAGATCGAGAAGATCCACCGGGCCGGCACCGCGTACTCCGACATCGCCGTCTTCTACCGCACCAACTCGCAGTCCCGTGCGCTGGAAGAGATCTTCATCCGCTCCGCTCTGCCGTACAAGATCATGGGCGGCACGAAGTTCTACGAGCGCGCGGAGATCAAGGACGCACTGGCCTACCTGATCGCCGTCGCCAATCCCGCCGACGAGATGGCGGTGCGCCGCATCCTGAACAAGCCGCGTCGCGGCATCGGCGATGTGACGGAGACGGCCATCGCGCGCTTCGCGGAGGACAACCAGATCACGTTCCGCGAGGCGCTCGCCTCGCCGGAGGCGCTGGGCGTCGGGCCCAAGATCCAGGCGGCGATCGCGCAGCTCGACCGTGTGCTCACGGAGGCGACGGCGCTGCTGCTGCCCGAGGGGCAGGATGCGCCGCCCACCGCGGTCGCCGAGGCGCTGTCGCTGCTGCTGAGCAAGAGCGGCTACTCCGATGCGCTGCGTGCCAGCCGCGACCCGCAGGACGAGGCCCGCCTCGAGAACCTCGACGAGTTCGTCGCCGTAGCGCGCGAGTTCGCCCGCAACAACCCGCAGGGCACGATCAGCGACTTCCTCACCGAGGTCGCGCTGGTCGCCGACGCGGACGACCTCGACGACGCGTCCGGTTCCGTCTCCCTCATGACGTTGCACACCGCGAAGGGCCTCGAGTTCGACGCCGTCTTCCTCACGGGAGTCGAAGAAGACCTCATTCCGCACCGCATATCGGCGAACGAGCCCGGCGGCCCCGCCGAGGAGCGTCGCCTGTTCTACGTGGGCGTCACCCGGGCGCGCAAGCTCCTGCACCTGACGCTCGCGATGACCCGCGCACAGTTCGGCGAGGTGACGGTCGCGATGCCGAGCCGGTTCCTGCAGGAGATCCCGACCGAGCTCATCGACTGGCGCCAGTCTCCCGGCGACGTCAACTCGCGCGGCGGCTCGCAGTCGCGCGCCCTCAACGCCCGCCGTCCCGGCGGGTGGGGCTCGCGCCGCGACGACAACCCGCCGCTGCTGCCCAAGTCGACCTCGCTCGAGCGCTTCGCGAACAAGATCCCCGCGAAGGTGCGTGACAACAGCGAGCTCGAGCTGGCAGCGGGGGACCGCATCCGGCACGAGGACTTCGGCGAGGGACGCATCGACGCGGTGACGGGCGAGGGGGCCAAGCGCATCGCGCACGTGCGCTTCGACAGCGCCGGCGCCAAGAAGCTGCTGATCAAGATCGCACCGATCGAGAAGATCTGAGTCACACCCCGGCGCGCGCGGCGCCGCGCGATTAGGCTGGCCCGATGGCACTCTTCTCGCGCCGACCCAAGCCCTCCGAAGAACCCGAACGGGATGCGGACGCGTCCGCTGTGCCCGAGGCGACCCCGGAGGCGCCGGCCGAGAACGTGCCGCACGTGCCGATCTCGGTCAGCACCTTCGGTGAGAACCGCACACCGGATGCCGCGCCGGCGATGCCCGACGGTGTCTCGGCCATGGCAGCCGCCAGACCGCCGCACCTCGCCTCGCCCGCCGCCGAGGCGTCGAAAGACCTCGAGGCCGTGCCGGGCCTGCGCGACAACGTCCTGCTGCGCGATGCCCTCGCGGCCCTCCCCGAGAAGGCGCAGCCGGTCGAGCTCATGAACGTCGCGCGCCAGCTGCTGCAGGGCCACGTCTACATCCGCGTGCAGGGCGATGCCCGCGAACTCCTCGCCAAGGGCGACAACCTGCCGACCTCGGTTATCACGTACCAGGAGCAGAAGTACATGCTGGTGTACTCCAGCGGCCGCGCGCTGCAGGATGCGGTGCGTGCCGACGGCGACGCGTCCACCTCTGCGCTGGCCCAGCCCGTCATCAGCCTGCTGCGTCAGATCGTCGCGGGCGAGTTCGGTGGCATCGCCGTCGACCACGCGTCGCGCCCCGGCTCCGCCATCCTGCCGAAGCCGCTGATCGAGAAGGCCCTCGCCGACCTCGACCCGCACCTGGCAGTGAAGACCTTGCTTGCCGCCGACCGTACCGACGAGACGGCCGGCGATATCGCCGACGCGCTGACCTACGCGCCCGTGTGGGTTGCCGCCCGCCGCGGCGAGGGCGACCGCATCGGCATCGCCGAACTCCGCACGACCGAGGGCGAGCGCATCCTCGAGCTCTTCTCCCACCCGCTGGAGCTCGTCGCTCTCGGCCGCGGAGACCAGCCGGCGAAGGTCACACCCGAACAGCTCGCCCGCGCGCTGCGCTCCGACGACGGGATCTCGGGCGTCATCGTGAACCCCGCCGGACCCTGGATCCGTCTCAGCCGGGCGCAGCTCGCGCCGGTGCTGGCCCTCGGCGCCTGACGCCCGCATCCGCACCTGCCCGGGACTGCCCCAAACACCGGCTGGGGCGCGCGCCGACCCCGCGCGCAAGGGGATGCGGGGCGCGAGCCTGCGCCCCTAGGGTCGGGGTCATGGCGAGCGAACGCACCACCGTGATCGTCCCCGGGCCCGACGGCGACCGGGAGGTCTCCGTCTCGAGTCCGTCCCGCGAGGTGTGGCCGGCCGCGGGGATCACCAAGCGCGAGCTCGTCGACTACATCCTGGCCGTGTCCGAGCCGTTCCTGCGCGCGAACGGGCACCGTCCGGTGTCGCTCGAGCGCTTCCGTGACGGCATCGACGGTGAGGCGTTCTTCTCGAAGAACCCGCCCAAGGGCACCCCGGACTACGTCGATGCGGTCACGGTCACCTACAACAGCGGGCGCAGCCATCCGCAGGTCGTGCTCACCGAGCCTGCAGCGCTCGTGTGGGCCGTGCAGATGAACACGGTCGTCTTCCACCCGTGGGCCTCGCTGGCCGCCGACCCCGACCGCCCCGTCGAGCTGCGGATCGATCTCGACCCCCAGCCGGGCACGGACTTCTCGGATGCGGCGGCCGTCGCGCCCCTCATGCGCGAGGTGCTGGCGGAAGCCGGCCTCGACTCCTGGATCAAGACGAGCGGGAACCGCGGCATCCACCTCTTCTGCCCGATCGAGCCCATGCACGAGTTCCTCGACGTGCGCCACGCCGCGATCGCCGCGGGCCGGGAGCTCGCCCGTCGCGCACCGGATCGGGTGACGATGAACTGGTGGAAGGAGGAGCGCGGGCAGCGCATCTTCGTGGACTTCAACCAGACCAACCGCGACCGGACGATGGCCGGCGCGTACAGCCCCCGCGCGCTTCCCGACGCGACGGTGGCGACCCCCATCACCTGGGACGAGCTGCCCACCGTCGACCCCCACACCTTCACCGTGCGCACGGTGCCGCGCCGCCTCGCGGAGATCGGCGACCCGTGGGAGCACATCGCCCGCAACCCCGGACGTATCGACACCCTGCTCGAATGGTGGCAGCGGGACCTCGACGACGGCCTCGGGGAGCTGCCCTTCCCGCCCGAGTTCCCGAAGATGCCCGGAGAGCCGCCGCGCGTGCAGCCGAGCCGTGCGCGTTCGGAGGAGTGATCCGTCAGTCCAGCACGTCGCCGAGATCGTAGGCCGACACCTGCTCGAGCTGCGAGAAAGTGCAGGATGACGCCTCGCGGTCGGGACGCCAGCGCTCGAACTGCACGGTGTGGCGGAACCGCATCCCCTCGAGCTGGTCGTAGCGCACCTCGAGCACCCGCTCCGGGCGCAGCCGCACGAACGACACGTCCTTGGACGCGGCGAATCGCGACCGCTCGGTCTCGCCCGTCACCGCCTGGCCCTTCTCGTCGCGCTCGACCAGCGGCGCCAGCTCGTCGACGAGCTCCCGCCGCCGCGCGTCCGTGAACGCCGACACGCCGCCCACATTGCGCAGGCGTCCCTCGTGGTCGTAGAGCCCCACCAGCAGCGAGCCCACCCCGACGCCGCTCTTGTGGACGCGGTAGCCGAGCGCGACGACGTCGGCGGTGCGGGCGTGCTTGATCTTCAGCATCGTGCGCTTGTTCGGCTGGTAGGCGTCGTCGAGTCGCTTGGCGACGACGCCGTCCAGACCGGCGCCTTCGAACTCTGCGAGCCAGCGTTGCGCGGTCGCGGGATCGGCGGTCGTGCGGGTCAGGTGAACGGGAGGCTCGACACCCGCCAACAGGTCCTCGAGCTCGGCGCAACGCTCGGCGAAGGGGGCGTCGCGCAGATCACGGTCGCCGCGAGCCAGCAGGTCGAAGGCGATGAGCAAGGCGGGCGTCTCGTCCGCCAACTTCGTGACGCGGGAGGCCGCGGGGTGGATGCGCTGACTCAGCGCCTCCCAATCCAGCCGCTGCGCGCCCGGGGGTCCGGTCGGGATGACGATCTCGCCGTCGATGAGGCATGGCTCGGGCAGCACTCGCGGCAGTGCCTCGACCAGCTCGGGGAAGTACCGGGTGAGTGGCTTCGCGCCCCGCGAGCCCAACTCCACGCTCTCCCCGTCCCACGCGGCGAGCACTCGGAAGCCGTCCCACTTGGGCTCGAAGCTCCACCCGGCCGCATCCGGGACGTCCTTGACCGCTTTGGCGAGCATGGGAGCGGGGATCTCGTACCGCACGGGGTCCTCCTCAGGCTGTCGCGTCGCCCGCCGTGACGCGCTGCTCGCGCTTCTTGGGCCTCGCCCACTTCGCCGGGGTGTCGGGGCCGTCCCACACCTGGATGATGCCCCAGACGACCGCGGTCAGCGGCACGGCCAGCAGTGTGCCGAGGATGCCGCCGATCGCGGTGCCGCCGGCGAGCACGACCAGCACGACGAACGAATGCAGCTTCATCGACCTGCCCATGAGCACCGGCTGCAGGAAGTTGCCCTCGAGCTGGTTGACGGCGACCACGACTCCCACGACGATCAGGGCGACGACCGGCCCGTTGGCCACGAGCGCCACCAACGCCGCCAACGCACCAGCGGTCACGGCGCCGACGATCGGGATGAAGGCGAGCAGGAAGACCAGGACCGCCAGCGGGATGGCGAGCGGGACCTGCAGGATGAGCAGTCCGATCAGGATGCCGACGGCATCGACGAAGGCGACCGCCGCCGTGCCGCGCACGTAGGAACCGAGAACCTGCACCGACTTGTCGCCGATCCGCCGCGCGCGCACGTACGACGTGCCGTGGAACGGGCGCAGCAGGAACTCCCACATCCGCGGGCCGTCCTTCAGGAAGAAGAAGAGGATCACGACCATCAGGACCAGGCCGGTGACGAAGCTCGCGACGGCGCTCACGCCCGCGAGGGCGCCGCTGCCGAACTGCGCACTCGTCACGAAGTCGCCGAGCTGCCCCATCCACTCATCGATCTGCGCCGACGTCGGGGCGAACGGCAGCGTGTTGACCCAGTCGAGCAGCTGCTGGAAGCCGCCTTGCGCCTGCGACGAGAGGTCGTCCCACTGGTCGCGGACCGCCCACACGATGATCCACCCGAGTCCGGTGAGCAGCACGACGACGGTGAGCAGCGTCAGAAGCGTAGCCAGGATCGAGGGCACGCCCTTGCGTCGCATCCACGTCATGACCGGTGCGAAGGCCGAGGCGAAGATGAGCGCGAGGATGAGCGGGATGACGACGACCGTGACTTGGCGGATGCCCCAGATGGCTCCGGCCAGGATGGCGACGATCACGATGATCTGCAGCCCGCGGATCGCGAGGCGTCCGAACGCATCGCCCCAGAGGCTCCACGGAGCCCGGTGTGCGGTGAGCTCGACCTCGCGGGAGGTGAGCGTCACCTCCTGCGGTGCGCGGCGGAACAGTCCCATGCGACGACCGTATCGGCCGCATCCGTCCGGCGTCTGCGTCTTGACGCGCGGATGTCGGAGCGGCAGCAGGCTCAGACGAATGCGCCGGTGCCCGTGATGTCGCGGCCGATGAGCAGGGCCTGCACGCTTTCGGTGCCCTCGTAGGTGTGAATGGCCTCGATGTCGGCCATGTGCTGGATCACGCGGTTCTCCAGCAGGATGCCGTTGCCGCCCATGAGATCGCGTGCCGTCTGGGCGATGCGGCGTGCGGCGCGGGTGTTGTGGTACTTCGCCAGGGAGGCCTGTGTCGGTCGCAGGGCTCCCGCGGTCTCGAGGTCCGCCATGCGCCGGCAGTAGAGCTGCATCGCCGTGAGCTCGTCGAGCATCTGTGTGAGCCGCTCCTGCACCATCTGGAACTTCACGAGGGGCTTGCCGAACTGCACCCTCTGCTGCGCGTACGAGAGCGCGGCCTCGTAGCAAGCCGTGGCATGCCCGAGTGCCGACCAGGCCACGCCGGAGCGGGTGGAGTACAGCACCGTCGACGCGTCTTTGAAGCTGCGGGTGCCGGGGAGCACCGCATCCGCCGGCAGGCGCACGTCGTCGAGGGCGATGTGCGCCTGGTGGATGCCGCGCAGCGACGCCTTGCCCGCGATGACCGTGCCTGCGTAGCCCGGAGTGTCCTGCGGGACCAGGAAGCAGCGGACCGCACCGTGCTCGTCGGCGGCCGCATCGTCCACGCGTGCCCAGACGAACGTGATGCCGCCGGACGCTCCGTTGCCGATCCACTTCTTCGCGCCGCGCAGGACCCATTCGTCGCCGTCACGGCGGGCGACGGTCTCGAGGGAGACGGAGTCCGACCCGTGGTCGGGCTCCGTCAGGGCGAAGGAGCCCAGCACCTCGCCCCGCGCGAGCGGCTCGAGCCACCGTTCCTGCTGCGCGGGGGAGCCGAACAGGGCGAGGGTGCGCAGGGCGAGACCGCCCTGCACCGCGATCACCGTGCCGAGCGATCCGTCGCCTCGCGACACCTCCATGTTGACCAGGCCCGCGGCGAGCGGCGAGAAATGCGTGAGCGAGGGGTGCTCGATGCCGTCGCTGAACAGATCGAGCTCGCCCAGACGGGCGACGAGGTCCAGGGGGTAGGAGCTGTCGTCCCAGGCGGCGACCATGCGATCGCCGACCTCGTCGACGTAGCCCTTCGCGCGGTCCCAGACGGCGCGGTCGGCGGCGGGGATGTCGGCGAACACGGCGTAGTAGTCGGTGTCCAGCCGTCCGGTCACGTCGTAGGCGGCGGCGGTGTCGCCCGGCAGAGAGGTCATGCGCACACGATAGTCGCGTGGGACGCTGTGTCGCCAATCCTGGGACTCAGTTTCACGCGCTCGGATGAGGGGCTGCCGCGCGTTAGCCTGAGCGGGTGCCGGCCCTCAGCGACCATCTGCGATCCGTTCCTCCCAGCGGCATCCGTCGCATCTTCGAGATCGCGCTCACGCTCGACGACGTCACCATGCTCGCGGTCGGCGAACCCGACGTCCCCGTGGCGGCGCACATCATCGCTGCGGCCACGCGCGCCTGGGAGGCGGACGAGACCGACTACGTGGCCAATGCCGGCATCCCCGCGCTGCGCCAGGCGTTCGCCGAGCGCTTCAGCGCGAACCACGGCGCGGCCCTGTCGCCGGAGCGGGTCTGGGTCACCGTGGGCGGCACGCAGGCGCTGCACCAGGCGATGGGCCTGGTTCTCGGGCCGGGCGACGAGGTGCTCGTGCCCGACCCCGGATACACGACGTTCTCGATGAGTCCGCGGATGCTGAGCGCCGTGCCTGTGCCGTACCCGTTGCGTCCGGAGGTCGGCTTCCTGCCCGAGCTCGACCGCATCGAGGCGCTCATCACGCCGCGGACGCGGGCGATCGTGGTGAACTCGCCGTCGAACCCGCTCGGCACGGTCATCGACGGTGGGCTCGCGCGGGGGATCCTGGAACTCGCGCGCCGCCGTGACCTCTGGATCATCAGCGACGAGGTGTACGCGGAGCTGACGTGGGGAGATCCGCACGTGAGCCTGACCGCGCTCGACGCGCTGAGCGACGAGCCGAGGGTGCTGGGCGTTTTCTCCCTCTCGAAGTCGTACGCCATGACGGGGGTGAGGGTCGGATTCCTCATCACCCCGCTCGGCATGGATCAGATCCTCCGCACGGTGCAGGAGGCCATGATCGCGTGCGTGGCCGTGCCCGATCAGCGCGCGGGCGTGGCGGCGCTCACCGGTGACCAGAGCAACATCACCCTCGCCCGTGCCCACTATCGTCGGAACCTGGATGCGGCGACCGCGCTGCTCGACGAGCGGGGCATCGCCTATCGGGTGCCCGACGGCGCTTTCTACCTGTGGATCGACCTGCGTCACGCGACCGGCGGGGACGTCGGGGCGTGGGCGGAGGAGTTCCTGCGCACGGAGCGCGTCGCTCTCGCGCCCGGCTCCGCCTTCGGTGCTTCGGGCGAGGGGTGGGTGCGAGTGTGCGCGGCCGCCTCGCGCGGCGACCTGCTCCACGGGCTGTCACTGCTGCCCGCCCCCTGAGTGCCGCCCTTCCGGCGCCCTGTGTCCCGCGCCGGATACCGCGACGTGTGCACGGCGGATGCGGGGTGGACCGCCGCATCCGTCACGTCACGCCACTCCCGCACCACGGATCGTGCAGATGTCGCGCCGCGCGGCGCGGCTCAGTGCAGGTCGTCGCGGAGGCGGCGCGCGACCTCCGCGGCCGGCATGCGCCGGGGGAAGACGGCCACCACGACGTCGTCGGCTGCGGCTGCGGTCCGCTCGCCGACCCCGAACTTGTCGAGGCAGTCGTCGAGGGCTCGGCGCAGCGCCGAGGCGGGAACCTTCTTGGGGCCGCGCAGGAGCCGACGCAGCACGTGGTTGTGCACGGCGGTGACGAGGGCTGCGAAGCTCACCGCGTCGAGGGGGTCGAGCCCGGGAAGCGCCGTGCGCAGGTACTCGTCGAAGAGCCGCTCGTAACGGAAGACGGTCACGATCTCGCGGTCGCGCAGCGCCGGCACATCGCGCACGACCGTGTAACGGCGCCGGGCGAGCTCGGGGTCCGCCGCGAAGTGACGGTAGACCTGCATCGATGCCTCGCAGACCGCTTCCCACGGATTCTCGTGCGGCCGGGCGAGGTAGGTGCGCAGCCTCTCGAGCAGGAGCTCGTGATCGGCGAAGACGACATCGTCCTTGCCGCCGAACTGGCGGAAGAACGTGGAACGCGAGATACCGGCGGCCTGAGCGATCTGGTCGACCGAGGTCGCCTCGAAACCCTGCCGCGCGAACAGGTCGAGGGCCGCGGCGACGACCTCGTCACGCGCGGCTGAGGGGGAAGCTGTCTCACTCATCTGCGCAGCCAGCCTAGACCTGCTCCGGTGCCGTCCCGTCGACGTCGCCGCCGTGTCAAGCCCCGCGGACATCGACCGCCGGACGCGTTGACTGCGCCGCATGGATCCCCTCTGGAAGCAGCACGCTCGCACGGTCCCCACGACCCCGTTCGTCCCCGGTGCGCACGAGATCGTCGTGGTGGGCGCGGGCATCACGGGTCTCGCGACGGCGGTGCTGCTCGCCGAGTCCGGGCACGAGGTCGTGGTGCTCGAGGCGCGCGAGGTCGCCGGACTCGCGACGGGCGCGAACACGGGCAAGGTCTCGCTGCTGCAGGGGACGCAGCTGTCCACGCTGCGCGCCCACCACTCGCCGTCCCTCGTGCGCGCCTACGCGCAGGCGAACCTGGACGGGCAGCTCTGGCTGCGATCGTTCGCCGATCGCGTGGGACTGCCGTACGTGGCGCGCACCGCCTTCACGTACGCACAGCACGACGCCGGGCGCTCCCGTGTGCGTGAGGAGTTCGAGGCAGCTCGAGAGGCCGGCCTGCCGGTGCGGTGGGCCGCGGCGGAGGAGCTCGAGCTGCCGTTTCCCGCCCGCTCCGCCGTCGCGCTGGACGGTCAGTTGGGGGTGGACCCGGATGCGGCGGCGCACGCCCTTGCGCTCGCCTTCCTCGCTGCGGGCGGCACGCTGCACACCGGCGTGCGGGCCACGGGGGTCTCCACCTCCCACCGACCGACGGTGCACACAGCCCGCGGCGACGTGACGGCCGAGAGCATCGTGCTGGCGACGGGCGCGGCGGTGCTCGACCGCGGGCTGTACTTCGCCAAGGTCTCCGCGATGCGCTCCTATGCGGTGGCCTTCGCCGTGCCGGACGAGGTGGGCCTCCCGGAGGGCATGTTCCTCTCCGCGGACGCCCCGAGCAGATCGGTGCGCACCGTGTCCGAGCGCGATGGGCGGTGGGAGCAGACGCGGTTGATCGTCGGGGGCGGCGGACACCCGGTCGGGCGCGCCGCATCCGAACGCGCGCGCGTCGCGGAGCTGATCGCCTGGACCCGGCGCCACATGCCGGAGGCGGTGCCGACCCACCGTTGGTCGGCACAGGACTACACCTCCCACAACCTCATCCCCTTCGCCGGAGTCATGCCCCGCACCGGCGGCCGGGTGCGCTTCGCGACGGGCTACGCGAAGTGGGGCCTCACCAACGGGCCCGCGGCCGCTCTGCGGATCGCCGCGGAGATCGAGGGTGTCGGCGAGAACGAGCGTGCCGACTGGATGCGCCGGCTCGGCACCCGCATCACCGTGCCGGCCGACCTCGCCAAGGGTGCGGCGGAGAACGCCAAGGTCGGCGGACAGGCTGTCCAGGGCTGGGCCGACGCGCTCCGGCATCCGACCCGCGTCCCCTCCGAGGGCAAGGGTGTCGTCGGTGCGGATGCGGGACGCCCCGTCGGTGTCTCGAGGGTCGACGGCGAGGTCCGCGCCGTCTCCGCGGTCTGCCCGCATCTGGGAGGCGTACTCAACTGGAACGACGCCGAGTGCACGTGGGACTGCCCGCTGCACGCCTCGCGCTTCGCGCCCGACGGGCGTCGGATCGAGGGTCCCGCACTGTCGGATCTGCGGCGTGTGAGGCCGCCGTCGTCTGCACAGGCGTGAACGGAGCACTCGCGCACGGGGAGTAGGCTGGGGGACTGGTCGATATCTCGACGTCGAGACGTTTTGCGTCACCCTCCCTCGGACCAGCGAAGGAAGCCCAGTGGATCTGTACGAGTACCAGGCACGAGACCTTTTCGAGAAGTACGAGGTGCCGGTGCTCGCCGGCATCGTCGCGGACACCTCCGAGGAGGTGAAGGCGGCAGCCGAGAAGCTCGGCGGCGTCGTGGTGGTCAAGGCGCAGGTCAAGACGGGCGGCCGCGGCAAGGCGGGCGGCGTCAAGGTCGCGAAGACCCCCGACGAGGCGTACGAGGCGGCCAAGGCCATTCTCGGCCTCGACATCAAGGGTCACGTCGTCAAGCGCGTCATGGTCGCCGCGGGCGCATCCATCGAGAAGGAGTTCTACTTCTCGGTGCTGCTCGACCGCTCCAACCGTTCCTACCTGTCGCTGGCCAGCGTCGAGGGCGGCATGGAGATCGAGCAGCTCGCGGTCGAGAAGCCCGAGGCTCTCGCACGCATCGAGGTGAACGCGCTCACCGGCATCGACAAGACCAAGGCCGTCGAGATCGCCCGCGCGGCGAACTTCCCCGAGGAGCTCGTCGAGAAGGTCGCCGACGTCTTCGTGAAGCTCTACGCCGTCTACACCGGCGAGGGAGCGACGCTCGTCGAGGTGAACCCGCTGATCCTCGACGGAAGCGGCAACATCATCGCCCTCGACGGCAAGGTCA
Organism: Microbacterium sp. SORGH_AS_0862; assembly: GCF_030818795.1. Lineage (NCBI taxonomy): Bacteria > Bacillati > Actinomycetota > Actinomycetes > Micrococcales > Microbacteriaceae > Microbacterium > Microbacterium sp. SORGH_AS_0862. Next base: position 773,219 of record NZ_JAUTAY010000001.1, on the reverse strand, counting down.
CCCTCGACGACAACGCGACCGAGGTGCGCCACCCCGAGCACGAAGAGCTCGAGGACAAGGATGCGGCCGACCCGCTCGAGGCGAAGGCCAAGGCTGCGGGCCTCAACTACGTCAAGCTCGACGGCCAGGTGGGCATCATCGGCAACGGAGCGGGTCTCGTCATGTCGACGCTGGACGTCGTCGCCTACGCGGGGCGAGAACCACGGCGGTGTGAAGCCCGCGAACTTCCTCGACATCGGCGGCGGCGCCTCTGCCACCGTCATGGCGGCGGGCCTGGACGTCATCCTCGGCGACCCGCAGGTCAAGAGCGTCTTCGTCAATGTCTTCGGCGGCATCACCTCGTGCGTGGCCGTGGCGGAGGGCATCGTCAAGGCGCTCGAGATCCTCGGCGACACCGCGACCAAGCCGCTCGTCGTGCGCCTGGACGGCAACCAGGTCGAAGAGGGCCGCGCGATCCTCGCCGCGGCGAACAACCCGCTCGTGACCCTCGCCGCAGGCATGGACGAGGGCGCCGACAAGGCCGCCGAGCTGGCCGCCGCCTGATCGCCCGCATCGGATAAGGACACAGACATGTCGATCTACCTCAACAAGGACTCCAAGGTCATCGTCCAGGGCATCACCGGCGGCGAGGGCACCAAGCACACCGCTCTGATGCTGAAGGCGGGCACCCAGGTCGTCGGCGGCGTCAACGCACGCAAGGCCGGCACGACCGTTTCGCACACCGACAAGGACGGCAACCCCGTCGAGCTGCCGGTCTTCGCGAGCGTCGCCGAAGCCATCGAGGCCACGGGCGCCGACGTCTCCATCGCCTTCGTGCCGCCGGCGTTCACGAAGGACGCCATGATCGAAGCCATCGACAGTGAGATCCCGCTGCTCGTGGTCATCACCGAGGGCGTGCCCGTCGGCGACTCCGCCGAGGCGTGGGCCTACGCGATCGAGAAGGGCAACAAGACCCGCATCATCGGCCCGAACTGCCCCGGCATCATCACCCCCGGTGAGTCGCTTGTGGGCATCACGCCCGCCAACATCACCGGCAAGGGTCCCATCGGTCTCGTGTCGAAGTCGGGAACGCTGACCTATCAGATGATGTTCGAGCTGCGCGACCTGGGCTTCTCGACCGCCATCGGCATCGGTGGCGACCCGATCATCGGCACGACCCACATCGACGCGCTCGAGGCGTTCGAAGCCGATCCCGAGACCAAGGCGATCGTGATGATCGGCGAGATCGGCGGCGACGCCGAGGAGCGCGCCGCCGACTACATCCGCGCCAACGTCACGAAGCCCGTCGTCGGCTACGTCGCCGGTTTCACCGCGCCCGAGGGCAAGACGATGGGCCACGCCGGCGCGATCGTCTCGGGCTCCGCGGGCACCGCGCAGGCCAAGAAGGAAGCGCTCGAGGCAGCGGGCGTGAAGGTCGGCAAGACGCCGTCCGAGACCGCCGCCCTCATGCGCGAGATCATCCAGGGTCTGTAAGACCGCTCACGAAGGGCGGATGCGGGCGGCCGAGGCCCCCGCATCCGCCCTTCGTCGTATCGCGCCGCAGTAGCCTGGACGCATGCCGCTGACAGGGGAGTACAAGCCGAGCACGTCCGAGTGGGCCCGGTCGCAAGCCGAGCTCTACGAAGCCACCAACGGTGCCGAGGGCGGTGAGCTGCGCGGTGTTCCGATCATCGTGCTGACCACTGTCGGCGCCAAGAGCGGTGGCCTGCGCAAGACCGCGCTCATGCGCGTCGAGCATGACGGGGACTACCTCGTCGTGGCCTCCAAGGGCGGGGCACCCGACGAGCCCGCCTGGGGCAACAACATCCGCAAGCACCCGCACGTCGAGCTGCAGGACGGCGCCGTCAAGCGCGACTACACCGCGCGCGAGCTCGAGGGCGACGAACGCCAGCTGTGGTGGGACCGCGCGGTGGCCGTGTGGCCCGACTACGCCGTCTACCAGACCAAGACCGACCGCCAGATCGCGATCTTTGTGCTGGAGCCGCGCGAGGCCTGAGCGCCCGCACACACGCGAACGAGCATCCGTTCGCCGAGTGAGCACCCCATCGAGTGCTCACCGGACGAACGGATGCTCGCTCGGCGTCGAGGTGGTGGCTCAGCCGCCGAGGGTCGCCTCGATCGGTCCGCGTACGAAGAACACGACGAAGCCGGCGGCGACGATCCACAGCAGCGGGCTGATGCGGCGGGCGTGTCCCGACAGCGAGCGGATGACGACCCAGCTGACGAAGCCCGCGCCGATGCCGTTGGCGATCGAGTACGTCAGCGGCATGACCGTGATGGTCAGGAACACCGGGATCAGCACCGAGACGTCGGTGAGATCGACGTGACGGATCTGGCTCATCATGAGTGCGCCGACCGCGACGAGGGCCGCCGAGGCGACCTCGCTCGGCACGATGGTGGTCAGAGGCGTCACGAACATCGCGAGGAGGAAGAGCGCACCGGTGACGAGGTTCGCGAGGCCCGTGCGGGCGCCCTCACCGATGCCGGTGCCGGACTCGATGAACACCGTGTTGGAGGACGACGAGGTCAGTCCGCCCGCGACGGCGCCGATGCCCTCGACCACGAGTGCGGAGCGCAGGCGTGGGAAGTTGCCCCGCTCATCGGCGAGGTTCGCCTCGCGCGAGAGTCCCGTCATGGTGCCCATCGCGTCGAAGAAGTTCGTGAACAGCAGGGTGAACACGAGCATCGCGGCTGCGAGCACCCCGATGCGATCGAAGGCGCCGAAGCTGACCTGACCCACGAGGCTCAGATCGGGCAGGCTGAAGATCGATGCCGGGATCTCGGGCACGCTGAGTCCCCAGCCGCCGGCGTTGCCGTCGGCGCGCGCACCGAGGTGCCAGATCGCCTCGACGATGACCGCGACGACGGTGCCGCCCGCGAGACCGATGAGGATGGCGCCCTTGACCTTGCGGGCGAGAAGGATCGCGATGGTCACGAGCGTCAGCACGAACAGGAGCGTCGGGACGGTGGCGATCGAGCCGTTCACGCCGAGACCGACGGGAGGCGACGCGAGGCCCGTGCTCTGCACGAGTCCGCCGTCGACGAAGCCGATGAAGGCGATGAACAGACCGATGCCGACCGTGATGGCGGTCTTCAGCGCCATCGGAACGGCGTCGAAGATGAGCCGGCGCAGGCCGGTCACGGCCAGGAGCACGATGAGCAGGCCGTTGATGAGCACCAGACCCATGGCCTCGGGCCAGGTGACCTCGCCCACCACGCTGACGGCGAGGAACGAGTTGATGCCGAGGCCCGCCGCGAACGCGAAGGGCAACCGGGCGACGAGGCCGAAGAGGATCGTCATCGCGCCGGCGGTGAGCGCTGTGGTCGCCGCGACCTGGGCGAAGCCGAGGGCATTGCCGGCCACATCCGTTCCGCCGGACAGGATGATCGGGTTCAGCAGGACGATGTAGGCCATCGCCACGAAGGTGACGATGCCGCCGCGGATCTCGCCGCCGACGGTGGCGCCGCGCGCCGTGATGCCGAAGAAGCGGTCGAGGCGGCCGGGGGAGGACGGTGAAACGCTGGTGGTACGGGGGTGGTGCACCCGACGAGAGTAGTCGGACGCGGCCCGCTGCGCGACGCGGGAGAGCCGTGGCAGATGCGGGCGGCGTGGGGGACGGCCACGCCAAGGTCCGCTGGGTAGGGTCAGGGGGCCATGCAACGCGTCCTCGTCCTTCTCCTCTCCGCCCTCGACGCCGTCGTGGCGGCGGCCGTCGGTCTCGCCGTCGCAGGCGCGCCGCTGATGGTCTTCTGGTTCGTCGCGTTCGGTTCAGGAGATCTTTCCGCCGTCTGGCAGAGCGCTGCGACCATCTGGCAGTTCGGGCACTCGGTTCCGGTCGCGATCACACTTCCCGACGTCTACGTCGCCGAGCTGGGCGTCGATCCCACCCTCGCGAGCTTCACGCTCTCGCTCGCCCCGCTGGCCTTCGCCGCGTTCACCCTGCTCTTCGGCGGGCGCTCGGGAGCCCGGGCCGGTCGTGCCGGGGCGCCGTGGAGCGGCGCACTCACGGGAACACTCGTGTTCGCCGCGCTCGCCTCCGGCATCGCCGTCACGTCGCAGGCACCGTTGGCAGGCACCGACCTGTGGCGCGCCATCTGTTACCCCACCGCCTACTACGCCGCCGGGGTGCTCGCGGGCGCCCTGCATCGTGCGTGGATCGACGGCGACGACGGGCCCGTCGACGCCCTCCGCGCCCGGCTCGACCGCGCCCGGGGTGCCTGGCCCGAGGTTCCCGAACTCGCCGTGCGGGGCACGGCGATCGCCGTGACGGGTCTGGTCGCGGTGGGCGCGGCCGTCCTCGCGCTCGGGCTCATCGTGCGCGCTCCGAACATCGTCGCGCTCTCCCAGGCCGGCAACCTGGATGCGGGTGGCGCGGCCGTCCTCGCGCTCGCCCAGCTGCTCTATCTGCCGACGCTGCTGGTCTGGGCGCTGTCCTTCGTCGCGGGGCCCGGCGTCGGGCTCGGCGCGGGGAGCGTCGTCTCGCCGGCGGGCACGCAGCTCGGCGTGCTGCCGGGCGTGCCGATCCTGGGCGTGCTGCCGGAGGGGGCGAGCAGCTGGTATCTGCTGCTGGCACTCCTTCCCATCGCGGTCGGAGCCGTCACGGGCTGGGCGACACGATCCCGCCTCAGCCCGCGCGGCTCGACGGCGGATGCGGAGAGCACCGGCATCCTCGTGACACTCACGCTGTCCATCGCCGCCCTGGCCGCCCTGGCCACGGCACTGATGGCGCTGCTGGCGAGCGGAAGCATGGGGCCAGGGCGGCTGTCGGCCGTAGGCCCTGACGCTCTCGCGGTGGGCGTGGCCGTCGGCGTCGAGGTGGGTCTGGGCGCGGCGATCCTGTTGCTCTCGCCGCGTCGGCGCAGCGACGAGGTCGCCGCGACCGGATCGGGTCCGGGGGTGTTCGCGCGCCTGTCGGGCGGGCGCGGGGACGCGGGCGACACCCCCGAGCGGACGGATGCGGCGCGCGACTAGACTGTGCGGGTGCTCACGGTCGCCGTCCTCATCTCCGGCACCGGCTCGAATCTGCGAGCCCTGCTCGAGGCCGCGGCGGAAGCCGATTTCCCGGCCCGTGTCATCGTGGTGGGCGCCGACCGCGAAGCCTCCGGTCTCGCACACGCCGAGGAGTTCGGCATCCCCAGCTTCGTCATCCCCTGGCAGGGCGCCGACCAGCGCGAGGCGTGGGGTGAGGAGCTCGATCGGCAGCTGCGTGTCTGGCGGCCCGACCTCGTCGTGCTCTCGGGGCTCATGCGTCTGCTCCCGCCGTCGGTCGTCGCCGCGTGGAGTCCGCACCTGATCAACACGCACCCCGCCTACCTGCCGGAGTTCCCCGGCGCCCACGCCGTGCGCGACGCGATCGCGGCGGGCGCCGCCGAGACCGGGGCGAGCGTGATCGTCGTCGACGACGGCGTCGACACCGGTCCGATCCTCGCCCAGGAGCGCGTCGAGGTGCACCCGGGCGACGACGAGAACGCGCTCCACGAACGCATCAAGCCCGTCGAACGACGTCTGCTCATCGACGTCGTGCGCCGTATCGCCACCGGCGAGCTCGACCTCGCCGCATCCGCCGTCTGACCCACCGCAACCGCCCCACCCCGAGGAGTCCCATGGCCGGGCCCAGCCACGATCCGTCCCTCTACCGCGACCGCGATGTCGTCCCCGTCCGCCGCGCGCTCGTCTCGGTCAGCGACAAGACCGACCTGCTGCGTCTGGCCGAAGCGCTGGTCGCTGCCGGCGTCGAGATCGTCTCGACCGGCTCCACCGCGCAGACCATCCGCGACGCCGGGTACGACGTCGTCGACGTCTCGAGCGTGACCGGGTTCCCCGAGTCGCTCGACGGGCGCGTGAAGACCCTGCATCCGGGGGTCCACGCGGGCCTGCTCGCCGACCTCCGCCTCGCACACCACGAGGAGCAGCTGACCGATCTCGGCATCTCGCCCTTCGAGCTCGTGGTCGTGAACCTCTACCCCTTCGTCGAGACCGTGGCATCCGGCGCATCCGGCGACGCCGTGGTCGAGCAGATCGACATCGGCGGGCCCGCGATGGTGCGCGCGTCGGCGAAGAACTACGCCAACGTCGCGATCGTCGTCTCGCCCGAGTCGTACCCCGCGATCATCGACGCGATCGCCGCCGGCGGCACCTCGCTCGCCCAGCGTAAGGAACTCGCGGCGCGCGCCTTCGCCCACACGGCGAACTACGACCGCGCGGTGGCGACCTGGTTCGCGGACGAGACCCTCGCCGAGGGCGAGCAGCTGCCCGCGCACCTGACGATCAAGGCCGAGCGGCTCGCGACGCTGCGCTACGGCGAGAACTCCCACCAGCGCGCGGCGATCTACACCCGCACCGGCGGGCACGGCATCGCCCAGGCTCTGCAGCTGCAGGGCAAGGAGATGTCGTACAACAACTACGTCGATGCGGATGCGGCACTGCGCGCCGCCTTCGACATGGTCAAGCCCGCGGTGGCGATCATCAAGCACGCCAACCCCTGCGGCATCGCCGTGTCGGCACCCAACGCGCTCGACGAGATCGCGAGCGCGCACCTGCGGGCCCACGAATGCGACCCCGTCTCGGCGTTCGGCGGTGTGATCGCCGCGAACCGCACGGTCACGCTGAAGATGGCGGAGAACCTGCGCGACATCTTCACCGAGGTGATCGTCGCCCCGGCCTTCGAGCCGGAGGCGCTCGAACTGTTCCGTCTGAAGAAGAACCTGCGCGTGCTGCAGCTGCCGGCCGACTGGCAGCAGGAGCGTATGGACGTGCGTCTCGTCTCGGGCGGTCTGCTGCTGCAGGACGCCGACCGATTCCCGGACGACATCGAGTCCGTCGCGACCGACTGGGAGCTCGTCGCGGGCGAGCGCCCGGTCGGCGAGGAGATGACGAACCTCATCTTCGCGTGGAAGGCGTGCCGCGCCGTCAAGTCCAACGCGATCGTGCTGGCGAAGAACTCCGCGACCGTCGGCATCGGGATGGGGCAGGTCAACCGCGTCGACTCGTGCCGACTCGCCGTCGAGCGTGCCGGAGATCGCGCGGTCGGCTCCGTCGCCGCATCCGATGCCTTCTTCCCGTTCTCGGACGGACCGCAGGTTCTGCTGGATGCGGGAGTCTCCGCCATCGTGCAGCCGGGCGGCTCCGTGCGCGACGACGAGACGATCGCCCTCGCCCGCGAACGCGGCGTGACGATGTTCTTCACGGGAGAGCGCCACTTCTACCACTGAGTCCCGGCGCTTCCGCTGGACAGCGCCGCCCCGCAGGACGATTCCTTCCGGATCGTCCTGCGGGGCGGTTGTTCTCCTGCGGGAGGAGGCTCAGGCGCTCGGGCGGCCGTACGCCTCGAGCAGCCGCAGCCACACCTCGCTGAGCGTGGGGTAAGACGGCACGGCGTGCCAGAGGCGGGTGATCGGCACCTGGCCGACGACGGCGATCGTCGCCGAGTGGAGGAGTTCGGCCACATCCTCGCCGACGAACGTGGCGCCGATGATCGTGCCCGCATCCTCATCGACGATGGCGCGCGCCTGACCCCGGTAGTCATCGGCGCGGGTGGCGGCGCCGGCGATCCAGGAGAGGTCGTAGTCGAGGACCCGGATGCGGCGGCCCGCGGCTTTCGCGGAGGCCTCGGTGAACCCGATGGACGCCACCTCAGGATCGGTGAAGGTCACCTGCGGAACGGCCTCGTGGTCGGCGGTTGCGACGTGCGCGCCCCAGGGGGCGTCGTCGACCGCGCCGCCGGTCGCACGCGCGGCGATGACGTCGCCCGCGGCACGCGCCTGGTACTTGCCCTGGTGTGTGAGCAGGGCCCGGTGGTTGACGTCGCCGACCCCGTACAGCCAGTCGGTGCCGGACACGAGCATCGTGTCGTCGACGGAGAGCCACTCGCCCGGGACCAAGCCCACCGCACCCAGGCCGAGATCCTCGGTGCGGGGGGCCCGTCCGGTCGCCACGAGCACCTCGGCCGCGCGGATGCGGGACCCGTCCGACAGCTCCAGCTCCTTCTCGTCGCCGACACGCTGTGCCGACACGACGTTCGTGTGGCGGAGGATGCGCACGCCCCGCTCCTCGAGGGCGCGACCGACGAGCTCACCGGCGAAGGGCTCGTTCGCGGCCAGCAGTGCGCCCCGGACGACGAGAGTGACCTCGGCGCCGAGGTCCGCGTACGCGGTCGCCATCTCCGCGGCGACAACTCCGCCGCCGACGATGGCGAGGGATGCGGGGATCTCCTGCGCGCTGGTCGCCTCGCGGCTCGTCCACGGCGCGATGTCGGCGAGACCGGGGGTGTCGGGGAGGAGGGCCGCGGTGCCCGTGCAGACGGCCACGGCGTGCCGGGCGGTCAGTCGGGTGACGGCGCCGTCCGCATCCGTCACCTCGACCTGCTTGACGCCGACGAGGCGGCCGTGGCCGCGCACGAGGTCGATGCCCGCGCCCGTGAGCCACTCCACCTGCGAGGAGTCGTTCCAGTCGTGCGTGAGCGTGTCGCGACGGCGGAGGACGCCGGCGACGTCGAGGGAGCCCGACACGGCCTGCTTGGCACCGTCGACGTCGCGCGCCTCCCGCAGCACAGCGCCCGCGCGCAGGAGCCCCTTCGACGGCATGCACGCCCAGTAGGAGCATTCACCCCCGACGAGTTCGCTCTCGACGATGACGGCGGTGAGTCCGCCCTGCACGGCGCGGTCGGCGACGTTCTCGCCCACCGGGCCGGCGCCGATGACGATGAGGTCGTAGGTCTGCTCGCTCATGCTGCGACGCTACTCCGTCACGTCCTCCCCGGGGCCGCCGCTTGCTCCCCGGCGCCGCCGCTTGCGCTCCCGGCCTCGCCCTGGTCCGTGTGCCTGCCGCCGCACCGGCGCGGCCTATTGCCCCGTTGCCCGTTGCCCGTTGCCCGAGTTGCGTCGCATGTGCGCAGACGCGCCACCTTTACGCAGATGCGCCAGAGAATGACTGGCGCATCTGCGCAAAGGTGTGGCACCACCGGCCGCTGCGGGAGGTTCACTCGCTCCGGGTGCCTGCGCCGCATCCCTTCTGGGGGCGAACGGGAAGCCCCGCATCCGCCACCATGCCGGTCACCTGGGCGGGCCCGGCTCCCAGCATCCGCTAGGTGTACCCGGTCATGAGGTTGGTGACACCCGGCTGATTGGGGGTTGGCCGCCGCAGGCGGTGTGTGCTCGAGCGTAGTTGTAGTGCTCGAGCCAGGGCGCGAGCGCTTCGGAGCGGTGCTGGTTGGAGACGTAGGGGGCCCGGTAGGCCCAGTGTTCCTGCATGGTCCGGTTGAATCGTTCGGCTTTGCCGTTCTGCCAGGGGCAGTGCGGCTTGGTGGTGATGTGCCTCGCGTTGAGGAGGGACAGCTGGCCTTGGAACGCGGCCGAGACGGTGTAGTTCTTGGCGTTGTCGGTCATGACCTCACGGATGTGGATCCCGTGACGGGTGAAGAACTCGGTCGCGGCGGCGAGGAACGCTGCGCAGGTGGTGCCCTTCTCGTCCGGCAGGATCTGCGCGAACGCGAGGCGGGAGTGGTCGTCGACGGCGACATGGACGTAGTCAAAGCCAAGCCTGACCTTCCGGTCCCGACCGCTGTGATGGTCGATCGTGGCGGGGCCTTGGACGCGCCAGCCGCCGCCTTCGGGGATGCGGCCGAGCTTCTTCACATCGATGTGGATCAGATCCCCTGGGGCGTCACGCTCGTAGCGGACCTGGGTGCGCCGTGACGCGCGCAACGCGATGCCGGTGACCGGATCCAGCTCGTGCAGCGCCGGCAGCCCCGCCTTCGCGATCAGCCGGGAAACGGTGCGCGGGCTGGCCCCGCAAGCGCGGGCGATGTCGTCGCGCCCGAGCCGCTCACGCGAGCGCAGCTCAACGACGGCGGCTGCTGTCGCGGCGGCAGTCGCCGTCGGAGACGACACCGGACGCGAAGACCGATCGGACAGCCCTGCTTCGCCCGCAGCGCGGTAGCGGGCCAGCCAGCGATGAGCGCACTGACGCGAGACGCCCATCTCCTTGGCAACGTGCGAGACGGGACGTCCGCCGAGAACCCGGCGCACGAGAATCAGACGACCCGCGACAGTGAGCCGCGCATTACGGTGGACCAAGAGAAGGCCTCCACTTCGGTGACGTTAGACACCACCAATCGTGGAGGCCTTCTCCCTATCCGAATGTCACCAACCTCATGACCGGGTACAGCTAGGCGGGCCCGCCCAGCTGCCTCGGATCCGCCGCACCTTTGCGCGGATGCGACAGTGAACGTCTGTCGCGGATGCGGAAGCCTGTCGCACTTGCGCACATGCGACGCAACTCGGGCAGGAAGAGACAGCACCCCGCGCGGCACGGGGCGCGCCGCCTCGGGCACAGCGGTACGGGCCCTGCTGCGGCGTCCGAAAACCGCGAGCCCGTGTCGTGGAGGCGTGACAGGCTGGGGACGTGCCCATCTCCGCGATGACCTTCGACGAGCGCTACCGTGCGATCGACGCGCGGGACGCGCGCTTCGACGGCCAGTTCGTCACCGCGGTGCACACCACCGGCATCTACTGCCGCCCCAGTTGCCCCGCGCGCACACCCCGCGCCGAGAACGTCACGTTCTATCCCACGAGCGCCGCCGCGCACGAGGCGGGCTACCGCGCCTGCAAGCGCTGTCTGCCCGAGGCTGCGCCCGGCTCGCCGGAGTGGGACCTCCGCGGCGACGTCGCCGGGCGCGCCATGCGTCTCATCGCCGACGGCGTGGTCGAGCGCGAGGGCGTGCCGGGGCTCGCCCGCCGGCTCGGCTACTCGTCGCGGCAGCTCGGCCGCATCCTCACCGCCGAGCTCGGCGCGTCACCGCTCGCACTCGCGCGGGCCCACCGCGCCCACACGGCGCGGATGCTCCTCGTCGGCACGGACCTCCCTGCCGCAGACGTCGCCTTCTCCGCGGGCTTCGCGAGTGTGCGGCAGTTCAACGACACCGTCCGCGAGGTGTTCGGGATGACGCCGCTCGCGCTGCGCGCGCGGCGGAGATCCGAGAACCGTGCGACTCCCGGTGAGATCGATCTGCTCCTCGCGCACCGGCGTCCGATCGACGACGACGGCATCTTCGCGTGGATGACGGCCCGCGCGCTGCCGGGCGTGGAGACCGTCACGACGACGACCTTCGCGCGCACCCTGCGCCTGGCCGGCGGCTCCGCGTGGTTCGAGGTGCGCCGCGACGGCGACGCGCTCCGCTTGCGCGCCCGCCTGTCGCAGCTCGCAGATCTGCCGCAGCTGGTCACGCGGGTGCGTCGGCTGTTCGATCTGGATGCGGATCCGCTCGCCGTCGATCAGGCGCTCGCAGCCCACCCGGAGCTTGCCGAGCGTGTCGCCGCGCTTCCCGGCATCCGCGTCCCCGGCGCCGCGGACCCGCACGAGATGCTCATCCGTGCGATGGTGGGCCAGCAGATCACCGTCGCCGCGGCGCGCACGGCCCTCGCCGCTCTCGCGCAGCACCTGGGGGAGCGGGTGCCCGCCCACGAAGGCACCGACCTGCTCTTCCCGACCATGGCGGCGATCGCCGAGCGCGGCGCAGAGGTGCTGCGCGGCCCCGCCGCCCGCACCCGCGCCATCGTCGGTGCCGCCGCGGCGCTCGCCGACGGCTCGCTGGTGCTCGACGCCGGCGGCGACGCCCACGATCAGCGCGCGGCCCTGCTCGCGATGCCCGGGATCGGACCGTGGACCGCGGACTACGTGCGGATGCGGGTCACGGGCGATCCCGACGTGTTCCTTCCCGGTGACGTCGCCGTGCGCACCGGCGCCGCCCGGCTCGGGCTCCCCGCGGAGCCCCGTGCCCTGACCGCGTGGTCCGTCCGCGCCGCACCCTGGCGCAGCTACCTCACCGCGCACCTTTGGGCCGCCGTCGCCGGCGTGCCCGCGCAGATCCCCCGTCCCGCCCGCCTCCCGAACGAGAGCCGCATCGCATGACCGCGCACATCGCCACCATCGCCACCCCTGACGGAGCCTTCACCGCGCTCGTCGACGATCGGCAGCGCGTCCTCGCCTCCGGCTGGAGCGCCGACCACGAGGTCATCATCGCCCGCGTGCGTGCGGCGGATCGACCCGCCGAGATCGTCGAGGGCGCGGTCGACGCCCTGGATGCGGTCGCCGCCTACTACGGCGGCGACGTGCGAGCCATCGACGAGGTCGAGGTGCACCAGACGGGCACCGCCGGACAGCTCGCGGGCTGGCGGATGCTGCGCCGCATCGAGCCGGGCCAGCCCCTCACGTACGCGGAGTTCGCCGCAGCGTTGGGAAGTCCTCGCGCGGTGCGCGCCGCCGCATCCGTCTGCGCGCGCAACGCACCGGCCCTTTTCGTGCCGTGCCACCGCGTGCTCCGCACCGGCGGCGCGATGGGCGGCTTCGCGTGGGGCGTCGAGGTCAAGCGCAGCCTGCTCGCCCGCGAAGCCTCTTGACCCCACGCGCGGGAATGCCCGCGCGGAACTGATCGTTGCACTCAGCGAACACACAGCATAGTCTGGAGGGCTGTCGCGCGCACTCGCCGCGGCATCCGTGCACTCGAGGAGGACGATATGACTCAGGCATTCGCCATTGCGGAAATCCCCGCCGTCCTCGCGGTGCCCGCGCGCTCCGCGTAGCCACCGCTCCGCCGCTTCCACGCGGCCCTCTCCCTCTCCGAGCCGCCGCACCTCTGCGTGCGAGTTCACCCTTCAGCGGCGTCGCCGCCGCACGCTCTCCTCGAGGATCATGAGTTCCACACCTTCTCGTTCGTCCACCGAACCGTCCACGCTTCGCGCCCTCGCGCGGCTCCTGCCGTTCGTGCGCCCTGTGCTGCGTCCGCTCGTGCTCGGCGCCGTCAGCGCGCTCGCCGCCAGCGTCGTCGCCCTGATGATCCCGCTCGTGCTCGAGGGCGTCGTCGCGGGGCCGATCGCCTCCGCCGATCCGACGCAGATCCTCTGGGGCACGCTCGCCGTCATCGGGCTCGGGCTCGCCGAGGCCGCTCTCGTCTGGGGTCGGCGCTGGTTCGTGCTCGCGCCTTCGACCAGGGTCGAGTACGCCTTGCGCACCGGCTTCGCCGCGCGCCTGCAACGACTCCCCGTCGCGTTCCACGACCGGTGGCAGTCCGGTCAGCTGCTCAGCCGCATGATGCAGGACATCAGCCTCATCCGACGCTGGCTCGCCTTCGGCGTCATCCTGCTCGTCGTCAACGTGCTGACGATCGCGCTGGGGTCGGTGCTGCTGTTCCAGTGGCACTGGGTGCTCGGCACGATCTTCCTGCTGTGTTCGGCTCCCCTCTGGTACGCCGGGTATCGCTTCGAGAAGCAATACGGGGTGCTCGCCCGCCAGAGCCAGGACCAGGCGGGCGATCTCGCGACCGCCGTCGAGGAGAGCGTGCACGGCATCCGCGTCCTGAAGGCGTTCGGGCGCGGATCCCACGCTCTCGCGAAGTTCGCGCGCCAGGCCGAGACGCTGCGCCAGACGGAGCTGCGCAAGGCCACGGCCATCGGCCTGATCTGGTTCTGGCTGGTCCTGCTGCCCGAGATCGCCTTCGCGCTGTGTCTGGCGGCGGGGATTGTGCTCGCTCAGCTCGGCCAGCTCTCGGTCGCCCAGTTGTTCGCCTTCTTCGCGATGGCGACGGTGCTGCGCTGGCCCATGGAGTCGATCGGCTTCCTCTTCTCGTTCCTCCTGGATGCGCGCACCGCCACCGACCGCGTGTTCGAGGTGTTCGACGAGCAGGTCACGATCGACGATCCGGACGACCCGGTCTCGATCGAGAACCCCCGGGGCCGGCTCGTGTTCGAGAACGTGCACTTCCGCTACCAGGACGCGCCGGACGCGCAGCGCGATCTGCTGGACGGGATCGATCTCGCCCTGGAGCCGGGGGAGACGATGGCGCTCGTGGGCCTCACCGGTTCGGGCAAGACGACGCTGACGACCCTGCCCACCCGCCTGTACGACGTGACCGGCGGGCGCGTCACGCTGGACGGCGTCGATGTGAGGGATCTCACCCTGGCCGAGCTGCGCACGCACATCTCGATGGCGTTCGAGGAGGCGACGCTCTTCTCCTCCTCGGTGCGCGAGAACGTGCTGCTCGGACGCGACGACCTGGATGCGGCCTCGCCGGAGGGCGAGCGCGTGCTGCGCGAAGCGCTGGACGTCGCCCAGGCCGAGTTCGTCGAGCGGCTGCCCGCCGGCGTCGACACCGTCATCGGGGAGGAAGGACTGAGTCTCTCCGGAGGCCAACGCCAGCGTCTCGCCCTGGCCCGCGCGGTCGCCGCGCGGCCGTCGGTGCTCGTGCTCGACGACCCGCTGTCGGCTCTCGACGTCGACACGGAGGCGCGGGTGGAGGAGGGGCTGCGTGGGGTGCTGGCCGACACGACCGCCCTCATCGTCGCGCATCGGCCGTCGACCGTGGCCCTCGCGGATCGCGTCGCTCTCCTGGAAGACGGGCGCGTCACCGCGGTGGGAACGCACAGCGAGCTGATGCGTTCCTCGGCGCACTACCGGCACGTGATCTCGAGTCTGGACGAGAAGGAGGAGGTGCGATGAGTACCGTCACGGGAACCAGCGGCGAAGACCGCTCCGACTACACCCGCGCCGAGAGCCGGGAGATCCGGCGCCGCTCGATGCGACTGCTCGGTTCACTCATCGCTCCGCTGCGCGGCAAGCTCATCCTCGCCGCCGTCGTGCTCGTCGTCTCGACGGCGCTGAGGGTGGTCGGTCCGGCGCTGATCGCATTCGGTATCGACAACGCGCTGCCGGCGGTGCTGAACGAGCTGGACTGGCTGCCCACGATCGGCGTGGTGGCCGTCTATCTCGCATCCGGGCTGCTGGGTGCCGCCCTCATCGGGTGGTACGCGGTGGTCGCGGCACGCCTCACGCAGGCGGTCATGCTCGACCTGCGCACCCGGATCTTCCGCCACACCCAGCGGCTGAGCCTCGAGTTCCACGAGTCGTACACCTCGGGACGCATCATCTCCCGCCAGACGAGCGACCTCGACACGATCCGGGAGCTCCTCGACGGCGGCCTCAACGAGCTCGTCTCGGGCGTGCTGTTCGGTGCCTTCACGCTCATCGCCCTGCTGCTGCTGGACTGGCAGAGCGGGGTCGTGCTCATCGTCATGGGCATCCCGCTCGGCCTGCTCATGCGCTGGTTCTACCGCCGCTCGCAGATGGTCTACCGAGAGTCGCGCGTGATCAGCGCGAAGGTCATCGTGCATTTCGTGGAGACGATGACCGGCATCCGCGCGGTCAAGGCGTTCCGCAAGGAGAAGCGCGGCGACGTCGAGTTCGGCGAGCTGAGCGAGCAGTACCGCGACGTGAACATGCGCTCCATCCGGCTGTTCGGCACGTTCGAGCCCGGGCTGATGGCGATCTCGACACTGAGTCTCGGTGCGGTGCTGCTCCTGGGCGGCATCCGTGTCGCCGGCGGAGCGCTGGAGATCGGGGTGCTGCTGGCCGCCGTGCTGTACGTGCGCAACTTCTTCTCGCCGCTGCAGGAGGTGGCGATGTTCCTGAACTCCTACCAGTCGGCCGCAGCGGCACTGGAGAAGGTGTCGGGCGTGCTGGAGGAGGAGCCCACGGTTCCCGAGCCCGCGCATCCCGTGGCACTGGAGCGCCCGCGCGGCGCCATCCGTTTCGACGACGTGGCGTTCGGTTACGGCGACGGGCGCGTCGTGTTGCCCGACTTCTCGCTGGACGTTCCGGCGGGTCAGACGATCGCCCTGGTCGGCACGACGGGGGCGGGCAAGTCGACGCTGGCCAAACTCGTCTCCCGCTTCTACGACCCGACCCGCGGATCCGTGACGCTCGACGGCGTGGACCTGCGGACGCTCGGTTCGGCCGATCTGCGCCGCGCGATCGTCATGGTGACGCAGGAGGCGTACCTGTTCAGCGGAACGGTCGCCGACAACATCGCGCTGGGGAAGCCGGACGCGACCCTCGACGAGGTGCGGGATGCGGCGATGGCCGTCGGTGCACACGCGTTCATCGAGGCACTCCCCGACGGTTACGACACGGACGTGAACAAGCGCGGCGGCCGTGTGTCGGCGGGACAGCGCCAGTTGATCTCGTTCGCGCGCGCCTTCCTGGCGAACCCGGCGGTGCTGATCCTCGACGAGGCGACCGCCTCGCTCGACATCCCGAGCGAGCGTCAGATCCAGTCGGCTCTCGGGACGCTGCTCGCGGATCGCACGGCCATCATCATCGCCCACCGCCTCTCGACGGTCGCGATCGCGGATCGCGTGCTCGTCATGGAGCACGGGCGCATCGTCGAGGACGACGCGCCCGAGGCGCTCATCGGCGGCACCGGCACGTTCGCGCGCCTGCACGCCGCCTGGCGCGACTCGCTCGTGTGACGGTTCGGGATGCGGCGCTCCGCCGCATCCCGAACTCACACGCGTGCGGCGAGGAACTCCGCCTGGGCGAACCACTGGTACATGAGACCGCCCTCGTGCTGGTTGTGGGGATAGACCTCGATGTCCGCCTCGCCCGCGTAGTGGTTGCGGGCGGCGAAGACCGTCGAGGGCGGGCACGTCTGATCGTGCAGCGCTGTCGAGAACAGGGCGGGAGCCTCCGAGCGGCGCGCCATGTTGACGCCGTCGAAGTAGGACAGCGTGGTGAACACGCGCTCCTCGGTGTGGCGGTGCACCGCGAGGTAGCGCACGATCTCCTGGTAGGGATCCGCGTCCGTGAGCCCGACCGCCCGTTCGAAGTGGCACAGGAACGGCACGTCGGGCATGACCGCGACAAGTCCCTCCGACAAGGCGCCCGCGGCCAGCGCGATCCCGCCGCCCTGGCTGCCTCCGCACACCGCGACGCGGTCGGCGTCGACGATGTCGAGCGTGCGCGCCGCATCCACCAGGCGCACCGCATCCGTGAACACGCGACGGTAGTAGTACTGCGCCGGATCCTCGATGCCGCGTGTCATGAAGCCGCTGACCGACGGACCGGTGCCGTGAGGGTCGGGGGTGTCGCCGCCGGTTCCCCACATCGAGCCCTGACCGCGGGTGTCCATCAACAGGTGCGCGTAGCCGGCGTTGGCCCAGCCGAGGCGCTCACCCGCGAGCCCCCGTCCGCCGCCGTAGCCGTTGTACTCGACGACCGCCGGCAGCGGCTCGTCGGCGCCGGCCGGTGCGGTCAGCCAGGCGCGCACCGGTTCGCCCGCGTAGCCGCTGAAGGTGACGTCGTAGACGTCGACCAGGGTGAACGGCGACGCGACGCGCTGATAGCGCACCTCCTCGCCCGCGGCGCGGGAGGAGGCGATCGTCTCGGCCCAGAAGGCGTCGAAGTCGGCGGGCTCGCGCACCTCGGGCCGGTACTCGCGGAGGGCGTGAGGATCCATGTCGAAGCGCGGCATGAGCATCACGATAGGGGTATCGGGGTCCTCGCCGCGGCACCTCGGCCGGAGAATCAGGTGCTCATCGGCGAGAGCGGTGCTGCGGCCGCATCCCGCCCCGTCGCTATGATCGCGATCGGGGAGGTGCGCCATGAGCGACACGCAGAGACCGGTGGACGCGCGGCCCGAGGCAGCAGCGTGGTGGGCGATGGATGCCGACCGCGTGGCGGCCGAGCTCGGTGGGGATGCTGCCGAGGGGCTGTCCGACGAGGAGGCGGCCGGACGACTGGCCGCCGACGGCCCGAATGCGATCGCCGCGCCACCCTCGCCGAGGGCGGTGACCATCGCGCTGCGTCAGCTCGCCGACCCGATGAACCTCATGCTCATCGGCGTCGTGGTGGTCAGCATCCTCATCGCGCAGCCGTCCGTGGCCGTCGTGGTGGCATTGCTCGTGGGGCTGAACGTGGTGCTCGGCACGCGTCAGGAGCTCGCGGCGCGTCGCAGCGTCGATGCCCTCGCCCAGCTGCAGATCCCCCAGGTGCGGGTGCTCCGCCAGGGCACGCTGCGCCAGATCGACGCGACGGATGTCGTCGTCGGGGACGTCGTCCAGCTGGAGGCGGGAGACCTCGTCCCGGCCGACGGCCGCATCCTGCGCAGCGCGACCTGCGAGACGCAGGAATCGGCTCTGACGGGGGAGAGCGCCCCGGTGCCGAAGGATGCGGAAACGCTCGCCGACGACGATGTCGCCCTAGGCGACCGCGAGAACATGCTCTTCCAGAACACGAGCCTCACGCGGGGCACCGCCGCGATGGTGGTGACCGAGACCGGGATGCAGACCCAGATGGGCCGCATCGCGGGGATGCTCACGGCGGTCGTCGGCACGCGGAGCCCTCTGCAGCGGGAGCTGGACGGGCTCACGAAGGTCTTGGGACTCATCGCGTGGGGCGCCGTCGCGATCATGATCGTGCTGGGATTCGCCCGCGGCGAGTCGATCCAGACGGTCCTGCTCGTGGGGATCGCCATGGCGGTCTCCGCCATTCCTTCCGGTCTGCCTACCTTCGTGCAGGTCATGCTCTCGTACGGCGCCAAGCAGCTCGCCGAGCACCGGGCGGTCGTCAAGAACCTGAGCGACGTGGAGACCCTCGGTGCCACCTCCGCGATCAACTCGGACAAGACCGGCACACTGACGCTCAACCAGATGACCGCTCGCCGCCTCTACGCCCGCGGCCAGTGGTTCTCGGTCGAGGGCGAGGGATATCGCAAGTCAGGAGCGCTGCGTCATGCCGCCGGCCTCGAGGTGCCCGACTTCACGGCGCTCGCGTACGGGCTTTGCCTCAACAGCGACGCGACGGTCTCGGATGCGGGCACGGTGGTGGGGGATCCGACCGAGGCGGCCCTGGTGGTGCTCGCGGCCAAGCTCGGCGCAGATGCGGAGGAGACGCGGCGACTGTATCCGCGCGTCGCCGAGGTGCCCTTCGACTCGGCGTACAAGTTCATGGTGACCTGCCACGACGTGCCGTGGGACGGCGACAGCGCGTTCGTCGCGACCATCAAGGGCGGACCGGATGTGGTCCTCGATCGCTGCACGCACGCGCTGACCGCGGAGGGCGTGGTGCCCATCGCCCGGGCACACGACGACATCCTCGCGGCCAACGCCCGACTCTCGGGCGAGGGACTGCGCGTGCTGGCGTTCGGCTACCGCATCCTCGACGACGAGCGGGAGGCGGCGATCGTCGATCCGATGGCCTTCTCGGAGGCCTTCGTGTTCGTGGCCCTCGTCGGCATCGTCGATCCTCTGCGGCCCGAGGCGATCGAGGCGGTGCGGATCGCTGCGGGCGCCGGCATCGAGGTGCGCATGATCACGGGGGATCACGCCGTCACGGCGGCCGCGATCGGCGACGAGCTGGGGCTCGGACCCGGGGCCATCAGCGGCTCCGAGCTGCGCGAGCTGAGCGATGCGGAGCTGTCGGCCCGCCTGCCTGAGCTGCACGTGTTCGGTCGCGTCACCCCGGAGGACAAGCTGCGGGTGGCGCGTCTCCTGCAGGAACGCGGCGACATCGTCGCGATGACCGGCGACGCGGTCAACGATGCCGCCGCCCTCAAACAGGCCGACATCGGGGTGGCCATGGGCTCCGGGAGCGAGGTCACGAAGCAGGCGGCGCGCATGATCCTGACGGACGACGACTTCGGGACGCTCGTCGAAGCCATCCGGCTGGGACGCGGCATCTACGAGAAGATCGTCGGCTACGTGCGGTACCAGATGTCGACGCTGTTCTCCCTCGTTCTGCTCTTCCTCGCCGCCAGCGTCTTCGACATCAACAACGGTGTGCCCCTCACGCCGCTCATGGTTATCTTCCTCAGCACCTTCATCACGTTCTTCCCCGTTCTGACCATCACGTTCGGGCCCGACCCCGACGGCATCATGTCCCGACCGCCTCGCGACGTCCGCCAGACCCTCGCGAACCGCGGCTCCATCACGCAGTGGCTCGTGTACGGCGGCACCATCTTCGCCACCGCGCTGGCCGCGCTCCTACTGGCCCCCGGCGAAGCGCGCACCACCGAGGCCTCGGTGCCGGTCACGATGGCCTTCGTCGTCATCAGCCTGGGATCCGTGCTGGCGGGCATGGCGATGCGGCGGGACCCCGCATCCGGATTCACGGCGCCGTGGGCGGACGCCCTCAAGTGGATGTGGATCCCCGTCGCCCTGACCGTCGTCTGCGTGGAGGTCGGGTTCGCCCAGAACCTGCTGATGACCACGAGCCTCAGCGGCGGCGAGTGGCTGCTGGCGCTCGCGCTGTCGGTGATCCCCGCCGTCGTGGTGGAGGCGGACAAGGCCTTGCGTCGCGCCCACGCTCGCCGCTCCTGACTCGCGTGGTTCCCATGCACCTTTCTCGGAGATCGGCGCGTTTCTCGGAGGATGCGGCTGTAAACCTCCGAGACTCGCGCGCATTTCCGAGATCAGGATGCTGTCAACGGGCGAGGTGGAGGCCGGCGGCGATGGCGCGCGCGATCGTGCGCTCGACGCTCGGCCAGTCGTACACGACCTGCGCATAGTCGAAGCGCAGCACGGTGAACCCGCGCAGGCGCAGTTCGGCATCGTGGGCGATGTCCTTGCCCCGCTGTGCGGACGTACGGTGATGGGTGTAGCCGTCGATCTGCACGACCAGGCGCTCGCCGATCAGGATGTCGACGCGGCGGCCCGCCACGACCGCCTGCTGCGTCATGGGTACGCCCCAAGGACTCAGCCGCACGATGACCTGCGTTTCGAGGCCGGAGTCGGAAAGGCCGCGGACCTCGAGCGCGAGCGCGACGGCCTCGGGGGAACGCCAGCGCACCCGTCGCAGCGTGTCCAGGGAGATCCCTTCCGTGCGGACCGCCGACTCCCATACGACCCGCGCGGCCTCGGGGGACAGGCAGCGTGCGATATGGCGCAGCGCGTCCTCGGTCGACTCGAGCAGACTATGCGCCGCCGGTGGGGCGAGTGGAATGCTCCAGTGGGCGACCGCATCCGCGGGCACGCCGTCGGATGCGGCGTGGGGCCGTAGATGCAGGTGGGGCCGATCGACGAGCAGGGGCGGCAGCCACCAGCCGCGATGCCGAGCGACCGAGACGCACGCCAGTCGTGCTCCCGCCTGCGCTGCAGCCAGCAGGTCCGGCGGTGCGGACGATGTGGCGATCCAGGACCTCCGGACGATGCGGATGCGGCCGGCGGCAGCCTCGGCGCGGACGGCGCGCACGCCGAATCCGGCCTCGGCGGCGACCGCGCGATGGGCGAGCCCGCCCTGTGCGGCGAGCCAGGGAGTGAGGGACATCCCGCCATGCTGCGTCGACGTCCGCATCCCTGCTGTGCCGTGGAGCGACGTCTGTGGCAGACCCGCCGCGCTGCTCGGGCGGGGGAGGAGGTGCCACTGTCTCGGAGATCGGCGCCGAACTCGGAGGCTTCGGACCGAAACCTCCGAGAAGTGCGCGGAGCTCCGAGAACCGCGCGACGAGCAGGCAGCTCAGACGAGCAGAGAGCTCAAGCCGCCCCGACGCGCGCCGTGCGCGTCAGAGCGAGATGCGGGCGACGACCTCGCCGAACTCGGTCTCGCCGACAGGCTCGAAGCCGACCCGGCGGAAGAACGCCTCGGGACCGCCCTCGCCCGCCTCGTAGATGACGTCGACATGGTCCATGCCGCGCTCGCGCGCCTCGTTCATGAGACCTTCGATCGCGAAGCGGCCGATGCCCTGGCCCTGGTCGTCGGCGTCGACGTTGATGCGCCACAGGACGGAGCGGAACCACTCCTGCGTCTCGTGCTCGTCGAAGTTCGCGCTGACGAACCCGACGACGTCGTCGCCGGCGAGCACGACGCGCTGCCAGCTGGTGCGCGGGTCGATCACGGTCGCCGCGACCCCGTAGCTCACCGGGGCGAGGAACTGTTCCTGCCCGGGTTTGAGCGACATGTTGTTCACGGCGACGATCGTCGCGGCCGACAGCTCTTCGAGGCGCAGTTCGGTCATGGTCACAGGCTAACGCCTGCCGCCCGCCCGCGGGGAGGGATGCGCGCCGTGTGAACTCTCGGGCCCGGATGCCGGACGAACCCGGCCGTCGGGTGGGGGAGATATCTCGACATCGAGATAACCGGACCGGGTGCGATAGGCTGGCGGCTGACCCTCGACGCCTCTATGGAGAGACAAATCCGTGCCTGATTCCACGATCATCTACACGCACACCGACGAGGCTCCGGCGCTCGCCACCGCATCCTTCCTTCCCATCGTCCGCGCCGTCGCCGGCCAGGCGGGGGTGGAGATCGCGACGCGCGACATCTCGCTCGCCGGTCGCATCCTCGCAGCCTTCCCGCAGCGGCTCACCCCCGAGCAGCTCGTCGGCGACGCGCTCGCTGAACTCGGCGCGCTCGCGACGCTGCCGGAGGCGAACATCATCAAGCTGCCGAACATCTCGGCATCGATCCCGCAGCTGAAGGCCGCCATCGCCGAGCTGCAGGCGCAGGGCTACGACATCCCGAACTACCCCGACGAGCCGAACGGCGTCGAAGAGGAGAGCGTCCGCGCACGCTACGACAAGATCAAGGGCTCGGCGGTCAACCCGGTGCTCCGCGAGGGCAACAGCGATCGCCGCGCCCCGGGTGCGGTGAAGAGCTACGCGCGCAAGCACCCGCACCGCAACAAGGCGTTCACCGAGGGGTCGAAGACCCGCGTCGCGACCCTGGGCCACGACGACTTCCGCTCGAACGAGATCTCCTGGGTCTCGCCCGACGACGACACCCTCACCATCCGCCACGTGGATGCGGACGGCACCGAGACCGTGCTGAAGTCCGGCCTCAAGGTGCTCCCGGGCGAGATCGTGGACGCCACGTTCCTGTCGGCGGCCGCGCTGGACGCCTTCCTCGCCGAGACGCTGGCGACGGCCAAGGCCGACGATGTGCTGTACTCCGTGCACCTCAAGGCGACGATGATGAAGGTCAGCGACCCGATCATCTTCGGCCACGTCGTGAAGGCGTTCTTCGCCGATGTGTTCGCCCGCTACGGCGACGAGCTCGCCGCGGCGGGGCTCACCGCCAACGACGGCCTCGGCGCGATCCTCTCCGGGCTCGCCGGCCTCGAGAAGGGCGGCGAGATCGCCGCCGCGTTCGAGCAGGCGATCTCCTCGGGGCCGCGCCTGTCCTACGTCAACTCCGACAAGGGCATCACGAACCTGCACGTGCCCTCCGACGTGATCGTCGACGCGTCCATGCCGGCGCTGATCCGCAACGGCGGCAAGCTGTGGGGCGTCGACGGCGGCGAGGACGACACGCTCGCGGTCATCCCCGATTCCTCCTATGCCGGCGTCTACCAGGCCGTGATCGAGGACGTCATCGCGCACGGCCCGCTCGACCCCGCCACGATCGGCACCGTCCCGAACGTGGGACTCATGGCGCAGGCGGCCGAGGAGTACGGCAGCCACGACAAGACGTTCGAGATCGCCGCCGCGGGCGTCGTTCAGGTCGTCACCTCCGAAGGTGAGGTCGTGCTCGAGAGCGCGGTCTCGTCCGGCGACATCTGGCGGGCCACCCAGACCAAGGACATCGCCGTGCGCGACTGGGTGAAGCTCGCCGTCACCCGCGCTCGCGCCACCGGCGTGCCCGCCGTCTTCTGGCTCGATGAGGGCCGCGCGCACGACGCGCAGCTCATCGCCAAGGTGCGCACCTACCTCGCCGAGTACGACACCGAGGGCCTGCAGATCGAGATCCTCGCGCCGACGGACGCGACGCTGTTCTCGCTCGAGCGCCTGCGCGCAGGGCAGGACACCATCTCGGTGACCGGCAACGTCCTGCGCGACTACCTGACGGATCTGTTCCCGATCCTCGAGGTCGGCACGAGCGCCAAGATGCTCTCGATCGTCCCGCTGCTCGCCGGCGGCGGACTGTTCGAGACGGGCGCCGGCGGCTCCGCGCCCAAGCATGTGCAGCAGCTGCTCGCCGAGGACTACCTCCGCTGGGACTCGCTGGGCGAGTTCTTCGCGCTCGCCGCATCCTTCGAGCACTTCGCGACCTTCACCGGCAACGTCCGCGCGCAGGTTCTCGCGGACACGCTGGACGCCGCCACCGGCACCTTCCTCGAGAACGACAAGTCGCCCGGCCGCGCCCTCGGCACGATCGACAACCGCGGCAGCCACTTCTACCTCGCGCTCTACTGGGTGCAGGAGCTCGCCGCGCAGTCGGCGGATGCGGAGCTGGCCCGCGCGTTCGCGCCGATCGCTCAGGAGCTCGCCGCAGCCGAGGAGACGATCGTCGCCGAGCTGCTCGCGGTGCAGGGCAAGCCCGTCGACATCGGCGGCTACTACCACCCGAGCCCGCGTCTGGTCGAAGAGGTCATGCGTCCGTCCGCGACGCTGAACCGCATCATCGACGCGATCTGACATCGCACGAAGAAGGGGTCGGATGCGGATGCATCCGGCCCCTTCTTCGTGCGTGCGGCTCAGTAGTGGACTGAGACCTCGGACCCCTTGGAGAGGAACTCGTAGGCCCAGGCCGCCTGATCGATCGGCATGTTGATGCAGCCGTGGCTCATCGGGTGGCCGAAGTTGTTGTGCCAGTAGGTGCCGTGGAAGCCGATGTCGGGGGCGAAGTACGTGACCCACGGGACGTCCTTCGTGCAGTACGTCGACGTGGGCGTGCAGCCCATGTCCTGCATGCGCACGTGGGCGAAGACGGTGAACTCGCCCGTCGGCGTGGCGTTCGCGCCGAGACCCGAGGAGATCGGCCAGCTGTTCACGACCTGACCGTTCTCGTAGAAGGTGGCCCGCTGCGTGCTGAGGTTGACGTCGGAGTAGCGGTGGAGGGCGGTCGTCGTGAACGGCGCTTCGGTCACGGGCAGCTGGTACGCCGCGTCGCCGGCGGCGAGCTGAGCGGCGAAGTCGTCGGCCACCTGGGAGGTGTCGCCGAGCGTGCGCCCCACCGCGCCCGGCGTGAGGTCGCGAAGTACCTCGCCCGCGGCGTTCGTGACGACGGTGGCGTCGACGGGCGCGCGGTCGACGAGCGGACCCAGCGTGTCGACGGTCTTCTGGATCGCGTCGGCATCGGCCGAGAGGGTGAGCTTTCCGTCTTCGGTTCCGAGCTTCAGCCAGGATGCGGCCAGTGCGCGGTCCACGGGGACGGTGCGCTCGTCGCCGACGTAGAAGCCGATCGTGTCGAGGATGCCGTTCAGCCGCGCGACCGACGTCTCGGCATCCGCTGTCGTCACGGCGGCGTCCACCGGCACGATGGACGCGTCGATCGTGATGCGATCCCCGCCCGATGAGAAGGCCTCGGCGAGGGCGGTGCGCACCTGCTCGAGGTCGATGCCTTCTCCGGCCGCTGCGGGGGTGGAGACGTAGGAGGCGCTGGCCGCATCGAACGTGACCGTCGCGTCGGTGGGGTCGGTGTAGGCGCCGGGAGCCGCCTCGCGAAGCGCCTCGGTGGCGATCGCAGGATCGAGCGTCACGTCGGCGACGAGCGGCTCGGAGTTCCACTGGGTCACGTTCCAGAGGGGGTGGGCGTCGAAGGCCTGCTCGGCGATCGTGCGCGCGTCGATCGATGCGCCGAGCTCGGCGCCGGTGACGGTGACGTCGCCGTCGGGGGTGTTCAGCACGACGGTGGCGCCGGCGAGGCGGGAGGTCAGTGCGTCGGCGGCGCCGCCGACGGTCATGCCGCCGATGGGAACGCCGGCGACGGCGGTCCCGGGGGCGATGAGCACGAGCGACGCCGTGACGGCGGCCACCGCGAGGACGCCGGAGGGGATGCCGATCCAGAGGCCGAGGTGGCGCTTGCGCGGCTTGGGCTCTTCGGGGGCCCACGCGTAGACGGGCGTCGTGCCGTCGCCGGACCCGGCGTCGGTCTCGTCCGCCGCCGTGTCGTTCTGTGCGTGCGGTCCGGTTACCAGATCCGTCACACCATCACCCCCGTGCATCGTGTGCTGTGTCTCCCCAGGGTACGCGAGCAAGTCTGATAAAGGCGTGGTCAGAGTCCGATCTCCGACAACGTTCCGATCACGGCGCCGTGTAACAGTCGTGTGACGAGCGCGCCGAATGCTTGCGTCATGTTTGTTCGTAAGGTGTACTAACAAACATGACTGCATCGGAAGTGCAGCGCGGCGCTTCTCTCTCGGAGCCCGCGCACACCCACACGACCTCTCGTGTCGGCGCCTTCGCCCCCGGCCGCGCGCTGCGCGCCGGAGTGAAGGTCCTGCCCGAGCACGCGCGCGGACACAACCGCTCGCTCGTGCTGCAGACGCTCTTCCACCGGGGAGCGATGAGCCGCGCCGACCTGTCGCGGGAGACCGGGCTCACCCGTGTCACGATCTCGGACCTCGTGGCCGAGCTGATCGGTGATGGATTCGTGGTCGAGAAGGGGATGCGCGAGGGCAGCCGCCCCGGCAAGCCGGCCATGCTCGTCGACGTCGACCGCGCCGGTCACCGCATCGTCGGGCTGGACCTCTCCGGCAGCGATGTCTTCATCGGTGCGGTGCTCACGCTCGACGGCGACATCGTCGCGCGCGCCGAGACCCCGCATCCCGCCGCCGCATCCGAGGTTCTGGCGGCCGTCATCTCGCTCGCCGAGCGGCTGGTGGCGGACGCGAAGGCGCCCGTGCTCGGCGTCGGGGTCGGTACTCCCGGCGTGATCGACGATCGCGGCACCGTGCTCACGGCGCCCAACATGGGGTGGGCCGGATTCGATCTCGAGGGCGTGCTGAGCGAGGCGCTCGGGCTCGAGGTGCTCGTCGCCAACGACGCGAACGCCGCCGTGCTGGCGGAGTACACCTTCGGCGGCTCCGGCGACGACGTACTCCTGGTGAAGGTCGGCAGCGGTGTCGGATCGGGCCTGCTCGCGGGCGGCCAGCCGATGCGCGGCAGCCGCTTCGCCGCGGGTGAGATCGGTCACGTGACCGTCGGCACCGACGGCGGTCCGCTCTGCGCGTGCGGCAAGGTGGGCTGCCTCGAAGCGTGGCTCTCCGTCCCGGCCCTGACGGCCAGAGCGGATGCGGCCGCCCCGAGCGAGCGCGACACGGTCCTTCGGGACGCCGGAGAGCGCCTCGGTATCGCGCTCGCCCCCGTCGTGGGTGCGCTCGACCTGTCGGAGATCGTTCTCTCCGGCCCCCCTGAACTCCTCGGCGGTGTGCTTGCGCAGGCCACCGCCGAGGCCCTCCGCACGCGGACACTCGCCCCCTTCCACGAGGGCGTCCGGGTGCGGATGACGGAGCAGGGCCAGGACATCGTCCTGCGCGGTGCGGCCGTCATGGTGCTGTCGGCGACGCTCGGCGTCTCCTGACAGCGCCTCCCCGTCAGCGCCGCCGGCGCTCACGGTCTCATCATCAAGAACAGAGGACAGCACATGAAGAAGTTCCTCCCAGCCGTCGCCCTGATGGGCGCATCGGCGATTGCGCTTGCCGGATGCGCGGGGACAGGAGGCGGCTCGTCGAGCGGCGGCAGCGCGGAGATCCGTGTCTGGCTCGTCGGAACCGACACCCCTCAGGATGCCCGCGACTATCTCGTGAAGACGTTCGAGGACCAGAATCCGGGTTCCACGCTGGTCATCGAGGAGCAGCAGTGGACCGGACTCGTCGACAAGCTCACCACGAGCCTGTCGTCCAACGACAGCCCCGACGTGGTCGAGATGGGCAACACCCAGGCTCCGGCGTTCACCTCGAGCGGAGCACTGCTGAGCCTGGCCGACATCGAGGACGAACTCGGCGGCTCGGACCTGCTGCCCGGATTCGTCGAAGCGGGCAGCTGGGACGGTGACCTGTACGCCGCGCCCTACTACTCGGGCTCCCGGGTCGTCTTCTACAACACGGCGCAGTACGCGCAGGCCGGTGTCTCGGTGCCCACGACCCTCGACGAGTACGTGTCGAACGGCGTGACCCTCGCGGCGGCCCTCCCCGGTGTCTCGGGCGTCTACTTCCCCGGTAAGGACTGGTATAACGGCCTGCCCTTCATCTGGGAGAACGGCGGCGAGATCGCCGTGCAGGCGAGCGACGGCAGCTGGGACGCCCAGTTGTCCAGCCCGGAGTCGATCGCCGGCCTCGAACAGGTGCAGGAGCTGATGACGAAGGCGTCTCTGGCGCCGAAGGACGGCGACGAGACCGAGGGATGGGTGCCTTTCCGCACCCAGCAGTCCGCGACATACTCCGCGCCCAGCTGGGCGTATTGGTCGATCGTCGCCGATGAGGACAAGCAGGCGACGGCGGTCGCCGAGACGACCGGCGAGTTCGCCCTCCCCGGTGCCAAGGGTGGGGCGGCGCAGGTCTTCGCCGGCGGCTCCAACGTCGGCATCGCGGCCAAGTCGAAGAACCCCGAGCTGGCGAAGTCGGCGCTGGAGATCATGCTGAGCGACGAGTACCAGACGATCCTGGCCGAGGCGGGTCTCGTCCCCGCGAAGACCTCGCTGGGTGACAAGGTCGCCGCCGCCACGCCGGAGCTCGCCTCGGTGATCGCGTCGGCTGCGGCCAACGCCAAGCTCACGCCGGCATCGCCGAACTGGGCGGATGTGGAGGCGAAGGGCATCATGCAGGACCTGTTCGTCAACATCGCCGGCGGGGGCGACATCGCCTCGCTCGCGGCTGCCGCCGATGAGCAGATCGAGTCCATCCTCAACGGCTGATCCACCCTCAGCGACGAGTCGAGACTCGCCTGTCGTCTCGGCTCGTCGCTGCGTTCTCCGTGGGGTGCCCGCCACCGGGCGCCCCACGGAGAAG
Source organism: Microbacterium sp. SORGH_AS_0862 (assembly GCF_030818795.1). Classification (NCBI taxonomy): domain Bacteria; kingdom Bacillati; phylum Actinomycetota; class Actinomycetes; order Micrococcales; family Microbacteriaceae; genus Microbacterium; species Microbacterium sp. SORGH_AS_0862. The sequence goes on along the minus strand of NZ_JAUTAY010000001.1, from coordinate 744,729 downwards.
CGCCCCTATCCGTTCTAAGGAGTCACCGTGGCCGTCGCCACCGAGCTGCCCGTCGGCACCGTCGCCGTGTCCGGGCCTCCCCCCGCCCCGCGGCGCCGCCGTCGCCGCGCGCTCACCCCGCTTCTGCTCCTGTCGCCCGCTCTCGTCATGCTCGCCGTGTTCATCGGCTGGCCGCTCGTGCAGATGGTCGTCATGTCGTTCCAGGAGTTCGGCCGGGCGCAGATCTTCGGTGCCCCGCCGTCCTTCGTCGGGCTCGACAACTACATCGCGGTCCTGACGGATTCGGGATTCTGGCAGGTGCTCGCGCGCAGCGTGGCGCTCTGCGTGGTCTGCGTCGCGGCGACCATGGTGCTGGGCGTCCTCGTCGCGCTGCTCATGACGAAGCTCGGGCGCGTCATGCGCACCGCCGTCTCGGTCGCACTCCTGCTCGCCTGGGCGATGCCCGCGCTGACCGCCACGATCGTCTGGGGCTGGATCTTCGACACCCAGTACGGCCTCGTCAACTACGCACTCACCCAGCTGACCGGTACCGACTGGACCGGACACAGCTGGCTCATCGATCCGATCAGCTTCTTCGCCGTGGCGGCCATCATCATCACATGGGGCGCGATCCCCTTCGTCGCCTTCTCGGTGTACGCCGGACTCGGGCAGGTGCCCGACGAGGTCCTCGAAGCCGCCCAGCTGGACGGAGCGGGTGCCTTCTCGCGCTTCCGTCTCATCGTCTTCCCCTACCTGCGCTCGATCCTCATCGTGCTGTTGATCCTCCAGGTCATCTGGGACCTGCGCGTGTTCGCGCAGATCTACGCCCTGCAGACGATCGGAGGCGTCCGCGCGGACACCAACACCATCGGCGTGTACATCTACAGCGTCTCGATGGCCTCCGGCGACCTCGGCTCCGGCGGCGCGATCTCGGTCATCCTCGTGGTGATCATGCTCGTGATCTCGGGCTACTACATCCGCTCGATGCTCCGTCAGGAGGAGGCATGACCACGCGAGCACGCACCCGTACCGGTCGGGTCCTGCTGAACCTCTGCGCCCTGGTGGTGATCGTGTGCGCGGTGTTCCCCGTGTACTGGATGATCAACACCTCGCTGCTGCCCGCATCCGCCGTGCGCGGCGCGACGCCGCACTTCTGGCCCGACCAGTTCACGCTGCGCAACTACGCCACGGCGCTGGGTGAGGGCGGCTTCCTCGGCGCGCTCGGCACCTCGGTGACCGTGACGGGCATCACCCTCGTCGCAGCTCTGCTGTTCGCGTTCCTCGCGGCCGTCGCGCTCTCGCGCTTCCGGTTCCGCAGCCGCAAGAGCATCGTCGTCGCGATCCTCGTCGTGCAGATGATCCCCGCGGAAGCCATGATCATCTCCACGTTCCGCGTGCTGGACGGCTGGGCCCTGGTCAACACGATCGCCGGCCTCAGCCTCGTCTACATCGCGATCGTGCTTCCGTTCACGATCTGGACGCTCCGCGGATTCGTGGCGGGAGTGCCCGCGGAGCTGGAGGAGGCGGCGATGATCGACGGCTGCAGCCGCACGGGCGCGTTCTGGCGGGTCACGTTCCCGCTGCTCGCCCCTGGCCTCGTCGCCACCGGTGTGTTCGCGTTCATCCAGGCCTGGAACGAGTTCGTGTTCGCGCTCGTCATCCTCACCCGTCCCGACCCGCAGACCCTGCCCATCTGGCTGCGTGCGTTCGTGCAGGTGACGAAGGCGACCGATTGGTCCGTCGTCATGGCCGCATCCACCCTGATGGCCTTGCCGGTCGTCGCGTTCTTCCTGATCGTGCAGCATCGCATGACCGGGGGACTGGTCTCGGGCGCGGTGAAGGGATGAGGGTCGGACTCGACGTCGGCGGCACGAAGACGGATGCGGTGGTCGTCGACGCCCGGGATCGGGTGCTCGCCTCCGTGCGGCTCGCGACCCTGTGGGGTCCGGTGGGCGTGGTGGAGACCGTCGCCGATGCCGTCGCCGCCCTCGGTGCCATGGCGGGCATCGACGCCGCGCAGTTCTCGTCGGTCGGAATCGGAATGCCGGGACAGGTGCGTCCGGGGTCGGGTCGTGTGACGCACGCACTCAACCTCGGCGTCGCGGATCTCGATGTCGCCGCCGCCGTGGCGCCTCGATTGGGGCTGCCCGTGCACGTCGAGAACGACGTGAAGGCGGCAGCCCTCGGAGCCGCGGCGCTGGATCGGCCCGGAGCGAGCCTGGCGTTCTTGAACCTCGGCACCGGCGTCGCAGCCGGCATCGTTCTGGGCGGGCGGCTCTGGCGCGGCGCCGGCGGGTCCGCCGGCGAGGTCGGCCACATCAGCATCGATCCCGCCGGACCGCTGTGCCGTTGCGGAGGTCGTGGATGCATCGAGGCGCTCGCCGGGGGAGCGGCGATCGCCGACCGCTGGGGACGCCCCGCAGCCCTCCCGGTGCGTGACGTCTTCGACGCCGCGGACGCGGGTGATGCCCTCGCGACGGTCATCCGTCGCGATCTGGCCCGCGCGGTCGCAGCGGCCGTGCGCATCCTCGTGCTGACGGCCGACGTGGAACGGGTCGTCATCGGGGGAGGACTCACCGCGCTCGCCGACCGGATGGTGCCGGAGGTGCGCGTCGAACTGGAGCGCAGCGCCGCCGCATCCCCGTTCCTGCGCTCGCTCCGGCTCCCGGACCGGATGCAGGTGCTGCCGGCGGGGTCGCCGGTCGCGGCGATCGGTGCGGCGATCGGGGGAGGAACCACAATCGAGCAGGAGGTGAGCGCACGTGGCTGAAGTGGTCATCGTCGCATCGGAGCAGGAGGGCGGCGCGATCGTCGCCGACGAGATCGTTCGGCTGATCCGGAATCGGGAGGACACCGTTCTGGGACTCGCCACGGGCTCGACGCCGCTCCCCGTGTACGAGGCGTTGCGGGAGCGCGTCGGAGACCTCGACGTGTCGCGGGTGTGCGGGTTCGCGCTCGACGAGTACGTCGGGCTGGATCCGTCGCACCCCGAGAGCTACCGCTCGGTGATCGCCCGTGAGGTGGTCGAGCCGCTGGGCCTGGACCCCGCCCGCATCCACGTGCCCGACGGCCGCGAGGCGGGCAGCGCCACGGCGGGCGAGGAGTACGAGCGCGCGATCCGGGAGGCGGGCGGTGTGGATCTGCAGATCCTGGGGATCGGCACCGACGGGCACATCGGCTTCAACGAACCCGGGTCGTCGTTCGCGTCGCGCACGCGCGTCAAGACCCTGACCGCGCAGACCCGCGAGGACAACGCCCGCTTCTTCGCCGATGCCTCCGAGGTGCCCCGTCACTGCATCACGCAGGGGCTCGGCACGATCCTCGAGGCACGGCACCTCGTGCTCCTCGCCTTCGGACAGGAGAAGGCGGATGCCGTCGCCGGGGCTCTGGAGGGCCCGGTCACCGCGATGCTCCCCGGCTCCGCGGTGCAGCTGCACCCCCATGTAACCGTCGTCGTGGACGAGGCCGCCGCATCCCGTCTGCGCCTGACGGACTACTACCGCGCCAGCTGGGAGGGCAAGCCCGCCTGGCAGGGGCTCTGACCACTCCATGTCCCAGGTGCCGCAGAGCATGTCCCACTTGCCGCAAGAAACCGGCGTCGAAGTTGCGGCAAGTGGGACATGCCCGTGTCAGTCGGCGAAGACGACGCCGGGATTGAGGATGCCGGTGGGATCGAAGACGCGCTTGATGTCGCGCTGCAGCTGCCACTGGCGTGCGCCGAGCTCGTCGCGCAGCCACCGGCGCTTGAGCACGCCGATGCCGTGCTCGCCGGTCAGCGTGCCGCCGAGGCGCAGTGCGGAACGGAACAGGTCGTCGGCCGCGCGCCAGACGACGTCCGGCACCTCGGGGCCGGCGAAGACGAAGTTCGGGTGGAGGTTCCCGTCTCCCGCGTGGGCCACCGTCGGGATCGTGAGTCCGTAGTCGCGCTCGATCCGCACGATCTCGTCGAACATCGCAGGCAGTGCCGATCGCGGCACCGAGACGTCCTCGATCAGCGTCGTGCCGAGTCGCTCCATGGCCGGATGCAGCGACCGCCGCATCTGCAGCAGCGCCTCACCCTCCGCGTCGTCCGCGGCGACGCGGACCCGGCCGCCCGCATGCTCGAGCACCTGCGCGATGCGGGCGGCGTCGTCGGCGGCCGTGGGGCCGTCGGTCTGCACGGTCAGCAGGCTCGATCCACCGGTCGGTGCGGGCAGGGAGAGGAGCGCGTGGACGGCGGAGAGGCTCGCCGCATCCATGAGCTCCATGATCGCCGGTTGCACGCCGGACGCGGTGACGGCGGCGGCGCCCGCAGCGGCGGCGCGCACGTCGCTGAAGGATGCGGTGAGTGTGCGCGTCTGCCCGTCGACGAGGCGCCGCAGCTTGAGGGTGGCGCCCACGACGACCCCGAGCGTGCCTTCGGACCCGATCATGAGCGACGTCAGATCGAGCCCGGTCACGCCCTTCACGCTGCGATGCCCGAGACGGACCAACTCACCGTCGGCGAGGACGACGTCGACGCCGAGGACCGCGTCGCGCACGACGCCGTACTTCGCGCACAGCAGCCCGCCCGCACCGGTGGCGATGTTGCCGCCGACGGTCGAGATGGCGCGGCTCGCGGGGTCGGGCGCCCACCACACCCCGTGGCGGGCGAGCTCGGCGTTCAGCTCGGCGTTGATGACGCCGGGCTCCACGACGGCGAGCAGATCGTCGGGGCGGATCTCGAGGATGCGCCTCATCCGCGCGAGCGAGAGCGCGATCCTGCCGGTGCCGACGTTCGCGCCTCCCGCGAGCCCGGTGCCCGCGCCCCGCGGCACCACCGGCGTGCCGGTGGCATGTGCGATGCGCAGCGCGACCCGCACGTCATCGACGCTCTCGGCGTGCACGACGGCCAGGGCGCGGCCGTCGGCGGCATGTCCGGACTTGTCGGCGCGGAAGGTCTCGAGGGTCGCCTCGGTCGTGTCGATCCGGTCGCCGAGCGCCTCACGCAACTGGTCGACGACCGACGCGGTCATGCGAAGCGGCGGCGTCCGACGACCAGGCCCACCGTGACCGCGACCACGGCGTAGGCGATGCCGATCCAGGTGAGACCGAGGGACCACAGGGCGGCGGTCGCGGCGGCGTAGACCAGGAGCTCAGCGATGGCACGCACGAAGGGGTGCACCGCGAAGACGGCGCGCGGTGAGACGAACAGCGCCCACAGCACGATCGCGGCGGCGGGGGTCAGGATGCCGACGACGAGGTTCCACGGGAACGGCCACGTCGCGAAGCCCCAGATCGCCAGGGCGACCATGCCGCCGATCTCGCACAGGAACGCCACCACGTCGAGGGCGGACAGTGCGGGGCGCGTGCCGGCGGGCAGGGGCGCGGACGAAGGGGTGCTCACTCAGCCATTCTACGCGGGCACCCGGCGCCTCCTCGCGGAGAAGCAGCCCGGCGGGGTCAGGCCGGTTCGCCGTCCCGCCACACCCCGGCGACGCGCAGGTCCGGAGTCAGCAGCACCGCGTCGGCGAGGCGCCCCGGCTCGAGGGCTCCGAGGTCCTCCCGTCCGAGCACGCGCGCGGGGGTCTCGGTGAGCGCCCGCACGGCCACCGCCAGAGGAACCCCCGCCCCGACAGCGACGCGCAGCGCTGCATCCTGCGTCAGGGTGGACCCGGCGATCGTGTCGGTGCCGGCCACGTGCGCGATGCCGCCCGCGACCTCGACATCGAGCGCGCCCAGGCGGTACGTGCCGTCGGCGGGGCCCCGGCGGCGGCCATCGCGTCCGTCACGAGGGCGAAGCGATCTGCGGCGGCGGATGCGGCTATGCGCACGACATCGGGATGCAGGTGCACGCCGTCGGCGATGATCTCCAGCACGATACGGTCGTCGGCGAGTGCCGCCCCCACCGGCCCGGGGGAGCGGTGGTGGAGACCCGGCATCGCGTTGAACGCGTGCGTCACCACGCGCGCTCCCGCGTCGAAGGCCGCGGCTGCGAGGGAGGCGTCGGCGGAGGTGTGTCCGACGGCCGCGACCGCGCCCGCCTCCACGACGCGGCGGACGGCGTCGAGGCCGCCCGGGAGCTCCGGGGCCAGCGTCACCTGGCGCACGGTGCCGCCGCCGGCTGCCAGCAGGGTGTCGAGGGTGTCCGGGTCGGGCTCGCGAAGGAGATCTCCGGCGTGCGCTCCCCGGTGACTCGGTGCGAGGAAGGGGCCTTCGAGATGCGAGCCGAGGATGTCGGGATCGGTGCGGGTGAGGGCCGCGATCATCGTTAGTCGGTCGACGAGATCGTCGAGCGTCGCCGTCGCGAGCGACAGGACGGCACGTGTGGTGCCGTGCGCGAGGTGCAGTGCGCGGGCGGCGCGCACCGCATCCGGTCCGTCTTCATACGAGTGGCCGCCGCCGCCGTGCCCGTGCAGGTCGATGAATCCCGCCGTGAGCGCGGCGTCGCCGCCGGCGTGCGCGCGCGCATCGACGATCGTGTCGCCCTCGTGCGCGCGCCAGCCTTCCCCCGTGCCACGGTGCGTGATGCGGCCCACATCCCAGCGCACCCAGCCGTCCGGCGTCTCGCGGCCGCCGTCGACGATACGCGCGGAGTGGACGATCACGCTCATGGTCGCCGCCACGGAACGTCGTCGATCCGGCGATAGGCGAGTCCGTCGGCATCCCACCGCGTCGCGAGATCCGCGAGGCGTTCGCGGAAGCTCTCCCACGATCGGGATGTGCTCGCCGACCACGCCACCTCGGCCGCCGCGGCGAGGCGTGGGAACACCATCTGCTGGATGTCGTCCTCGGTGCGGATCGTCTCGGTCCACAGCGCCGCTTCGATACCCAGGATCTGCTCCTCGCGGATGCCGGAGACGACGTCGGCGGGCTCCCAGGCGTACGCGCGGCGCAGCGGCGTCGGCCCGTTCGCCCAGGTGAGGCCCAATGGGCAGTCGGCGTTGTCCTTCATGTCGAGGTACACCGCGTCGGCGGGGGAGAGGATGAGGCGTCCGCCGCCCTCGACGAAGCCGCGCGCCTTCTCATCGGCGCCGTCCACGGGGTGCACGAAGCCCCAGTACTGGCCGATCGTGCCGGCCGCGAGGTTCGTCGCGGTACCGGCCTCGTGCCAGGCGACGGGGGTTTTCCCCAACGAGGTTACGAGCGCGGTCACCTCCGCGATCGCGGCGTCGTAGTCGTCGCGTGAGGTGCCGAGCGCTTCGTCGCCGCCGATGTGCACATAGGGTCCCGGCGTCAGAGCGGCCAGTTCGGTGAACACGTCTCGCAGGAAGGCGCTCGTCTCGCGCTCGCCGATGCGCAACGAGGAGAACCCCACGCCGAAGCCGGTGTAGGCCTGACCTGCGACGGGAAGGTCGCCGCCGAACTCCGCGGCCGTCTGCTCGAGCTCGGCCGAGATGACGGGAGGCCGGACGATCTCCGGGTACGCGAGCCCGACGGCATGCGTGTGGCCAGGCACGTCGAACTCCGGGATCACCGTGATGTGACGCGAGGCCGCCGCATCCAGGATTCGTCGCCAGTCGGCGCGCGAGTAGCAACCGCCCGCATCGCCCAGGGCCGCCGAGCCCGAGGCGGTCTTGGCCAGGCGGGGCCGCGAATCCAGGGCGAGTCGCCAGCCCTGATCGTCGCTGAGGTGCAGGTGCAGCACGTTGAGCTTGAGCTCCGCCATCCGCTCGAGAAGACGTTCGACGACGTCGACGGCGAAGAAGTGACGGGCGACGTCGAGCATCAGCCCGCGGTGGGCGAAGCGCGGGGAGTCATCGATCGTGACGGCGGGCCACACCCACCCCTGCCGCGTGGGGGCCACGAGCTGCAGCAGCGTGTGCACGCCGTGCTGGAGGCCTGCGGCATCGGATGCGGTGAGTTCGACCCTGCGAGCGTCGACCGCGAGTCGGTACGACTCCGCGGCGCCCTCGCCGTCGATGCGCAGGCGGATCGCGGCGCTCGGGGTCGCGGGGAGCGAGAGGCCCGTGCGCCGGTGCAGCCGCGCGATCAGGAGCGCGACCGCTTCCGCCTCGCCGGTGATCGAGACCGCATCCGTCAGCGCGAAGGCGCCGTCGCCGAGGGCCACGGACGACGGTCGCGGGATGAGGCCGGTTGACATGTAAGGAACCTTAACAAACCCGTTCCCGGCGCACCATGCGTTCGTCCGAGCGGCACCGTGCGTTCAGATGTCCCCGGTGTCCGCTTCCGGTATGCTCGATGCCGTCGCGACTGGCGTTGAGGTGGATGACCACCGGGGAGCGACCGACACGGTATTCGGCCGTACGCCTGGGCCGATACGGAACCCATCTGTCCGAAACCGTCGTCAGGGAGAGTCATGACCGACCCGTACTTCAACGCCCCCCTCGCAGAGGTCGACCCCGAGATCGCCCAGGTTCTCGAGCGTGAACTCGAGCGTCAGCGCGGGTATCTCGAGATGATCGCGTCCGAGAACTTCGTGCCCGTCTCGGTGCTGCAGTCGCAGGGCTCCGTGCTCACGAACAAGTACGCCGAGGGCTACCCCGGTCGCCGCTACTACGGCGGCTGCGAAGAGGTGGACGTCGCCGAGGAGCTCGCGATCGCCCGCGCGAAGTCGCTGTTCGGCGCCGGCTTCGCCAACGTCCAGCCGCACTCCGGTGCCTCTGCCAACGCCGCGGTGCTGCACGCGATCGCCCGCCCCGGCGACACGCTGCTCGGCCTCTCGCTCGACCAGGGCGGCCACCTGACGCACGGCATGAAGATCAACTTCTCCGGCCGGCTCTACAACATCGTCGCGTACGGCGTCGACCCGGAGACGAGCGTCATCGACATGGAAGAGGTGCACCGCCTCGCCGTCGAGCACAAGCCGAAGGTCATCATCGCCGGCTGGTCCGCATACCCCCGCCAGCTCGACTTCGCGCGCTTCCGCGAGATCGCCGACGAGGTCGGCGCGTACCTCTGGGTCGACATGGCGCACTTCGCAGGCCTCGTCGCCGCGGGTGTGCACCCGAACCCGGTCCCGCACGCGCACGTCGTCTCCTCGACCGTGCACAAGACGATCGGCGGCCCCCGCTCGGGCTTCATCCTCACGAACGACGAGGAGCTCGCGAAGAAGATCAACACCGCGGTCTTCCCCGGCCAGCAGGGTGGTCCGCTCATGCACGTGATCGCCGCCAAGGCGACCGCGTTCAAGCTCGCCGCGACTCCCGAGTTCAAGGAGCGCCAGGAGCGCACGGTGCGCGGCGCGGCGATCCTCGCCGACCGTCTTGCGCAGCAGGACGTGAAGGATGCGGGCATCGCGGTGCGCTCGGGCGGCACCGACGTGCATCTCGTGCTCGTCGATCTCCGCGAGGCGGCCATCGACGGCAAGCAGGCCGAGGACCTCCTCCACGACATCCACATCACGGTCAACCGCAACGCGGTGCCCAACGACCCGCGTCCGCCGATGGTCACCTCGGGTCTGCGCATCGGCACGCCGGCGCTCGCCACCCGCGGGTTCGGCGACGCGGAGTTCACCGAGGTCGCCGACATCATCGCGCTCGCGCTGCTGCCCGGCGCCGACGTCGAGGCGCTGCGTACCCGCGTCGCGGCCCTGACCGCGGCCTTCCCGCTGTACCCCGACCTCCAGCAGTGATCGGAACGGATGCGGCAACACCGGGTGTTGCCGCATCCGTATCCCTACGTGCATAGTGATTGAGTACCCTCGGTCGCGACCCTGCGCTCATCGCGCAGATCGGCGCGTGCTCGGGGCGGGCTCGAAGAGGAGACGACAATGACCGCGATCACACTCGACGGCGTCCGCACCGCGGCCGCGATCAAGGAAGAACTCACCGCGCGCGTGGCGGCACTGGCCGAACGCGGCGTGGTCCCCGGCATCGCCACGGTGCTCGTGGGGGCCGACCCTGCCTCGCAGCTGTACGTGGGCATGAAGCACAAGCAGTCCGTCGCGATCGGGATGAACTCGATCCAGCGGGAGCTGCCGGCGGACGCCACGCAGGAGGACGTCGAGGCATTGATCGACGAGCTCAACGCCGACCCGACCTGTCACGGGTACATCGTGCAGCTGCCGCTGCCGAAGCATCTCGACACGGATCGCATCCTCGAGCGGATCGACCCCGACAAGGACGCCGACGGACTGCACCCCACCAACCTCGGCCGTCTCGTGCTGAACGTGAACACCCCGATCACCTCGCCGCTGCCGTGCACGCCGCGCGGTGTCATCGAGCTGCTGCAGCGCAACGGCTACGACCTGGCCGGCAAGCACGTCGTGGTCGTCGGCCGCGGCGTCACGATCGGCCGCTCGATCGGACTCCTGCTGACGCGCCGCGACATCAACGCCACGGTGACCCTGACCCACACCGGTACGGCGGACCTCCCGTTCCACCTCGCCCAGGCGGACGTCGTGGTCGCGGCCGCCGGCGTCAAGCACCTCGTTCGGGCCGAGCACCTGCGCGCGGGCGTCGCCGTGCTGGATGTCGGCGTCACGCGTGAGACGCATCCGGAGACGGGCAAGAGCATCGTCTACGGCGACGTGCACCCCGACGTCGTGGAGGTCGCCGGTTACGTGTCGCCGAACCCCGGCGGCGTGGGGCCCATGACCGTGGCCCTGCTGCTCACGAACGTCGTCGAGGCCGCGGAGCGCGCCGCGGGTCTCTGACCGGCCAGTGCCCGGCACAGCTCAGGCGGATCGGGTGCCGCCCGCATCCGTCGTGCGCAGATGCGAGATTCCGCCTGAGCCGTGCAGTCTGTGCCCTCACGCCGTATGGGCGGTGTTCTCCTGCGGGTCGAAGCGGTAGGCCCAATCCTCGATCGCGCGCAGCGCCGTCCCATCCACACGATGCAGATGCCGGTGGGACTGTTTGCTCATCACGATCAGGTCAGCGGCGCGGAGAACGCCGAGATGGTGCGACGCGGCGAATCGGCTGATGCCGCTCGCCTCGGCGAGTTCGAGCACGCCCGCCTGTCCACGGCGCGCGCACCGCAGATGCTCGAGCATGGCGAGTCGATCTTCATGAGCGAGTGCACGGAACACGTCCGCCATCCCGGTGGCCATGGCGCTCAGGCTGCCTTGAGTCCGACGTCCCGATGGAGCCGGCGGGCGTTCTCGATGAGCTCAACGCCATCGGGCCCCCAGAGCAGGCGCATGATGCGTGCCTCGTTGGCAGCGTTCTGGATGTCACGGATATCGTGCTCTCTGCGTCGGAGCACGTCGTCGGACTTGGCCACCTGCTCGGCGGTAAGGCCTGCGGCCCGCTGCAGCCGCTCAGGCAGGGCGGCGTTCATGACGTCGTGCCACTGCTCGTACACCTCGGTCAGTGCATCTGTGGCGAGCGCATGGCTGGGATGCCAGTTCCGCTGGCCCACCAGCTTGTACTGCTGGATCATGTGGATGCCCGTCTCGCGGTCGCGGAAGACGCTCTCTCGCATCCCGAAGTACGGACTGTAGGTGTCGTAGAGTGCGTCAAGATCGGCCATGTTGCGGGGGATCTCCGACTCCTCCGCCCCGACGAGGCGCAGGTACGCGCTCATCTCGCGCACGTACTGGTCGCGCTGGGTCTCCGTGAGCGCGTGCGGGGGCTCGTCGCCGTGCCAGGCGAGCTTCTCGTAGACGAAGAGCATCGCGTGCATCTCGGTGATGGCGGCCCACATCGCATCCCGCGGTTCGGCCGCGGCGTAGCCGCCCAGCGAAGGATCTTCAGGGTCGATGACATCGCCGTGAACGTGGCCGTGGATGCGATGGAGGTGCGCCGCCATCTTCGTCGCCGTGGTCGTGTCGCCGAGCCACATGGGTGCGTGCATGCCGGAGTTGCGCTGGAACCGCTCGAAGAACTCGAACATCGTGAATCGTCCGGATCGCGCCCGACGCGAGATCGGATCAGCGTCGCGGATCCCCGCGGTGATCGGCTTGTACATGAACTGCACGGTGCCCTGGGCGGCGGTCTCGAAGACGATGGTCGCCGGGTGCAAGATCACCTCCCACGCGATCGAGCCGGGGCCGAAGAGACCGTAGTCGGGGGATCCGTCCGGCTTCTGCGAGTGGCCGGCCGGGACGACCTCACCGAACCGGCGCCACCGGGCGGCATCCCCGAGTAGCAGCTCTTCGGTGAGGACCAGCCCTGCCGATCCCGAATCGACCGGCGCAGCAGTCGTGTCCATGTGAGACTCCTTTGTCGCAATTACGTACGTGAACCGTACGAAACGGAGATTAGCGTCGGCGCGATGCATGCGCAAGAGTCGGATGCGACCTCCGTGGCCGCTTCGACCGGGCGCACTTGTCGGTATCGTGAGGGTCGAGCCGAGACCGGGGGAGGGTGTGAGCGCAGGAGTGGATCGTCAGAGCGGGCGCCCCCGCGACCCCGAGATCGGCGCGAAAGTGCTCCTCGCCGCGCAGCGCGTGTACATCCGCGCGGGAAGAGCAGGCTTCACCTTCGAGGCCATCGCGCGCGAGGCCGGCGTGGGCAAGCCCGCGATCTACCGCCGTTGGTCGTCCGCGGAAGAACTGATGCGCGACGTCCTCGGCTCGCACGTCTTGGTGCCCGCCCATAGATCCGACTCCGGTATCCGCGAGCAGTTGTTCGAGATCGCGCTCGCGACGCTTCGGCTCGTGCAATCCGAGCAGGGGACATTCATCCTGCGCGTGAGTGCCGAGCGCCAGACGCAGCCCGAGCTGTTCGACCGGTACTTCGATCGCCTGCGCGAGGTCATCCACACGCAGAACCGCGATCTCGTCGAGCAGGCTGTCAGGCGGGGCGAACTGGCAGGGGATTGTGACCCGGACGCTCTGCTGCTCTCGATCACCGGCGCCATGCTGGTGGGGGCGCTCATGGGTTTCGCGCCCGATCCCGCCGTCGCCCCCGCTGCCGCGGCGCAGTTCTGCCGGGCGGCGGTCGATCAGACCCTCGCAGGGGTGCTCTCCGACGCTCCGTCGAGCCACAACGGCTGATCGGCGACGAGGGGCCCGAGCGTCCACCGCCGGCGCACAACTCAGTCGAGCGGGCTGCTTCCGGCCGGATCCGATTCGACGGATGCGGCTTCTGACTGAGTTGTGGCTGCGCCCGCCGCCACGCGACTCAGTCGGTCCTCGCGGTGAGGAAATCGCTGGCCACGCGCCGATCGATGTCGTCGGGCACGCCGTGCACGCCGTCGGCGGCGAGACCCTGCGCGACCGCTGCGAGGGAGCGCGCCTGCAGGGTGAGGCCGAGATCCATCGCCTCGATCGGGTTGCCGAGTCCGGCGACGAGATTCACCATCCGGTTGTCGGCGACGACGTGGATCGTCCGACCGTCCGCTGTCGTGTAACTCGCGTGGTACGCCTCCGACGCCACGGGTGAGCCGAGGGCTGCAAGCTCCATCTCCCAGGCGTGGTGGCCGACGCCCGCGATGCACACTCCGTCGGGCAAGTGCGCGATCTCGGCGGCGCCCACCACTCCGGGAGCGCCCGTGGCGAGAAAGAGCAGCTGCGCGTTGGACAGCGCGCGAGTCATGTCGGCGACGATGAAACCCTCGAGCGACGCCTCCAGCGCTCGGTAGGGGTCGGTGTCCACGACTGTCACGAGCGCGCCGAGCTGGCGCAGCGTCTGGGCGGTGCCCCGGCCGCACGGCCCGTAGCCGAGCACGGTGGCTCTCGCCCCGGGGACCATGAGGTTCGTGGCGTTCATGAAGCCCTGAACGACGGACTGGCCCACCCCGAAGCGATTCTCGACGAGCAGCTTGAGCGGGCTGTCGTTGATGACGATGACCGGATGGCGCACAGCGTCGGCGCGACGGCGCAGCAGGATGCCGCCCGTCGTGGTCTCCTCGGTGCCGCCGATGAGGCTCGGTGCGGGGTACCCGTCGAGGACGGCGAGGAAGAGGTCCCCGCCGTTGTCGAGGATCAGATGGGGGTCGTGCGCAAGGACATCGGCGACACGGGGAGCCGCGTCATCCCGCGCCGCGTGCACGGTGACGCCCGCGCGGCGGAGGTCCTCCACCGTGTCGTCGCGCGTCGTCCCGGGGGAGCCGGTGAGGGAGATGTCTGCGCCGGCGGCGGCAAGCAGCCGGACGAGGACGGCGGTCTTGGGTTCGACGTGCAGGCACATCGAGATGCGGAGCCCGCCGAACACGCGAGCGAGCTCGTGCACGGCGGTGCGGGTCAGGGGCATGTGCGTCTCGGCCCAGTCGAGGCCGGGCGCGGGCAGGGTCGGGTAGCGAGAGGAAGACATGGGGATTCCGATCGATCGAGTGAGAAGAGGGCGTGCGGCGTCGACCGCACGCGTCACTGATACAGATCGGCTCGGTACGAGTGATCGCCGAAGAGCACCGCGCCGCGCGGGTCGTCGGAGACCGGGATCGTCATGGCGGCAGCCTAGGGCATCGCCCGCGGTAACGTGCCGGTGATCTGCGACTGAGACGATCGCGTCATGCTCACCCTGCGCGGCGCGCGCCGCATCCTCGTCGACCGTCGCACGGAGCGCGACGGCAACCTCGTTCTCGACGGCGCCGTGGTGTCGGCGGCGGCCGAGGCACCGGGCGAGCAGCTCGACGTGTCCGGCTGCGTCGTGACACCGGGGCTCATCAATGCGCACCACCACCTCCTGCAGACCGGCTTCCGCACGCTGCCCGGAACCCGCGGCGTGCCCATGCGGGACTGGCTGCCGGCGATGGCCGCGGCATATGCGGGCGCCGGCATCGACGCCTCCCTGACCGGCGCCACGGCCGCCGCAGGCATCGCCGAGTCGCTGCTGAGCGGGGTGACGACGGTGGCCGATCACCAGCTCAACTGGCCGGATCCGTCGCGCTCACCGCATCCCGTCGACGACACGGTCGCGATCGCCCGGTCCATAGCGGATGCGGCCGCGGAGCTCGGCGCCAGGCTCGTCTTCGTCCGTGGCTCGGCCCGGGACGCCCCCGAAGCGGCCGAAGCGAGCGCGCGTGCCATCGCCGCCCACTTCCTCACGCCGGATGCGGGCGGGGTGAGCTCAGACGGGATGCTGCAGCTCGCGGTGGGGCCGGCGGGCGTGCACTCCGACGGGGAGGAGACCTTCCGTGCGCTCGGTGCCGTCGCGCACGAGTACGGCCTCCGCCGTCGCACGCAGGCGAACGAGCAGGTCGACACGCAGATCGCGTTGGATCGCTACGGCCGGCGACCCCTGGACCTGCTGGAGGAGTGGGGCTGGCTCGCGCCCGATGTCACGATCGCCCACCTGTGCGATGTGACCGACACCGAGATCGACCGCCTGGCCGCGGCGGGGGTCGCAGCGACGCATGCCCCCGGTTGCGACGTGCCGATGGGATGGGGAATCGCCCCCGTCGCACGGATGCGGGAAACAGGCATCGAGGTGGGGCTCGGCACGTCCGGCGGTGGCTCCAACGACGCCGGGCACCTGCTGGCCGACGCGCGGCTGGCCCTGCAGGTCTCGGCGCTCGTGGGTCCGCAGCTCGACGCGCGTGACGTGCTGGAGATGGCGACCGCGGGCTCGGCGGCAGGGCTCGGTCGGCCCGAACTCGGTCATCTGAGGCCCGGAGCCGCCGCAGATGTGTGCGTGTGGGACGTGGACTCGGTGGCGGATGCGGGCGTCGCGGACCCCGTGGCGGGGCTGCTCTGGACCGCCCCCGGGCGCCGGCCACGCCACGTGATCGTCGCTGGCCGTGTGGTCGTGAGCGACTACCGTCTCGTGAGCGGCGACGAGCGCGACATCGTCGAACGGCTACGCACACGGGTCGGTCGGTGACGGGCGTGGCGCACTCAGAGATCGAGCACGATCCGTTCGCACGCCGCGCGCGAGACGCAGACCATCATGACGGTCGAATCGCGCTGCTCGATCGGAGTGAGCACCGAGTCCCGGTGCTCGATGTCGCCCTCGAGTACCGGGACCTCGCACGTGCCGCAGGTGCCACGGCGGCAGCTCGACAGCACGAGGGTGTCGGGCGACTGCTCGCGGATCGCGTCGAGCACCGACTGCTCGGGCGAGACCACGACGACGTCGCCGCTCATCGCCAGCTCCACCTCGAACGGGCCCGGCCACACCGGCTCCCCGAACTCCTTCGCCTCGAAGCGCTCCACGTGCAGCGCGCGCTCGTCCACGCCCGCATCCAGGGCGTCCAGCATCCGCTTCGGGCCGCACGCGAACACCGCTGTGCGGTCGTCGAGGGACGCCGTCAGCGCGTCGATGTCGAGGCGAGCGCCCTCGTCGGCGGCATGGATGCGAACGCGGTCGCCGAAGGCGTCGGCGAGCTCCGTCGCGAAGGCCATACCGGACCGCGTGCGCCCGGCGTAGTCCAGCTCCCACCGGGCACCGGCGGCCTCCGCCGCGACGGCCATCGCTCGGATCGCCGTGATGCCGATCCCACCCGCCACGAACCGGTAGCTCGTGCCGGGGGTGACCTCGAACGGGAAGTGGTTGCGGGGACCGCGGACGCGTACGCGTGCGCCGACCGCGAGCTCGTCGTGCACGCGCACCGATCCGCCGCGCCCACCGGTCTCGCGCAGCACGGCGATGCGCCACCGGCCACGCTCTGCGGTGTCGCCGCACAGCGAGTACTGGCGTTCCACCGGGCCGGTGCCGTCGGCATCCGGGAGGATCACATCGAGGTGGGAGCCGGGGGTCCAGGCGGGCAGATCACGCCCGTTCGGAGACGCCAGATCGAAGGCGAAGATGTCGCCGGTGAGCGCGGTGCGCTCCACCACGACGAGATCGCGTTCGACGTCGCTGAAGTAACTCACAGCGCGCCACGCTAATCGGCCCGTGTGACGAGCAGATGACGACGGGTGCGTTACCGGCGGGAAATGCGCGACGGATACGGTCGGCGCTGGCGCCGGACAGCGCCGGAGAGAGAGCACCATGACCGAGTCGCCGCAGATCACGATGATCGATCGGATCGCGGGTGCCACGCTCGCGGACGGCTCCCGCGTCGACGTCACGATCGCCGACGGCCGGATCGCCGCCGTGACGCCCGCGACCGCCGTCCCCGCGACCGGCGCGCACGATCTGTCCGGCTACATGCTGCTGGGCGCGGCGGCCGAGCCTCACGCGCACCTCGACAAGGCGCTCAGCTGGGACGCCATCCGCTCGCCCATGGGCGATCTCCGCGCGGCCATCGCCGCCTGGCGCGTGTACGCCGAGACGATGACCGTCGCCGACGTCACCGAACGGGCTCGCACGCAGGTGCTCCGGATGCTGCGCAACGGCACCACCGCCATCCGCACGCACGTCGACGTGCTGCTGGGCGACGCGCCCCTTCGCGGCGTCGAAGCTCTCGTCTCGATCCGGGAAGAGCTGGCCGCTCTCGTGGACATCGAGATCGTCGCCCTCGCCGGTCCCGACGTCCCGACCGCGCACCTGGAGGCGGCGTTGGATGCGGGTGCCGACGCCGTCGGCGGAGCCTCCCACCTCGCCGACGACCCGATCGCCGATCTCCACCGGCTGCTCGATGTCGCCGAGCGCCGCGGCGTGCCCGTCGATCTGCACACGGATGAGGGGCTTGCGGCAGCCGTGACCCTCGACGCCTACGCGCGCCGCACCCGTGGCTGGTCGCAGAACCGTTCCGCGGGTCACTGTGTGCGGCTCGGCACCCTCGATGAGCCGGTGCGCGACGAGGTGATCGCGGAGGTCGTCGCGTCGGGGGTGGGCATCATCGCCAACCCGATCACGAACCTGTCGCTGCAGGGGTGGGGCGTCCCCGTCGCGACCCCGCGCGGCATCGCGCCTGCCCGGACGCTCCTGGGGGCGGGCGCGCGGTTCGCCGCCGGTGCGGACAACGTACGCGACCCGTTCAATCCGCTCGGCCGCGGTGACGCGCTCGAGACTGCGATGCTCCTCGTCGTGGCCGCGCACCTGACGGCGGACGAGGCGTACACCGCGGTCTCCGCCGGGGCGCGCGAGGTCATGGGGCTGCCGGAAGCGGGAGTCCTCGTCGGTGCGCGCGCCGACCTGCTCGCCGTGCGGGCGGACTCGCTCGTGCAGGCGATCGCGGAGGCGCCGGCCGACCGTCTGGTGATCCGCGGTGGGCGGGTCGTGGCGGCCACGACGACCGAGGGCTGGGTCGCCGCCCCCTGATCGCAAACCGCGTGTTGCGTGCGCGAAACATGAACGGCGCATGATGATCGCGGGCCACGGCCTCTGCGCGGCGAGTGACTCATCACCCGGCTCGTCGCGCTCCTTCGTCGGGAGATGCACGCGAAGGAGGATTCCCATGACCGCACCCGACTACGCCGCCCTCGAGGGGGAACTGCGCGAGCTGCTGGGGCCCCGCGGCGTCTCCAGCGACATGCGCCAGCGCGAGAAGGCATCCGTCGACGGTGCGCGGATGTCGCCGATCATCGCCGAGATGCTGCCGCTGGGGATCGCCGACCTCGTCGCATTCCCCACGACCGCGCAGGAGATCGCGCAGGTCGTCGGCCTCGCCGCGCGTCGTGGCGTGGCCATCACGCCACGAGGCAAGGGGACCGGCAACTACGGGCAGGCGATCCCCATGCCGGGCGGACTCGTGCTCGACACCTCGCGCGCCCGCACGATCGTGGAGGTGGGTGACGGCTGGATCACGGCGGATGCGGGTGCGCCGATGAACGCCCTCGAGGCCGCCGCCCGCGCGGCCGGTCAGCAGCTGTGGATGTACCCGTCGACCGTGCACACCACGATCGGCGGGTTCCTGGCGGGCGGATCCGGCGGAACGGGAACGATCGCGCACGGCTCGAACGACGCCGGCTTCGTGGTCGCGCTGGAGGTGGCGACGCCCGCATCCGAGGGCGCTCTGCGGCATGTGGAGGGCGACGAAGCGCAGGGCTACGTGCACAACTACGGCACCGCGGGCATCATCGCCCGGGCCACCGTTCGTCTCGAACCGCTGCAGGACTGGCGCGGCCTCTACGCGTCGTTCCCCGACTTCTCCGGAGCCCTGTCCGTGTTGCGAACCCTCGGCCGGATGACGCCCGCGCCGCGGCTCGTGTCGGCCGACACCCCGCACATCACCGCGCAGCTGCCGCCGGACGAGGCTTTCCCGGAGGGGCGCAGCTCACTGCGCATGATCGCCGACGCCCGCATCCTCGACGAGGCGGTCGCCGTCATCGAGCAGGCCGGCGGGAGGGTCGAGGACGTGCGGGAGGGGCCGGGCGTCAGCGCCGCCATCTCCGTGCTCAGCTACAACCACCCGATCGAGTGGCTGCAGAAGTCCGAGCCGGGCGTGTACTTCCACGTCGAGGTCTCCGGTGACGCTCTGGTGGAGCGCATCGACGAGGTCCACGCCGTCTACCCCGGTGGTCAGCTGCACATCGAGGCGGGCCACACTGTCCCGATCGGGATGCTGGCGGGTGTCTACGAGAGCCCGGAGGCCGTCTACGCCGGCATCGAGCGGCTCGGCGAGCTGGGCGTCGGCGTGCACAACCCCCACCAGTGGAACGTCGACTTCCGCCTCGGCGAGACGGTGGAGCTGGCGCGGCGCACCGACCCGCAGGGACTGCTGAATCCGGGCAAGCTCAACCCCGACTACGCCGGCCCGACCAAGGGGGCGATCCGATGACGGCGACCACGAGGCGATGGGACGACCTCTCGGGGCCCGCGCTGGTCGCGGCCACGAGCGACCGGTCGATCGCCGTCGTGCCGATCGGAGCGATCGAGCATCACGGTCCGCACCTGCCGCTGCGCACCGACACGCTGATCGCGGAGGCGGTCGCCACCGCTGCCGTCGAGCGCGTCGCGGCGCAGGGAGTGGATGCGTGGCTTCTCCCGACGCTCGCGTACGCCAAGTCCGATGAGCACTACTGGGCTCCGGGAACGCTCTGGATGGAGGGGACGACCCTGCTTCAGCAGCTCATCGAGATCGGCCGCGCCATCGCGCAGACACCCGTCCGCACGGTCGCCTTCGTCAACAGCCACGGCGGCAACGTCATGCTTCTCGGCTGCGTCAACCGGGAGCTCCGGCGCCGATTCGGGCTCCGCTCGTTCTCGATGGGCTCGGGTGCGGGCGTCGCGGGCGACGGAGGCGACGGTCGTCCGGACGAACTCGGACAGGGCATCCACGCCGGATGGGGCGAGACCTCGGTCGTCATGCACCTGGCGCCGCACCTGGTGGCGAAGGAGCTGCCGCCGCGCAACGTGCCCGAGCGCATCGCGGGGCTGACGCACATCGGCTTCAATGCGAAGCCCGTGATGTTCGGCTGGACGAGCGACGACTTCGGTCCCGACGGCGTGATCGGGGATCCCACCGGTGCGAACGCGGAGGACGGGCGGCGGATCTTCGAGGCCGGCGTCGACTTCGTGGCGGAGGCCCTCACCGAGATCGACGGATTCGAGTTCGCATGACCGGTCCTCCCGCATCCGACGTCGTCGCCCTCAGGGTGCCGCGCATCGACGTGGCCACCGACCCGGTGCACGCCGACGACCCGCCACGCGATCCCCTCGCCCTCGCGGCGTCGTGGCTGCCCGGGGAGGGCGAGGAGCGCGCCCTCATGACGCTGTCCACGGTCGACGAGGACGGCTTCCCTCGCGCCCGCACGGTCATGCTGACCGAGTTCGACGGGGAGCGCTTCTTCTTCCACACGGATGCGGCGAGCCGGAAGGTGCGCGAACTCAGCCTCAATCCGCGGGTCGCGCTGACCGTGCTGTGGCCCGGATTCACGCACCAGCTCGTCGTGCAGGGGACTGCGGCCGTGGCGGAGGAGGACGAGATCGCCCGCGCCTACGCGGACCGTTCCGACTACCTGCGCCAGCTCGCCTGGCTGAACACCGCCGAGTACGCCCGCCAGCCGCGTGCGCGCCGGGAACGGCAGTGGGCCGCGTTCGCCGCCGCGAACCCGCATCCGGCGCAGCCCGACGGCTGGATCGGCTACGCGGTGCGCCCGCGACGCATGCTGTTCTGGACCTCGCATCCCGCAGCCGCGAGCCGCCGCCTCGAATACGTCCGCGAGGACGGTGGCGGCTGGATCTGTCGGCACCTGCCCGGCTGAGTCAGCGGCCCATGCCGGCGCCTGCGGGTGCGCCGGTCGGAGAATGTACGCGATGTCGGAGGATCCGCGCCGTATCCTCCGACATTCGCGTGAATCTCCGACCGAGAGAGTGCCCGGGCCGGTCAGACGCCGGCGCCTGCTCCGGCTCCGGCTCCGGCTCCGGCTCCGGCCCCCGCGCCCGCGGGCATGCGGCGCCGGTGCAGGCGCCCCGCGTCCTTCGCGCCCAGGCGGGCCGCCTCGGCGATCCACGCCCGCCGTCTCTCGTCGCTGCGGTGGCGGACCTGATCGAAGCGGGTCACGCCGATCGTGCGCACGCCGCAGTAGCCGAGCACGGCATTGCGCAGACTCGTCTCCGCCGCGTGGCGGTACACGACCGCGTTCCACACGCGCGGCGAGTCCATCGTCATGACGATGCGGGCGGTGCGGCCGGTGAGGAGCTTGTCCCACAGGGGCCCGCTGGGGCGGTAGCGGAACGCGAACCCCGAGAGGAAGACACGGTCGATGAAGACTTTGAGGGCGCCGGGATAGGTGCCCCACCATTGCGGGAAGAAGAACACGAGATGCTCGGCCCACGCGATGTCCTCGATCGCTCGCGCGGCGACCGCATCCAGGGGTGCGTCGTCGGGCGTGCGGGGCATCCGCACCTCGCCCGCCGTACGCGGATGAGCGGGGGCGTCTTCGGCGGCGAGGTCGATCACGCGGACGTCCGCCCCCGAGGCGCGGGCCGCATCCGCATACGACGCGGCGAGGGCGTGGGTGAGGGTGTCGGGCAGCGGAGTGCCGACGATGACGACGATCCTGGTGCTCACGGTGTCTCCTTCTCTCGGACGAGCTCCGTCAGCACCTCCAGCTGACGGGCGAGCACAGCGCGATCGACTCCGGTGTCGATCAGGCGCGGATCGTCGAAGAGACTCATGAACTCGGCGTCGAGCTCGCCGCCGGCGCGCTCGACGAGGCTCGCGCCCGCATCCGTCAGCCCGACGAGGATGCGGCGCCCCGGACCGTTCGAGGTTCGCACCCACCCGGCCTCGGCGAGGTGCGGCATCCGCTTGCTGACGGCGGCCTTCGTGACCATGAGGCACCGCGCCAGCGAGGTCAGATCGAGCGGTTGCCGATCGGCGATCGTGGCGAGGTAGATGAAGTCGCCGATCGAGATCCCGTAGCCGCCGCGCAGACGTGCATCCGCGAACGCGTCGACGGTCGCGACGAGTTCGTGCAGGGTGAAGGAGATCCGCTCGGCCACACTCCGAGTCAACCAGTTGACACACTTCGAGTCAACCAGTTGACATGTCTCGGGCGTGCGACGTCGGAGAATCCGCGTGCCGTCGGGGGATGCGCGGCGAATCCTCCGACGGGCGCGTGAATCTCCGACCGACGGCGCGGCGACAGCCGAGGCTGCAGCGGAACCCCTCGCTGTACGCGACGGCGAAGCGGGATGCGGGGGCGCGCCGCGCGGGCGAATGCTCGGGGCTTCGCGGCGGATGAGAATGGGCAGGTCCCGACGGCGGGACGACCTGACCGAGGAGAGCCGAGATGACCGCACTCACCGAGACCGACCTGCTCGCCCGCGTCCGCCCGCAGCTGTTCATCGGCGGCGAGTGGCGCGACGCATCCGACGCCCAGACACTCGACGTGCGCGACCCCGCCACCAACGCGGTCGTGAAGACGATCGCGAGCGCGACGGTCGCCGACGGTGCGGCGGCGCTGGATGCCGCGGTCGACGCGTTCGAGTCGTGGTCGCGGACCCCGGCGCGTGAGCGGGCGGAGCTGCTGCGCCGTGCGTTCGATCTGCTGCAGGAGCGCAAGGAGGAGTTCGCGCTGCTCATGACGATCGAGATGGGCAAACCGCTCGCGGAGGCCCGTGGTGAGGTCGTCTATGGCGGCGAGTTCCTGCGGTGGTTCAGCGAGGAAGCCGCCCACGTGCAGGGGCGGTACGGCGCCAACCCCGAGGGCACCGGCCGCATGATCGTCTCGCAACATCCCGTCGGGCCGTGCTACCTCATCACCCCCTGGAACTTCCCGCTCGCGATGGCCACGCGCAAGATCGCCCCGGCGCTCGCCGCGGGCTGCACGGTGGTCATCAAGCCGGCGGAGCTCACGCCGCTGACGACGCTGTACTTCGCCCAGCTGCTGCAGGATGCGGGTCTGCCCGACGGTGTGGTCAACGTGATCACCACCTCGCAGTCGGGCGCCGTGTCGGAGCCGATCATCCGCGACCCGCGCCTGCGCAAGCTGTCGTTCACGGGCTCCACCCCGGTCGGTGTGAAGCTGCTCGAGCAGGCAGCGGGCGGGGTGCTCCGCACCTCGATGGAGCTGGGCGGCAACGCGCCCTTCCTCGTCTTCGACGACGCCGACCTCGACAAAGCGGTGGAGGGAGCGATGCTGGCGAAGTTCCGCAACATCGGTCAGGCGTGCACCGCCGCCAACCGCTTCCTCGTCCATCGCGGCGTCGCGGAGGAGTTCGCGCGTCGCGTCACCGAGCGGGTGCAGACGATGCGCGTCGGTCGCGGCACCGAGGACGGCGTGGCGATCGGTCCGCTCATCGATGACCGCGCCGTCGCGAAGGCGGAGGCTCTGGTCTCGGATGCGGTCGCGCGTGGCGCGAGCGTGCGCACGGGCGGCGCGGCGATCCCGGGGGAGGGCACGTTCTTCGAGCCGACGGTCGTCTCCGACGTCGCGGCGGGAAGCGACATCCTCCGCGAGGAGATCTTCGGCCCGGTGCTGGCGATCGCTCCCTTCGACACCGAGGACGAGGCCGTCGCCCTCGCCAACGCCACCGAGTACGGACTGGTGTCCTACGTGTTCACCGAGAACCTCGCACGCGGCCAGCGCATGATCGAGCGCCTCGAGACCGGGATGATGGGACTCAACGTGGGTGTGGTCTCCAACGCGGCCGGCCCGTTCGGAGGGTGGAAGTCGTCCGGGCTGGGGCGAGAGGGCGGCGCCGAAGGCATCCACGAGTACCTGCAGACCAAGTACACGCTCACCCCGAACCCCTTCGCCTGAGCCGCGGAGGACCGGCTCTCAGCGCACCGCGCCCGAGGTGAGCCCTCCCACGAGCCACCGCTGCAGGAACACGGCGGCCGCGAACACGGGGATCACCCCGATGACGGATGCGGCAGCGATCTTGCCGAAGTGCGGGGTGCGCTCGCCGTAGAACAGCGAGAGCACGACCGGCAGAGTCTGCGCGTCGGGGGACTGTGTGAGGAAGGTGGCGAGCAGGAACTCGTTGTAGTTCAGGACGCCCGCGATGATGCCCACCGCGACGAGGGCCGGGGCGACCAGCGGGGCCACGATGGACACCAGCACCCGTACGGAGCCGGCGCCGTCGATCCTCGCCGCCTCCTCGATCTCGATCGGGAGTTTCCGCAGGAACCCTTCCAGCAGCCAGATCGCGACCGGCACGTTGACCAGGGCATAGACCAGCGTCAGCCCCCACAGCGTGTTGTTCGCGCCGAGCAGGCGCAGCAGAGTGAACAGCGGCACGACGGCGACGATCGGCGGCAGCAGCCAGGGGCTCATGATGGTGCCCGCGAG
Organism: Microbacterium sp. SORGH_AS_0862; assembly: GCF_030818795.1. Taxonomy (NCBI): domain Bacteria; kingdom Bacillati; phylum Actinomycetota; class Actinomycetes; order Micrococcales; family Microbacteriaceae; genus Microbacterium; species Microbacterium sp. SORGH_AS_0862. The sequence continues at coordinate 720,374 of NZ_JAUTAY010000001.1, read as the reverse complement.
GGTCGCCCCGCCGGTGCGGAAGCGCACCATCGCCCAGGCGCCCGGCAGTGCGATCAGGAGCGAGACGACGGCGCCGCCGATCGCCGCGATGAGGGAGTTGGCGACGCCTCGGAGCAGATCGGACTGCGTGAGCACATCGACCCAGTTGGAGAACTGCGGCACCGCGGGCACCAGCACGCCCTGACCGGTCTCGTTGCGGCCCATCAGCGACACCGAGACCAGGTAGAGCAGCGGCACCACGAAGAACAGGACGAGGACGGCGAGGACGACGGTGGCCAGGATGCTGCGCCGGGGTGCACGCGGACGCCGGGGCGCGAGGAGCTCACTCATGATTCGCCTGCAATCTGCGCGCCGCGAGCGCGAAGGGGAGGGTGACGGCCGTGACGAGCACGGCCAGGAGCAGGGTGATGACGGCGGCCTTGCCGAGGTCGAACTCACGCAGCGCCGCCTGGTAGATCAGGTAGGAGGTCGTGGTCGTCGCCTGCCCCGGACCGCCCGAGGTCATCATGAAGACGAGATCGAACACCTTGAACGCCAGCACGAGACGGATGAAGAACGCCGCCGCGACCACGCCGGAGATCGCCGGCAGGGTGATGTGCCGGAAGAGACCGAACCCGTGCGCGCCGTCCAGGCGCGCCGCCTCGAGAGTCTGCGCGTCTTGCGCGAGCAGCGCCGTGAACACCAGCAGGGCGACCAGGGGCGTCCACTCCCACACATCCGCGAGTGCGATCCCGGGCAGCGCCCAGGCGGTGGAGGAGAGCGGAGCGATCGCGTCGCGGGGGGCGCCGAAGAATCCGAGCACCGTCGCGAGCAGCCCGCCGCCGGGGTTGTACACGAGCTTCCACAGCGTTCCGACGATGACCGGCGGTGTGATGAGGGGGAGCAGCAGGAGCGTGCGCACGACGGAGCCGCTGCGAACGGCTCCGTGCAGCGCGAGCGCGGCGACGACGCCGAGCACGAGGCTCGCCGCCGACACCCCGAGCGCGTAGACGAGGGTGCGGCCGAGGGTGGCGACCGCATCCGCATCCCCGAGCACCTTCTCGATGGTCGCGGTGCCCACCCACTCCTGGAAGGGGCGACCCAGCGAGGACTCGGTGAACGCCGCCCCCACGATGAACAGCAGCGGATACACGCCCAGCACGACGAGGGCTAGTACGCTCGGTGCGACGAACGCGCGGTGCGCCCACGCCGGTCCCCGAGGGGCACGGCGCGGGCGCACGCGCGCGAGGGCGTCAGCCAAGGAGCTCTTCCCACTCCGCCTGCGTGGCGTCGAGGGCCTCCTTCGCCGTGACCTCGCCGGCGACAAGCTTCGCCAGCTCGTCCGTGAGCACCTCGGCCGCCTGGGTGGCGTTCTTGCCCGTGGGCCAGGCCAGTGCGCCGTCGAGCGTCGCACGGTTCACACGCTGCAGATCGGGGTACGCCGTGCCGTAGGCCTCGCTCTCCAGCGAGGAGATCCGGTTGGGGTCGATCCCGGTCTGCGGGTCGGCGACGAGCAGCTCCTCGTTCACCTCGCTCGAGGACGCCCAGGCGATGAAGTCGCGCGCGAGATCGGTCTTCGCGGTGTTGGCTGCGACGACCCAGGTGAAGCCCGCGACGAGGGAGGCTCGTGAGGTGGTGTTCTCGCCGCCGACCGGCAGCAGTGTCACGCCCCACTTGTCCTTGACCGTCGAGTCGGGATTGGTCTGCGAGCCCACGCCGAGGTCGGTCCAGTTCTCGATGAAGGCCGCGTTGCCGGCATACCAGGCAGAGTTGCCCTCGCCGAAGGCGGTCTCTGCGGGCGTCGGGTAGGCGGAGGCCAGGGAGTCGGCGAGCGACTGCGCGGCCTCGATCGCCTCGGGTGAGTTGATGACCGGCTTGCCGTCGGCGTCGACGAACTCGCCGCCGAAGCCGGCGAGACGGTTCGCGAAGCTCGCGCCGAGGATGAGCGGCGACTTCTGACCGAAGATCACGTTGCCGTAGACCCCGTTCGCGCTCTCGTTCGCGGTGATCGTGCGGGACTGCTCGACGTACTCGTCCCACGTGGCGGGCGGCTGGGTGAAGCCGTTCCGCGCCAGGATCTCCTTGTTGTAGAACAGCACGTGCGTGTCGCCGTCGAACGGCAGGCCGTAGCGGCGTCCGTCGACCAGGCTGTACGGATCGTAGATCGAGGGGATGAAATCGTCGGTCTTCAGGTCGGCGTCGCTGTCGATCCAGTCGGTGAGGTCCTGGATCGCGCCGGCATCGGCGAGGTCGCCGATCGACACGTACCAGGGCGCGGCGACATCGATCGTGTTCGCGCCCGACTGCTGATCGAGCGCGAGGGTGTTGCCGATCTCGTCGTAGGGAACGATGACGGGGTTGATCTTTACCCCCGTCTCGGCCTCGTAGCGCTCGGCGAGCAGCTTCGACGCGCCTTCGTGGGACGAGATCAGCAGGACGGTGAGCTCCTGGTCGTCGCCATCCGCGGAAGCGGAGCCGCTCGCGCAGGAGGCGAGGGCGAGGGCGGTGACGGCGAGCGTGGCGGGGACGGCGAGCCGGCGCAGGATGCGACGGGAGGAAGCGGACATGGCGGGCCTCTCGGGTGGGGGAGAGTGCGGGCTGTGGACCGCACGGTCCGTCATCCTGCACGGGGATCGGAGGCTCGCGCACCGCGGGTCGTAAGGAAACGTCATCCGCCGCGGCTGCATGAACGCGTGTGTCGGATGGGTGTGGGCGGCCCCGCTCCGCGCTGCTAGCTTTCCGCCCGTACGGCGCCCGCCGGCAGGAAGGACGGACGATGAGCAAGCCCCTCATCCTCAACGCGTTCGAGATGAGCTGCGTCACGCACCAGGCCCCGGGGCTCTGGCGTCACCCGGACAACCGAGCCGACGAGTACAACCGGCTCGAGTACTGGATCGAGCTCGCTCGGCTTCTCGAGCGCGGCGGTTTCCACGCGATCTTCCTGGCCGATGTGCTCGGCGTCTACGACGTCTACCGCGATTCGGCCGCCCCCGCGCTGCGCGACGCCGCGCAGATACCGGTGGGAGACCCCCTGCTGCAGATCCCCGCGATGGCTGCCGTCACCGAGCGGCTGGGGTTCGGCGTCACGATCGCCTCGACCTACGAGCAGCCGTACGCCCTCGCGCGCACGCTGACGACCCTCGACCACTTCACGGGAGGGCGGGTCGGCTGGAACGTCGTGACCTCGTACCTCAACAGCGCCGCGCGAAACCTCGGGCTCGGCGACCAGATCGCCCACGACGACCGGTACGGCATCGCCGACGAGTTCCTCGATGTCGCCTACAAGCTGTGGGAGGGGTCGTGGGAGGACGGCGCCGCCGTGCGCGACCGCGCGGCCGGAGTCTTCACCGACCCCGAGAAGGTGCACCCCATCCGCCACCACGGCCCCCACTTCGACGTCCCCGGCATCCACCTCGGCGAGCCTTCGCCCCAGCGCACGCCCGTGATCTTCCAGGCGGGCGCGTCACCGCGCGGACAGGAGTTCGCCGCCCGGCACGGCGAGGCCATCTTCATCAACGGCCTTACGCCCGAGCTGACCCGGCGCACGACCGACAGCATCCGCGACAAGGCTGCGGCGATCGGACGCCCTCGCGACTCGGTGAAGATCCTCACCCTCGCCACCGTGGTCGTCGCCGAGACCGACGAGCTCGCCCAGCAGAAGTACGCCGACTACCGCTCCTATGTCTCGCTCGAAGGAGCACTCGCCCTCTACGGCGGCTGGTCGGGTATCGACCTGTCGACGCTGGACCCGGACGAGCCGCTCACGTACATCGACACGGATGCGGCGCGCTCCGCTCTGTCGATCTTCACGAAAGCGGACCCCACCCGTGCGTGGACGCCGCGCGACATCGCCGAGTACGTCGGCATCGGAGGCATCGGCGCCGTGATCGTCGGCAGCCCCGCCACCGTCGCCGACGAGCTGGAGCGATGGATCGAGGTGGGTGGTGTCGACGGGTTCAACCTCGCGTACGTCGTGACGCCGGGCACCTTCGAGGACATCGTCGAACTGCTCGTCCCGGAGCTGCGCCGGCGCGGACGTCTCGACGACGGCGGCCGGGTCGGCGGGACACTCCGCGAGCGGCTCACGGGCGACGCCGTCATCGCGCCGTGGCACCCCGCCCACGCGTACCGCGGCGCATACGTCGGCGCGCCGAGCGCCGCCGACAGCCCCGCATCCCTCGTCTCCACTCCCGTCTGAACAGGAACAGCCATGACGACACAGACTCTGACCCCTGCCCGCACCCATTTCCACGGCACCGCGGATGCGGCGGAGCTCGCCCACTGGGATGCGGTCGCCGCATCCGTCGCCGAGCGACTCGCCCTCGACGCGCTCGCCCGCGACCGAGCGAACGCCCAGCCGTTCGCCGAAGCGCGGCTTCTCAAGGACGCGGGCCTGACGACCCTGCTCGACCCCGCGGAATACGGGGGCGGCGGAGCGCACTGGGAGAGCGCATTCCGCGCGGTGCGCATCCTCGCGCGCGCCGATGCCTCCATCGCGCAGGTGCTCGGATACCACTACGTGAACGAGGCCAACATCGCCCTCGTCGCGCCCGCGGCCGAGCGTGAGCGATGGTTCCGCGCCACGATCGCCGGACGCTGGGTCTGGGGCGACTCGGTGAACCCCGTCGACCCGAATCTCACTCTGACGGTCGACGGCGACGGCTATCGACTCAACGGCTTCAAGCGGTACTCGACCGGATCCGGTGTCGGAGAGGCGCTCCTGATCAATGCCGTCGTCGAGGACGGCCCGGATGCGGGTGCTTTCGCCTTCCTCGTGCTGCCCTACGGGCACCCCGGTGTCGAGCTGGTCGACGACTGGGACAACCTCGGCCAGCGACTGTCGGCGAGCAACACCGTCACCTACCGCGACGTCCGGGTGGAGCCCGAGCACCTGCTCGGCTTCGGCACGGAGGAACCGATCCAGAGCTTCGTGACACCCGCCATCCAGCTCGTGTTCGGCAACCTCTACCTCGGGATCGCGCAGGGGGCTCTGGCGCAGGCGCGCGAGCTGACCAACGCCAGGCCCAACTCCTGGTTCCTCTCGGGGGTTCCCACCTACAGCGACGACCCGTTCGTGCGGCGGCTGTACGGCGAGCTCGTGTCGCGCACCGCGGCGGTCGAGGCGTTGGCCGACCGTGTGAACCGTCGCTTCGACGAGGTCATCTCCCGGGGCTCCGACGTCACGGCCGAGGGCCGCGCGGAGATCGCGATCGAGATCGCGCAGCTGAAGGTCGTCGCCAGCGACACCGCGACCGATGTCGCCCACCGCGTCTTCGAGGCCACGGGGACGAGCTCGACGGCCAACCGCGTCGGCCTCGACCTGCACTGGCGCAACATCCGCACCCACTCCCTCCACGACCCGGTCGACTACAAGAAGCTCGAGGTGGGGGCGCACTTCCTCTCCGGCGCCGTCCAGCCGATCTCCCTCTACACATGAGCACCGCATCCGTGGCGGCCGAGGTCCGCACCCACATCGACGACCAACTCTGGGCGCGGTTGCCCGTCGAGATCGAGGCGCGGTTCCGTCCGATCGTGGACGTCGTGGCGGAGGGGGCGGGGGAGCGGGACCTCACGCGTGAGCTTCCCCGTGACGCCGTCGCCTGGCTCCGCGAGGCGGGGCTCGGACGCGCCCGCCTGGCCCTCGCCGACGGCGGGCTGGGGCTGGACTGTCCCACGTTCACGCGCCTACTCGTGGCGATCGCAGCAGCCGACGCGAACATCCCGCAGATCCTGCGCGGTCATGTCGCGCTTGTGGAGCAGGCGCTGACCACGACGGATGCGGCATTCGCGCGGCGCTGGATCGACCGCATCGCCGCGGGCGAGATCAGCGGCAACTCGTGGAGCGAGGCCACCGGCTCGACGACGTCACGAGCCGGTGCAGAGCTCTCGACGGATGCCGACGGCATCCTGCGTCTGAACGGCCGCAAGTTCTACACGACGGGCAGCATCTTCGCCGAGTGGACCGACACCGTCGCCCACCGCCTCTCCGACGGCGTGGACGTCGCGGCGCTCGTGCGACTCGACCAGCCGGGGGTCACCGTGATCGACGATTGGGACGGCTTCGGTCAGCGCCTCACCGGAACGGGGACCATCGTCTTCGAAGACGCCGTCGTTGATCCCGCGGACGTCCTGCCGGTCGCCGAACGGTTCGCCTACCAGACAGGCCTGTACCAGCTGGTGCTGCTGGCCGTGCTGGCCGGGATCGCGCACGCATCCGTCGCCGACGCGGCCGCCGCGGTGCGCGCACGGTCCCGCGTCTACAGCCACGGCACCGCCGCCAGGGTGCAGGACGACGCACAGATCCAGGCCCTGCTGGGGGAGCTGGCCGCATCCGCCTTCGCCGTCGATGCGAGCGTCGCAGCCGTGGCGGAGGCGGTCGAGGACGCCTACGGGGCCGCGCTCGCCGCGCGCGATCGGCCCGACGACGAGGCGGCCATCGACCGTGCGCGCCGGCTCGCCGGGCTCGCGGAGATCCGAGCCGCGCAGGCGCAGTCCTTCGCGACCGGCGCGGTACAGCAGCTCACGTCACGCCTGTTCGACACCCTCGGCGCCTCGGCCACGGCGCGCGGTGCGCACCTCGACCGGCACTGGCGAAACGCCCGCACCGTGTCCAGTCACAACCCGGTGCTGTACAAGAACCGCTGGGTGGGCGAGTGGGTGCTGCACGACCGGTTGCCGCAGGCGCTCTGGGCGGTCGGCACGCCTTCCCCTGCCAAGTGATGCTCGCTCGCGCGGCGGATCAGGCGTGCCGGTCGAGGAAGTCGTAGACCTCGCTGTCGTCGACGCCGGGGAAGGCGCCGCGGGGCAGCGGCGTGAACATCTGCATGTGCACGCGTGCGCTCGGCCAGGCGCGCCCTTGCCAGCGTTCGGCGGCCTGGCTCGAGGGTCGGCGGCAGCACGACTCGTCGGGGCACTGCGAACTCGCCCGTTTCGCCGTCTCGCGGCCGCGGAACCACTTCGCGTCGTCGAACGGCACGCCCACCGTGATCGAGAACTCGCCGTCGTGGGTCGTGCCGGTCTGCGTGGAGCACCAGAAGGTCCCGGAGGGGGTGTCGGTGTACTGGTAGTGCTCCGTCGTGCGGTTCTGCTCCGCGAAGGCTGCACGGGCGGCGAACTTGCGGCACACGATCTGTCCTTCGACCGCGCCCGTCACATCCATCGGCAGCGGCAGGTCGTCGTTCTCGTAGACGCGTGAGATCGCGCCGTCGCCGGCGACCCGCAGGAAGTGCAGGCGGATGCCGATGTGCTCGGTCAGCAGGTTGGTCATCCGCATCCCGGCGGCCTCGTGCGTCACCCCGAACGCATCGCGGAAGTCCTCGACGGCGAGGTTGCGGTCCTTCTTCGCCTGCTGGAGGAACGCGACCGCCGGCGCCGGCGGCATGAGGCACGCCGCGGCGTAGTAGTTGATCTCCAGTCGCTGCTGCAGGAACTCGGCGTAGTCCTTGGGTGGCTGGTGCCCCAGGAGCCGGTGCGCCATCGCCTGCAGCGCCATCGACCGCAGTCCATGGCCGCCCGGGATGGACGCCGGCGGCAGGTAGATCCGCCCGTTCTCGAGGTCGGTGATCGACCGGGTGGATGCGGGCAGATCGCCCGCGTAGATGAGCTCGAAGCCCAGCTGCTCGGCCATGATGCTCACCGTGCGGTGCGTGAGAGCGCCGGAGGTGTGACCCGCCGACTTGAGCTGCTTCTCGGCGAGCTTCTCGATGTCGGGGAGGTGATTGTTCATCTCCCTCATCCGAAGCCGCATGTCCGTGTTGGCGCGGCGGGCCTCTTCCGGGGTCGCAATGGCCTCGCGTTCGCGGCGCTGCAACTCGCGATGCAGGCCGAGCACGGTCTCGATCGTCTCGTCGCTCAACGCCTTCGTGACCCGGATCGGAGGCAGCCCCAGCTGCCGGAACGCGTGCGAGGTCTGTGCGCGCTCGAGCTCGATCTCCAATGCCGCGCGCCGGTTCGGGGGTTCGGTGGACAGCAGCTCGGCCAGCTGGGTGCCGGTGGCCGCCGCGATCTCCTGCAGCAGCGACAGCTTGGGCTCGCGCTTGCCGTTCTCGATGAGGCTGAGGTGGCTGCCGGCCACCCCCACGGCAGCCCCGAGCTCGTCGAGGGTGAGCCCTGCCGCCGTGCGGAAGTGACGGATGCGGTGGCCGAGCGTGGCCAGCTCGATGGTCGTCGAAGGCATGTTTTGAGAATAGCGAAAGAAGCGACACTCTTTCGAGATGCGATCCGTGAAAAGGGTGGTCGAGGAGCGTCATTCTTGCAGGGAACCCACGTTCTGAACGCCGCCGATGCCGACTGGAGTGATCATGGCCCTTGCTGAGAGCTACACCTCGAGCGCCCCCGCGCGCTCCACCGCCGCACGCGCGGCGACGTCCTACGGAGCTCGCCCGACCGCATCCGGACCCGGTATGGCCGCGCTGACCCGGTGGGTCGACGAGATCGCCGCCCTCACGCAGCCAGACCGCATCCACTGGGTCGACGGATCGCAGGCCGAGAACGACATGCTGCTGCGATCGATGGTGGACGCGGGCTCTCTCATCAAGCTCAACCCCGAGTGGCGTCCGGGGTCGTACCTCGCGCGCTCCCACCCGAGCGACGTCGCCCGCACCGAGGGCCGGACGTTCATCGCCTCCGAGAAGGAGGAGGATGCCGGTCCCACCAACAACTGGGCGGAGCCCGACGCGATGCGCACCAAGCTGGATGCGCTGTTCGCGGGCTCCATGCGCGGCCGGACGATGTACGTGGTGCCGTTCTCGATGGGCACCGTCGGCGGTCCTCTCTCGCACATCGGCGTGCAGGTGACGGATTCACCGTACGCCGTCGTGTCGATCAACATCATGACGCGCGTCGGATCCGCCGTCCTGCAGCAGATCGCGGACGGCGCCGACTGGGTGCGCACCGTGCATTCCGTGGGGGCTCCGCTGGCGCCGGGAGAGGCCGACGTCGCGTGGCCTTGCAACGACGACAAGTACATCGTCCACTTCCCGGACACGCTCGAGGTCTACTCATACGGGTCGGGCTACGGCGGCAACGCGATCCTTGCGAAAAAGTGCTTCGCGCTGCGCATCGCCTCGGTCATCGGGCGCAACGAGGGCTGGCTCGCCGAGCACATGCTGCTCATCCGGGTCATCAGCCCCGAGGGCAAGCGCTACCACGTCGCCGCGGCGTTCCCGTCGGCGTGCGGCAAGACGAACCTCGCGATGCTGCGCCCCACCATCCCGGGATGGCGCGTCGAGACCCTCGGGGACGACATCGCGTGGCTGCGGCCGGGCGAAGACGGACGCCTGTGGGCGATCAATCCGGAGGCGGGCTTCTTCGGCGTCGCGCCGGGCACGGGCATCTCGACCAACGCCACGGCGGTGGAGACGCTGTGGGGCAACACGATCTTCACGAACGTGGCGCTGCGCCCCGACGGCGACGTGTGGTGGGAGGGCCTGACCGACGAGGCCCCCGCCGAGCTCATCGACTGGGAGGGAAACCACTGGACCCCCGCGTCGGGCCGACCCGCCGCGCACCCGAACTCGCGCTTCACCGTCGCCGCCGCACAGTGCCCCCAGGTCGCGGATGACTGGGAGACGCCGGAGGGCGTGCCGCTGGACGCCATCCTGTTCGGCGGTCGCCGCGCCACCAACGTGCCGCTCGTCGTCGAGGCCACGGACTGGGCGCACGGCGTGTTCCTCGGAGCGACGATCTCGTCCGAGCGGACGGCCGCCGCCGAGGGGACCGTCGGCGAGCTGCGCCGCGACCCGTTCGCGATGCTCCCGTTCTGCGGTTACAACATGGCCGACTACTTCGCCCACTGGATCAAGGTCGGCGGATCGCTGCGCTTCGACCGCGCGCCGCGCGTCTTCCAGGTGAACTGGTTCCGCCGCGGCGCCGACGGCCGGTTCCTCTGGCCGGGCTTCGGTGACAATGTGCGCGTGCTGGAGTGGATCGTGCGTCGTCTCGAGTCCGAGGTGCCGGCCGAGCCCAGCCCGATCGGCCGGCTGCCCCGCCCCGAGGACCTCAACCTCGAGGGGACCGACGTCACGGATGCGGATCTGGCGGAGCTGTTCGCGATCGACGCCGAGTCGTGGCTGGCGGAGGCGGAGCTGACCGAGGAGTTCTTCGACACCTTCGGCGACCGCATCCCTTCGGCTCTGCGCGCCGAGCTCGCCTCCCTGCGGTACCGCCTCGCGCGCGCCTGACCGCCGCCCGGCCGCGGGCGTCAGACCAGGAGCTGGTGCTTGGCGAGGTCGCGGTACAGCGGTACGTCGGTCACGAGCTCGGAATGCGTGCCCGCGCCGACGACCCGGCCGTGGTCCATCACCACGATCAGGTCGCTGTCGACGACGGTCGACAGCCGGTGCGCGATCACGATGAGGGTGCGCCCCTCGGCGACGGCGTCGATCGCCTCCCGCATCCGCTGCTCGTTCAATCCGTCGAGCGACGAGGTCGATTCGTCGAGCAGAAGGATGGGGGGAGCAGCCAGCAGTGCGCGGGCGATCGCCAGGCGCTGACGCTCACCGCCGGAGAGCATGACGCCGCCCTCGCCGACGGGCGCGGCGAGGCCCTCGGGTGAGCGGTCCAGCACCTCGCCGAGGTTCACGGCGCGCAGGACGGCCTCGCACGCCTCGTCGCTCGCGTCGGGCGAGGCCAGACGCAGGTTGTCGCCGAGCGTGCCCGCGAGCGTCGGGGCGTCCTGCTCCACGTAGCCCAGCTGCGCGCGCAGTTCCCCGCGGTCGAGGGTCCGGATGTCGCGACCCCCGAGCAGGATGGCGCCCGCGGTCGGGTCGTAGAACCGCTCGATGAGGGCGAGGGTCGTGCTCTTGCCCGCGCCCGACGGGCCCACCAGTGCGACCCGCGAGCCCCGTGGCACGCGCAGCGAGACGCCGCGCAGCACGTCGCCGGCGTCATCTGCGACCGCCTCCAGTGCCGACGTGTCCACGCGGGCCACTTCGAGGAGCGCACGCGCCTCCGCCTCGGTCTTGGCGCGCGCTGCGGCGACGGCCGCCGGGTAACGGAAGTGCACGTCGCGGAACTCCACCGCGATGTCGGCGGCGTCCACATCCGTCGCCGGGATGGCGTGGGCCGCGATCCGGGCGTCATCCTGCGTCTCGGTCGGCAGATCCAGGACCTCCTGGATGCGGCCGAGCGCGCCCAGCGCCTGGCTCACGGAGGTGATCGCGCCGAAGAACGAGCCGAGCGGCTGCACGAGGAAGAAGAGGAACATCACGAAGGTGACGAGGCTCGCGATCGTGATCGCGCCCGACGCCACGCGGAAACCGCCGACGCCCAGGACGACGAGAAGCGAGAGCTGGAGCGCGACGCCGGCGACCGGCACCACGAGCGCCGAGGCCTTCGCGACACGCACGCCGCTGCCGTACGCGCGCTTCGCGACCCCTTCCAAGCTCGCCTGCTCGCGGTCGCCGGCGCCGGCTGCGCGCACCGTGCGGATCGATCCGACCGCGCGCTCCACGCCCGAGGCGAGCTCGCCGACCGTCTCCTGCTGCTCACGGGTCGCGCGGCGGATGCGTCCGCTGAGGACGCCGACGACGGCGATCGAGGCGCCGATGACGACGAGGATGAGCAGGAGAAGCAGGGGATCGATCAGGAGCATCGCGATGACCGCGCCGACGAAGATCAGTACGTTGCCGACCGAGTCGGCGAGTCCCTGCGTGAGCACCGCGTAGAGCAGCGTGGTGTCGGTTCCGACCCGCGAGACGAGGTCGCCGGTGCGCCGGGCGTCGAACTCACGGATCGGAAGGTGAAGGATGCGGGCGATGAGTCGGCGGCGGCTCGAGAACACGACGGCCGTGCCGGTGCGCTGCAGCAGGTAATGCTGATAGCCGGACACCAGCGACGATCCGATGACCAACGCGACCAGCCCCCACACCAGCAGCCCGAGTCCCTCGTTCGCCTGCACGCGGGCGATCAGCTCGCCCACCAGCAGCGGCTGACCGAGCGTCGTGACCGCGGCCACGATGCTGAGCACGGTGACCACCACGAGCACCCGTTTGTGCTCGAAGAGGAACGGGAGCAGCTGGCGCAGGCTGGCGCGCGGTCCGTCATCCTTCTTCGGGCGCGCGAACGGACTGCGACGGGCGGGAGCGGGGCTGGACATGGGCGACCTCGATCGGCGGGATTTCCTCCCTCGACCGTACCTCCGCTCGCACGCCGCGGTCGCCGCCTCGGTGTACACACCGCGAGACTGCATTTCGAGCACGAGATCACGGGTAAACCCCGTGATCTCGTGCTGAAAGTGCAGTCTCGCGGAGGAGGAGAGGGATGCGGCGGCTACAGCGAAGCGGTCTCGCCGAGGCCGAGGTTCTCGTCGTAGTCGATGTCGCGGGTCTCCTTGGACAGGATCAGGGCGATCAGTGTCAGCACCGCCGACCCCGACAGATACAGGCCCACGAGCCACGGCTGACCACCGGCGGCGGTCCACAGCCCGAGCGCGATCGACGGCGCGACGGCCGCACCGAGGATCGAGGCGACGTTGTACGAGATCGCGGAGCCGGTGTAGCGCACGTTCGTCGGGAACAGCTCCGGCAGCAGTGCCCCCATCGGCCCGAACGTGGCGCCCATGAGCATGAAGCCGAACACCAGGAAGGCCTGTGTGAGCGCGCCCGTGAACTTCGGGTCGGTCATGGGCAGGAGGAACAGGTTGAACGTGAGCCCGAACACGATGATGGCGGCCGTGATCCAGATGAGGAGCTTGCGGCGTCCGATGGCATCGGCGACAGGTCCCGACAGGAGCGTGAAGATCCCGAAGAACACGACGCCGATGATCTGCATGATCACGAAGTCGATGTACCCGAAGCCCTGACCCGCGACGTACACCCCCGCGTCGAACGCCGTGCCGGATGCCTGTGCCGCCGCTTCCGCGCCCGCGAGGGTGGGCTTGGTGCCGTAGGTCAGGGTGAAGTTCGTCATCAGATAGAACAGCACGTACGTCGCGAGCATGATGAACGTGCCCAGGATGAGGGCACGCCAGTGCCCGCGGATGACCTCGCCCAGAGGGAACCTGCGCAGCGCGCCCTTCTTCTCCGCCTTCTGGAAGGTGTCGGATTCGACCAGGCGCAGACGCACCCAGAGGCCGATGATCACCATGACGGCCGAGAACAGGAACGGCACGCGCCATCCCCAGGCCAGGAACGCCTCGGAGCGCTGCGCGGTGCCGTCGGGATGCGGGAGCGCGAAGTTGATCGCCAGGAAGATGGTGTTGGCGATGATGAAGCCGATCGGGGCGCCGAGCTGAGGGAAGGTGCCGTACCAGGCGCGCTTGCCCTTCGGTGCGTTCTCCGTCGCGACCAGCGCCGCGCCCGACCACTCGCCGCCGAGTGCGAAGCCCTGCGCCAGGCGCAGCACGAGCAGCAGAAGCGCCGCCCACCATCCGACCACCTGGTAGGTGGGCAGGCATCCGATGAGGAAGGTCGCCACCCCCATCGTGAGCAGCGAGGCGACGAGCGTCGCCTTGCGGCCGAAGCGGTCGCCGAAGTGGCCGAAGACGAAAGCCCCGATCGGACGCGCGATCATCGCCGCGCCGAAGACGCCGAACGAGGCGAGCAGGGAGGTGGTGTCGTCTCCGGTCGGGAAGAAGAGGATCGGGAAGACGAGGACGGCCGCGGTCGCGTAAGCGTAGAAGTCGTAGAACTCGATGGTGGTTCCCACGAGGCTCGCGGTGATGACGCGGGCGCGGGAGTTCGCGGGAGCCGTTGCAGTGGCAGAAGACATGGGGGGAGGACAGACCTGTCGGAAGAGCGAGAGGCGTCCTCGTGGGAACGCGCCGGCGGCGAGTGCTCGGGCGGGGGTGGTGCACCGGGCGTCACATCGCTGGGTCACCGGGGCGTCGGCGGTGTGGCCGGCGCACGAACACTCAGTTTACGCCCAGGTTCGCGTCCCGGCGCCGTGGCGGGCCGGGACGCGAACCTCTCAGCGCCAGAGGACCGCGATGGCGGCGTTGGCGAGGGTGAGGACGCCGATCGGCCAGAAGATCGCCGCGGGCAGCGAGTCGGTGCGACGCTGACGGGCCGAGCCGATCCCCAGAAGCGCGGCGATGACCAGCAGCACGACGAGCTTGACGCCGATCTTGACGTAGTTCATGTCGTGATCGGTGCCCCACGGTGCGGCGAGGGCGAGGCCGGCGACCGCGGCGATGGTCATGCCCAGGCTCATGAGTCGGGTGATGCGGATGCGGCGGCTCGCGGCCTCCACGACCCATGCTCCGAAGAGGATGGCGAAGCCGACGAGGTGCACGAGGACGACGATGTGACGCAGGATCTCCATGCCCGCCACCATACCTTATGTATTACTGAAGGTTGGTGCCCCGGTGCCGTTCAGCCGCGGAGTTCGCGCACCGTGAGGGCCGTGCGCAGCGCCGCATCCGCCGCCTCCGCACCCTTGTCCTCCTTCGAGCCGGCGAGCCCCGCGCGATCGAGTCCCTGTTTCTCGTCGTCGAGCGTCAGCACCCCGAAGCCGACCGGCTTGCCGGTGTCGAGGGCGACGCGGGTCAGGCCGTCGGTCGCCGCGGACGAGACGAACTCGAAGTGGGGCGTGCCGCCGCGGATGATCACACCGAGGGCGACGACCGCGTCGGCGCCGGATTCCAGCGCCGCCTTGGCGACGACGGGGAGCTCGAAGGACCCCGCGACGCGCACGAGCGAGTAGTCGGCGCCGGATGCGGTGAGCACCCGCTCCGCGCCGGCGATGAGTCCGTCGCTGATCGTCTCGTGCCAGGTGCCGGCGACGATGACGACGCGAAGGCCGCGGGCGTCGATCTCGGTCTGCTGGGGGGCGCCGTGGCCGCTCATCGGTTCTCCTTCATCTGCGCGAGCGCTTCGGTGAGGTCCTCGTCCGCGATGATGTGTCCCATCCGGTCGCGCTTGGTTGCGAGGTACTGGTGGTTGTTGGGGCCGACGCCCACGAGCAGCGGAACCTGCTCGACGACGTCGAGGCCGAGGGCGCGCAGCTGCGTGACCTTGTCGGTGTTGTTGGTCAGAAGGCGCACCCGCTCGACGCCGAGGTCGGCGAGGATGCCTGCGGCGGCGGCGTAGTCACGCGCATCGGCGGGAAGGCCGAGCGCCAGGTTCGCGTCGACCGTGTCCAGACCCCGCTCCTGCAGGTTGTAGGCGCGCAGCTTGTTGATGAGACCGATGCCGCGGCCCTCGTGGCCGCGCATGTACACCACGACGCCGCCGTCTTTCTCGATGCGGTCGAGCGCCGCATCCAGCTGCGGCCCGCACTCGCACTTCAGCGACCCGAAAGCCTCGCCGGTCAGGCATTCCGAGTGCACGCGCACGAGCGGCGCATCCTCGAGCTCGCCCTTGACGACGGCCAGGTGATCCGTGCCCGTCACGCGGTCCTTGTACGCGAGGAAGCGGAACTCGCCGTGCGAGGTGGGCACCGTCGCCTCGGCGCGCAGGCTCACCCGCCGGCGGTGGAACGCAGCGGCCGAGGGCTCCTCGCGCGGGTCTACGTCGTCCAGGTAGCCGACGAGCTGCTCGATCGTGATGACGGGGATGCCGTCGCGCTCGCCGAGTGCCATGAGACCGGGAAGGCGCATCATGCTGCCGTCCTCGTCGACGATCTCGGCGATCGCGCCGACGGGCTCGAGTCCCGCAAGACGCATGAGGTCGACAGCCGCCTCGGTGTGGCCGCCGCGCTCGCGCACGCCGCCGTCGACCGCGCGCAGCGGCAGGATGTGGCCCGGACGGTTCACCGCGGACGGCGCGGATGCGGGATCCGCCAGCACGTTCAGCGTGTGCGCGCGGTCGGCGGCGCTGATGCCCGTCGAGACACCGGATGCGGCATCGACGCTCACCGTGTACGCGGTGCCGCGCGCATCCTGGTTCACCTCGACCATGGGAGGAAGATCCAGGCGGTCCGCCCACTCCGCGGGCATGGGCGCGCAGATGAAGCCGCTCGACCAGCGCACCGTCCACGCGATCCACTCGGGGGTCGCGAGCTGTGCCGAGAGGATCACGTCGCCCTCGTTCTCACGGTTCTCGTCGTCGGCGACGATCACCGGGCGACCGGCGGCGAGGGCCTCGAGGGCCTCGGGAATGGAACTCAGACTCATCGCGAGCCACCTTCCGTTGCGGGGGCGAAGGCCAGCAGCCGCTGCACGTGGCGCGCCAGGATGTCGGTCTCCAGATTGACGACGTCGCCCGCGACGCGCTCGCCGAGCGTGGTGGCGGCGAGCGTCTCGGGGATCAGCGACACCTCGAACCAGGCCTCTTCGACCGACGGGTCGCTGGCGGCGCTCACCGTGAGGGAGACGCCGTCGAGGGCGATCGATCCCTTGTCGACCACGAGAGGGGCCAGGTCTCGGGGCAGCGAGACGCGGATGACCCGCCACTCGGTGCCGGGGCGCACCTCGAGCACGCGGCCCCGTGCCGTCGACGTGACCCTGCACGATGTGGCCGCCCAGGCGTCCGCCGGCGGCCGTCGCGCGCTCGATGTTGACGGGCGTCCCCGCAGCGACACCGCCGATCGCGGTGACGTCGAGCGTCTGGCGCATGACGTCGGCCGTGAACCAGTCCTCGCCCTGATCGACGACCGTGAGGCACACGCCCGACACGGAGATCGAGTCGCCGTGCGCCGCATCCGATACCGCTCGAGGGGCGGTGACCGTCAGGCGTACGCCGTCGCCCGAGGGCTCCGTGTGCGTGACGGTGCCGATCTCTTCCACGATCCCGGTGAACATCAGTGGGCTCCTTCTCGATCGGAGGCGGATTCGTCTGCGGATGCGGCGGGCCGCGAGATGAGCAGCAGATCGTCGCCGAGTCGGCGGGTCTCGATCAGCTGCAGACGACGCGCCTGGGAGATGTCGGCGACGCCGAGGTCGTCGAGGGCGACGCGGTCGCCGCCGAGCAGCACGGGAGCGACGTAGGTCAACAGTTCGTCCACGAGGCCCTCGCGCAGCAGAGCGCTCTGCAGGTGCGGGCCGCCCTCCACGAACACCCGTTGGATGCCACGCTCGTGCAGGGTGGCCAGGACCTCGTGCAGATCGCGCGTGCGCAGATGCCAGGGCTTCTTCGGGTGGCGGTGCACGGCCGCGTCGGCGGGGATGTCGCGTTCGCCGACCACGACGGGTCGCGGCTGGGTCGGCCGTAGCTCGCCGTCGGGTGTGCGCGCTGTCAGCGCCGGGTCGTCCGCGAGGACGGTGCCGGTGCCCGCCATGATCGCGTCGGCGCCCGCGCGCCTGCGGTGCACGTCCTCGCGAGCCTCGGAGCCGGTGATCCACTGGCTGGAGCCATCGGCCGCCGCGGCGCGGCCGTCGAGACTCTGCGCCCACTTCAGGGTGACGTGCGGGCGTCCCAGTTGCTGCGCTTGTGCCCACGAGGCCAGCAGTTCCTGCGCCTCGTCCGCGAGCACGCCGGACTCGGTCTCGACGCCGGCCGCGCGCAGGCGCTCGGCACCGCCGGATGCGGTCGGGGTGGGATCGCTCATCGCGTAGACGACCCGGGCGACGCCCGCCTCGATGAGCGCGAGTGCGCACGGTCCGGTGCGGCCGGTGTGGTTGCACGGCTCGAGGGTGACCACGGCGGTCGCGCCGCGCACCGCATCCGGATCCGCCTGCGACAGCGCGTCGACCTCGGCGTGGGCCGTTCCGGCGCCGTGGTGCCAGCCCTCGGCGATGACGTCCCCGTCGGGGGAGAGGAGCACGGCGCCCACCTGCGGGTTCACGCCGATGGGGCCTCGCCGGGCAAGCTCCAGCGCTCGCGCCATGGCGCGTTCTTCGGTCTCGCTCACCGGCATGTCTCGGGCCTCCTGATCGGCGGGCTCCGGGTAGCCGTCGCGGCGCTCGCGGACACGCCGCTGAGCGCTCGTGCGCCTCCCATCCGGACTCGCGACCTTCGTCGCATCACCGTCGGTCCCGGAATTCCACCGGATCGGCGATCCCCTCCTCGCGGAGGATCACGCTCGCGGACTGTCACCGCCGGTTCGGATTCTCACCGACCCCGGAGCACGTTCTGCACTGAGTCTAGTCAACGCCGGATGGTCCGTTTCATTCCCGGACATGCACCGACACGTCCCTCACTTCAACAGCCGCGACAGGCGCCGATCCGCCAGCACCTTGCCGCCGGTCTGGCACGTGGCGCAGTACTCGAGCGAGTTGTCGGCGAAGAACACCGACCGCACGACGTCGCCGCACACCGGGCACGCCTCGCCATGCCGGCCATGCACCCGCATCCCACGGCGCTTGGCGTCTTTGAGCTCGGCCGGCGGTTTTCCGGATGCGGCCTCGACCGCATCGCGCAGGGTCTCGATCGTCGCGGTGTACAGGGTGTCGATCTCGGCATCGCCGAGCGTGGCAGCCAGCGCGTACGGCGAGAGCCGCGCGACATGGAGGATCTCGTCGGAGTACGCGTTGCCGATCCCGGCGATGATCGATTGATCCCGCAGCACCCCCTTGATCTGCGTGCGGCGTCCCGCGAGAAGCGCCGCCAGCGCGTCACGCGTGAAGGCGGGGTCCAGCGGATCAGGGCCGAGTCGGGCGATGCCGGGAACATCGGCGGGGTCGCGCACCACCGACACGGCGAGCGACTTCTTCGTGCCGGCCTCGGTCAGATCGAACCCCGAGCCGTCGGCGAAGCCCACTCGCAGTGCGATGGGGGAGCGGCCCGGTTTGATCACGGTCGTCGGCAGGGTGTCGTGCCAGCGCAGCCAGCCCGCCTTCGCCAGGTGGAAGACGAGGTGCACTCCCGCATCCGTCGCGATGTCGACGAACTTGCCGTGGCGGGCGACCGATTCGACGTGGGCGCCGACGATGACGTCGATCGGCGGGTCGTAGGTCTTCAGCGCGGAGATCGCACTGACCCGGGCCTGGGCGATCGAAAGGCCCGTCAGGCGCGCGCCGAGGAAGTCGACGAGTCCCTGGACCTCCGGCATCTCGGGCATGGCGACATCCTGCCATGCACCGCCGACGGCGTCAGAGGGCTATCGGCCACTCCTGCCGCGTGCGATCATCCGTCGCCAGCAGACTCGCGATCCACCCGTCGCTGCGCTCTCCGTGGCCGTTGCGCAGTGCCTGGCGCAGAGTCCCCTCGAACCGGAAGCCCAGCGCCTGGGCAGCCCGAGCGGACGCCGTGTTCCCCACGGCGGCGCGCCACTCCAGGCGCACGAGCGCGAGCGCGTCGGTCGAGAAGCCCCAGTCGATGACGGCCTCCGACGCCTCCCGCACGATGCCGTGACCGCGCGCCTCGGCCGTCACCCAGAAGCCGAGCTCCGCAGATCCCGTCTCGTGCAGATGGTGCAGGCCGATCATCCCCGACAGCGCGCCATCGAGGCGGATCGCCCACGTGGCGTGCGAGAGGTCGTCCCAGCGTTCAGCGGTCTGCGCCACGAATTCGTCGGCGTACGCGCGCAGGTACGGCGAGGGCACGGTCGTGAAATGCCCGATGGCTGGATCCTGGCACGCGTCGTAGATGGCCTGGGCGTCGGATGCGGTCGGCACCGAGAGCTCGAGGCGTGCGGTGCGGAGGACGACGGGCTGCATCCCGTCACGCTACCGTGCGCGTCAGACCCGCACGTCGCTCGCGGCGCGCGGTGTGAGGCGCTGCAACTGGGTCACGTGAGCCGGTGTCAGCTCGGCGAGCTCGCTCACCTGGAGCAGCTTCATGGTGCGCTCGACCTGCTCTGCGAGGATGGCGATCGCCCGGTCGACACCGGCCCGACCGCCCGCCATGAGCCCGTAGAGGTACGCCCGCCCGATGAGGGTGAACTTCGCCCCCATCGCGATCGAGGCGACGATGTCGGCGCCGTCCATGATCCCCGTGTCGATCGCGATCTCGGTGTCGCGGCCGACCTCGCGCACCACCTCGGGCAGCAGATGGAACGGGATCGGAGCCCGGTCGAGCTGGCGGCCGCCGTGGTTCGACAGGACGAGGCCGTCGACGCCGAGATCGACGAGCCGCCGCGCATCCGGAACGTTCTGCACGCCCTTGATCACGATCTTCCCCGGCCACAGTGAGCGGATGACGTCGAGGTCCTCGAAGGAGATCGACGGGTCCATCGCGTTGTCGAGCAGTTCGCCGACGGTGCCGCCGGTGGTGGTCAGTGACGCGAACTCCAGCTTCGGCGTGGTGAGGAAGTCGAACCACCACCAGGGACGGGGGATCGCGTTGACGATCGTGCCGACGCTCAGCTGCGGCGGGATGGAGAATCCGTTGCGCTTGTCGCGCAGGCGCGCACCGGCGACGGGGGTGTCGACGGTGAAGAACAGGGTGTCGAAGCCCGCCTTGGCGGCCCGCTCGACGAGGCCGTAGGAGATGTCGCGGTCGCGCATGACGTACAGCTGGAACCAGTTGCGGCCGTTCGGGTTGGTCGCCTTCACGTTCTCGATCGATGTCGTCCCGAGCGTCGAGAGGGTGAAGGGGATGCCGGCGGCACCGGCGGCGGCGGCGCCCGCGTACTCGCCCTCCGTCTGCATGAGCCGCGTGAAGCCGGTCGGCGCGATGCCGAAGGGGAGGGCGGAGGCGCCGCCGAAGATCGTCGTGCTGGTGTCGACCCGTGACACGTCGCGCAGGATCGAGGGGTGGAACTCGATGTCGCGGAACGCCTGGCGGGCCCGCTGCAGCGAGATCTCACCATCCGCCGCGCCGTCGGTGTAATCGAAGGCGGCCTTCGGGGTGCGGCGCTTCGCGATCTGCCGGAGATCGTCGATCGTGAGGGCCGCGGCGAGACGGCGACGCTTGGAGTTCAGATCCGGCTTCTTGAACTGCATGAGTTCGAGCAGTTCGCGCGGATCGGGGAGCTGTCGGCTGACGGGGCTCATCATCGTCCTTCGAGGTGGATTACGCGGCGCAGAGGGCGTATCGATTGGTCTGACCTCTGCGGTACAGTAGACCCCGGCCTCGGCGACGTCAACCCGCCGGTTGCGTTCGGCTCGAAGGCGAGAGGATACCCCGGTGACAGATCAGCGCACCCCGGAATGGACACCCGTTCAGCGCAGTCGCGCGCACGAACTCGTCATCCAGGCGATCGAGGACCAGATCATGTCGGGGTCTCTCCAGGTCGACGACCCGCTCCCCTCGGAGCGCGAGCTCGCCGCACGTCTGGGGGTGAGCCGCGCGGGCGTCCGCGAGGCCGTGCGCGTGCTCGAGGGGCAGGGCGTGCTGCGCGCCCAGGTCGGTGCGGGCGCCGACGCGGGGACGTTCGTCGCCGCGCTGCCGGACGCCGCGCTCACCCGCTTCCTGCGGCTGCACGCCGCTCTCGCGAACTACCCCTACCCCGACGTCATCGAGGCACGCATCGTGCTCGAACGATCGAGCGCCGAACTCGCCGCGCGGAACGCGGATGCCGAGGCGATCGCAGCGATCCGCACGGCGCTCGACGCGGGCGCCGTCGCCGGGCTCGGTCCTGCGGAGTACAACGACACCGACACCGCCTTTCACGTCGCGATCGCACAGGCCGGCGGCAACCGTCTCGTCGCCTCGATGACCGTGGCAATCCGGGAGTCGCTGAGCAGCCGCATCCTCAACGCCCTCCGCGACTACCGGGACTGGGAGGGGCTGGCCGCGATCCTGCACGCGCAGCACGTGGAGCTGCTCGACGCCATCGAGCGACACGACGGTGCGACCGCCGCCGACCTCGCCGAGCGCCACATCCGCTTCGCCGTCGACGCCCTCGCCGGCGGCTGACCCCCGCCTGCTGCTGACCCCGCCACGTCTACCGGCCCGGGCGGGCACGCATCGCGCACGGCGCCGCATCACGACCCGAACTCCTGCACATCCGGCGTCGGCGGCTCCCGCCGGCCTCGCCCGGCGGGTTTTGCAGGAGTTCGGGCCGAGCCGGCTCCCTCAGGCGCGCGTTGGGTGCCGCCGTCCCCTCCGCCCGCTGCTCCGTACCGGACTCCTGCACATCGGGCGTCGGCGGCTCCCGCCGGCCTGGCGCGGCGGGTTTTGCAGAAGTTCGGGCCGAGCCGGCTCCCTCGGGCGCGCGTTGGGTGCCGCCGTGCCCTGCGCCCGCTGCTCCGTACCGGACTCCTGCACATCGGGCGTCGGCGGCTCTCGCCGGCCTGGCGCGGCGGGTTTTGCAGGAGTTCGGGCCGAGCGGGCTCTGCCATCGAGACCGTTCTGCGCTCGGAGAGTCCTCCACGGGCCGTGCCTTACGGCGAGTTCCTCGCACCACGGGCTCTCGTCGACGAATGGTCGGCGCGTGCGGTGAGGCTGTCGACATGCTGCTGTCGTCGCCCACATACCTGCGCACCGCCGAGCTGCGGCTGCGTGGCTACACCCGTGCGATGATTCGGCGCGCGGTCGACTGTGGCGACCTCATCCGGGTACGACGCGGTCGGTACGTCTGGGGCGGCATCGATGAGCGACACCTGGTCGCTGCCCGCGCGGGTGGACGTCTCGACTGCTTGTCGCTGCTCGGTGCGCTCGGCGTCTTCGTCCTGTCGGACGGCGAGACCCATCTGCAGTTCGATCGTGCGGACTCGCGCTTGCCGCGCCGTCACCGCGACATACGTGCGCACTGGCGTGAGTCCGCGTGCGCGCGGGCGGATCTCCACGCCGATCTGGTGGAGGCGCTCGCCCAGGCGTGCTGCTGTCAGTCGCCCAGAGTCGCCGTCGCGAGCCTCGACAGTGCGCTGCATCTCGGGCTGATCGGTGCTGACGAGCTCGACGCGATCTTCGACCGGCTTCCGCGGCGCTACCGGGCTCTGCGCGCGCTCGTCGATGCTCGGGCCGAGGCGGGCACGGAGACGCTCGTGCGGCTGATGCTGCGGAGCCTGGGATACCGCCCCGCGCTGCAGGTCCGGCTTCGGGGAGTGGGGAGGGTGGACCTGCTCGTCGATGAATGGCTCATCGTGGAGTGTGACAGTCGCGCGTTCCACGGTGACGTCTCACAGCAGATCCGCGATCGGCGCCGAGACCTCGCCGCGGCCGAGTTGGGCTATGTGACGATCCGAATCCTTGCAGAGGACGTCTTCCACCGCCCGGATGCGGTGCGCGCCGCTCTCCGCGCGGTACTCGCTCGTCAGCGGCGCGGGGGTCGCAGCAGAGGGAACGACTGAACGACGCCATTCGTGATGCGGCGAGGCGGACGCAGGCTCGCAGGTGACTGTGTCGTCGCCCGCATCCGCCGCGCGAGGCGTGAGGTGCCCGAACTCCTGCAATCCGTCGCTTTCGCCGGTCCAGCCGGGCCGGCGGCGCGGTTCTGCAGGAGTTCGGACCGGATGCGGCCATCGCCGCGCTGCGCATGCGACGACCGAGCCGGTGCCCGTTCCGGTTACTCGGGGCTCGCCGCCGTGTGCCCGAACTCCTGCAATCCGTCGCTTTCGCCGGTCTAGTCGGGCCGGCGGCGCGGTTCTGCAGGAGTTCGGGTCGTCAGGCAATCCCGCATACCGCCGCCCGCGGCCGTGCGCGGGCGGCGGGGGTCAGCTGCGGCGGAGCAGGCCGATGCGGTCGTAGACGTCGCCGAGGGTCTGCTCAGCCACGGCCGAGGCCTTCTGAGCGTTGACGGCCAGGGCGCGGTCGAGTTCGGCCGGATCGTCGAGCATGGCCAGGGCGCGCTCGCGCACCGGGCCGAACTCCGACACGACGACCTCCGCCAGCGCCTTCTTGAAGTCGCCGTAACCGCGGCCCGCGAACTCGTCCTCGATGGAGGGGATCTGCCGGCCCGTGAGAGCGGCGAAGATCACGAGCAGGTTCGACACACCCGGCTTGGTCTCGCGGTCGTAGCGCACCACACCCTCGGAGTCGGTCACCGCGCGCATGATCTTCTTCGCGCTGACCGCCGGATCGTCCAGCAGCCACAGCACACCCGCATCGGACTCCGCCGACTTCGACATCTTCGACGTCGGGTTCTGCAGATCGTAGATGCGAGCCGTGTCCTGCTGGATGACGGGCGTCGGCACCGTGAACGTCTTGCCGTAGCGCGCGTTGAAACGCTCGGCCAGGTCGCGGGTCAGCTCGACGTGCTGCTTCTGGTCGTCTCCCACGGGGACCACGTTGGTCTGGTACAGCAGGATGTCGGCCGCCATGAGCACCGGGTAGGTGAACAGGCCCACATTGGTCGCGTCGCTGCCGTAGCGCTGCGACTTGTCCTTGAACTGCGTCATCCGCCCGGCCTCGCCGAAGCCGGTGATCGTCGACAGGACCCACGCCAGCTCGGCGTGCGCGGGAACGTGCGACTGCACGTACAGCGCCGACTTCGACGGCTCGATTCCGGCGGCGATGTACTGAGCGGCCGTGCGCCGGGTCTTCGCGCGGAGCTCTGCCGGGTCGTTCGGCTGGGTGAGCGCATGCAGGTCGACGACGGAGAAGAACGCGTCGTACGACTCCTGCAGGTCGCGCCACTGCAGCAGGGCCCCGATGTAGTTGCCGATCTGGAGAGAGTCGGCCGAGGGCTGCATTCCGGAGTACAGGCGCGCTTTGCTCACCCGTCGATTCTACGGACCCGGATGCGGTGCGCCGTCGCCCCTCAGTCGCCCAGGCGGTAGTCGGCCACCACGGGAGCGTGGTCGCTCCACCGTTCGGCGTACGACGCGGCACGCGCGACCCGGTAATCGGCCACACGCGTCGCGAGGGCGGGAGTGGCCATGTGGTAGTCGATCCGCCACCCCGTGTCGTTGTCGAACGCCTGGCCGCGGTTGGACCACCAGGTGTAGGGGCCGTCGACCTCGCCGGCGAACCGGCGCCCCACATCGACCCAGCCGAGACCGACGCCCTCGACCCCGTCGACGCCGGTCACCAGAGAGCCGGCATCGCCGAAGAAACGGTCGAAGTACGAGCGCTCGCGGGGGAGGAATCCCGCCTTCTTCTGATTGCCGCGCCAGTTCTTGATGTCGAGCGGGCGGTGCCCGACGTTCAGGTCTCCGGTGACGAGCGCGAGCGCGTCGTCCTGCGCCAGCTCCGCGAGGCGGACGCTCATCGCGTCGAGGAATCCGTACTTCGCGTCCTGGCGGGGAGTACCGTCTTCGCCGGAGTGCACATAGGCGCTGACCACCGTGAGCTGCTCGCCGTCGACCTCGACGTCGGCCTCGATCCAGCGGCCGCGCGAGTCGACGTCCTCGTCGCCCAGCTCGATGCGGGATGCGGTGATCGGGATGCGGCTGGCCACCGCCACTCCGGAGCGCCCCTTGCTCAGCGACTCGTCGTGCACGAGCTCCCACCCCGGCAGCGCGCTCTCGAGGTGGGTGAGCTCGGCGCGTACCTCCTGCAGGGTCAGGATGTCGACTCCCGCGGTGTCGAGCCAGCCGGCCATGCCGTTTCTCACCGCGGCGCGGATTCCGTTGACGTTGACAGAGGCGATGCGGAGGGTTCGTGACACGTCTTTCAGCGTATCCGGAGCCACCGACACGGATGCTCAGTCGAGGAGGTGCCGCAACCCCGGCCGCGTGGTGAGCGCCGCGACGGCGGCGGCGGCCGCATCCCGTTCCTGCGCTGCTCGCTGGACCCGGCGTCGGGCGGCGGGGCGTTGCCACCACGACGCGTGACGGGCGCGCTCGCGCGCCTCGCGCAGGCGCACCTGCGCGGCGACCGACAGCGCGTGCACTTCGAGTGCTTCGCGCTCGGCGTCGCTCAACTCGACCAGCGGCAGGTCGCGGTCGGAGGTGGACACCGCGATCCATGCCGCCGCCACGAGGATCACGATGCCGGTGATGCGGAACCACAGAAGGAAGCCGATGAAGATGGCGAAGGTCGCAATGAGCGGATTGCTCGGCGTGTAGCGCAGCAGGAGGCCCGCGCCCACCTGCAGCAGGGCGAGAGCAGCGCCGCCGAGGATCGATCCCGGCCAGATGCGACGCCAGCGCAGCGACGTACCGGTGAGGAAACGGAAGAGAAGGGCGAGTGCGACGGCGTTGACCAGGAACGCGACTACCAGGCTGAGTGCGCGCGCGAGGATGGTCGACCACGTGGAGTCCGGCTGCCACTGCAGGATGCCGGCCAACAGGTCCAGTGCCCACGTGGTGATCTGCACGAGCACCCAGCCGGCGAGCAGCGCGATGCCGAACAGTGCGGCCGCCAGGAGGTCCCGAGCCTTCAGCATGAGGTAGCTGCGGGAGTCGAAGGGGAGGCCGAACGTGTCCCGCACCGCGCGGCGGGTATAGGTGATGAAGCCGATGGCCGTCCAGATGACCACCACGAGAGCAATGGCCCCGGTCACCGGCAGCAGCCCCCCGCTGCTCTGCGAGGCGACGGCCTCGACCTGGCTCGGTTTGATGAGCCCGTTCTCGCTGATGAGGGCGGGGATGTAGCTGTTGACGATGTCGATCAGCTGGTGCACGGCTGCGTCGTCGCCGCCGAGCCAGAGCCCGACGGCGGCCGCTGCGAGATAGATGCCGGCGAAGATCGCGAACAGGGACTGGTAGCTGACGCCCGCCGCCAACAGGAAGCCGTTGTGCTGGAGGAAGTGCCGCCAGACCCGGATGGGGAACCAGGCGAGGGTGCGACGGGTGAGTTCCGTCGCCTTCTCGATCGGCTCATCGAGACGTTCGCGCAGGTTCGCCTGCGCCGAGTCCCACCGCTCCCGCAGGGAGCTCTCGTCTTGGGGCAGCACAAATCGCGCGTCGGCGTCGTTCTCCGCAGCTCGCCTCACGCCCTCACCCTAGCGAGATCGGGCGGTGAGGCCCCGCATCCGGTCAGCCGCGAAGGACCGCCTGCTTGACCTCGGCGATCGCCTTGGTCACCTGGATGCCGCGGGGGCACGCCTCGGTGCAGTTGAAGGTGGTGCGGCAGCGCCACACCCCCTCCTTGTCGTTGAGGATGTCCAGGCGCACGTCGCCCGCGTCGTCGCGCGAGTCGAAGATGAAGCGGTGCGCGTTCACGATGGCGGCGGGGCCGAAGTATTGGCCGTCGGTCCAGAACACGGGGCACGACGAGGTGCACGCGGCGCAGAGGATGCACTTCGTGGTGTCGTCGAAGCGCTCGCGGTCGACGATCGACTGCACGCGCTCCTTGCCCTTCTCGGGCGTGGAGTTCGCGATGAGGAACGGCTGCACCTCGCGGTAGGACGCGAAGAAGGGCTCCATGTCGACGATGAGGTCCTTCTCCAGCGGCAGGCCCTTGATCGCCTCGACGTAGATCGGCTTCGAGATGTCGAGGTCCTTGATCAGCGTCTTGCAGGCGAGGCGGTTGCGACCGTTGATGCGCATGGCATCCGAGCCGCAGATGCCGTGTGCGCACGACCGGCGGAAGGCGAGCGAACCGTCGACCTCCCACTTGATCTTGTGCAGGGCGTCGAGCACGCGGTCGGTGGAGTACACCTCGACGTCGTAGTCGACCCAGCGCGGCTCCTCGTCCAGCTCCGGGTTGAACCGGCGCACGATGAAGGTGACCAGGAACGCCTGGATGCCGGAGTCGTTGGTCTCCTGCACCTGGGAGGCTTCGGTGGTGGTCTCGGCGATGGCGGTGGCGGCCATGCTCAGTACTTCCTCTCCAGCGGCGGGTAGCGCAGTTCCCCGGCCTCGTTCTTGGTGAAGACGACCGGCTTCCAGTCGAGGCGGATGTGGTCCTCCGGGTGGGAGGAGTGCGCATCGCCCGACAGGTAGGACATCGTGTGCTTCATGTAGTTCTCGTCGTCGCGCGTCGGGTAGTCGTCACGCATGTGACCGCCGCGGCTCTCCTTGCGGTTGCGCGCGGCGACGGCGACGACCTCGGCGATGTCGAGCAGGAAGCCGAGCTCGACCGCTTCGAGCAGATCGGTGTTGTACCGCTTGCCCTTGTCGTCCACGTGGATGTTCTTGTAGCGCTCGCGCAGCTCGGCGATCACGAGCATGACCTCGCCGAGGGACTGGTCGGTGCGGAACACCTGGGCCTTGCGGTCCATCTCGTCCTGGAGCGTCTTGCGCAGCACCGCGATGCGCTCCGTGCCGGGGTTGTTGCGCAGACCCTCGATCATCTCGCGCACCTCGCGGGCGGGGTCCTCGGGCAGCGGCACGAACTCCGCGCCGCTCTGCACGTACGTCACCGCGTTGCGCCCGGCACGCTTGCCGAACACGTTGATGTCGAGCAGGGAGTTGGTGCCGAGACGGTTGGAGCCGTGCACCGAGACGCACGCGCACTCACCCGCGGCGTAGAGACCGGGAACGACGGTGTCGTTGTCGCTCAGGACCTCGGCCTCGATGTTGGTCGGGATGCCGCCCATCGCATAGTGCGCCGTCGGCATGACCGGCACGGGCTCGACGACCGGGTCGACGCCGAGGTAGGTGCGGGCGAACTCGGTGATGTCGGGGAGCTTGGTCTCGAGCACCTCTGCACCCAGGTGCGTGCAGTCCAGGAGCACGTAGTCCTTGTGGGGGCCGGCGCCGCGTCCTTCCTCGACCTCCTGCACCATGCAGCGGCTGACGATGTCGCGTGGGGCGAGGTCCTTGATGGTCGGTGCGTAGCGCTCCATGAAACGCTCGCCGGAGGCGTTGCGCAGGATGGCACCTTCACCGCGCGCTCCCTCGGTCAGCAGGATGCCGAGACCGGCGAGGCCGGTCGGGTGGAACTGGAAGAACTCCATGTCCTCCAGCGGGAGTCCCTTGCGCCAGACGATGCCGACACCGTCACCGGTGAGGGTGTGGGCGTTGGAGGTGGTCTTGAAGATCTTGCCGAAGCCGCCGGTGGCGAAGACGACGGCCTTCGACTGGAAGACGTGCAGATCGCCGGTGGCCAGCTCGTACGCGACGACGCCGGCGACCTTGGTGGTGCCGCCGTCTTCGACCGTGACGAGATCGAGCACGTAGAACTCGTTGAAGAAGTTGATGCCGAGCTTGACGCAGTTCTGGAACAGCGTCTGCAGGATCATGTGCCCGGTGCGGTCGGCGGCGTAACAAGCGCGGCGGACCGGGCTCTTGCCGTGGTCCGCGGTGTGGCCGCCGAAGCGACGCTGGTCGATCTTGCCGTCGGGGGTGCGGTTGAACGGCAGGCCCATGTTCTCGAGGTCGATGACGGCGTCGATGGCCTCCTTGGCGAGGATCTCCGCCGCATCCTGGTCGACGAGATAGTCGCCGCCCTTGATCGTGTCGAAGGTGTGCCACTCCCACGAGTCCTCTTCGACGTTCGCCAGGGCCGCGGCCATACCGCCCTGCGCGGCACCCGTGTGCGAGCGGGTCGGGTAGAGCTTGGAGATGACGGCGGTCTTCGCGCCGGGGCCGGCCTCGATCGCCGCACGCATCCCGGCGCCGCCGGCGCCGACGATCACGATGTCGAACTGGTGGTAGTAGACACCGTCCTTGACGACGGTGTCCGCGGTGGAGTGAGTGCTCACAGGTGGGATTCCTCTTGTCTGTTCTGATCCGTGGGATGCGGCGTGCCTACTGGCACACCTCCCACATCACGCTGTCGCTGGTCACGCCGAGGCAGGGGTCGAAGGTGAAGACGACGAGCGTGCCGAGCAGGATCAGGAAGGCCGACACGATCCAGATGGCCCAGACCAGCACGCGCCGGGTGGTGGCGTGCGTGACGTAGTCGTTGACGATCGTGCGCATGCCGTTGCCGCCGTGGATGAGGGCGAGCCAGAGCATCGCGACATCCCACCACTGCCAGAACGGCGAGGAGAGCTTGCCGGCGACGAAGGCGAAGTCGATCTGGTGGATCCCGTCGCCCGTCATGAGGTTGACGAAGAGGTGTCCGAAGATCAGCACCACGAGCACCAGGCCCGAGGCGCGCATGTACACCCAGCCCCACTTCTCGAGGTTCGGGCCCCGGCGCCGCGGGGCGGAGAAGGGACTGCGGGGATCTGCGATCGTCGCGCTCATCAGTGACCGCCTCCCGTCGCGGCGAAGACGTTCATGAGGTGGCGGGGGGCGAAGCCCAGCATCGTGACGGCCCACAAGCCCAGCACGACCCACCAGAGCTGACGCTGGTAGCGCGCGCCCTTCGACCAGAAGTCGACGACGATGATGCGCAGACCGTTGTAGGCGTGGTAGGCGATCGCGGCCACGAGCACGACCTCGCCGATGCCCATCACGGGGTTCTTGTAGGTGCCGATGACCGCGTCGTACGCCTCGGGGGAGACGCGGATGAGGGCGGTGTCGAGCACGTGCACGAGAAGGAAGAAGAAGATCGACACACCTGTGATTCGGTGCAGGACCCAGGACCACATGCCCTCGTTGCCGCGGTACAACGTTCCGCGCGGCGTCTTGGACGTCGTCTGAGCGAGCGATGGTGTGACGCGTGCCGGTGCAGCCACGGTCGTCCTCCCTGATCGAACACGGTGGGGCAGGCGTTGCCCTTCGGGGTTTTTGCTGGTCCCCTGCGTCACGCGGGCGCTGCCGACAGTGTATTCGCCGCAGCACGACGGCGCCCTTAAGGCGAACCTAACAATCTCGACGTCGAGATAAATCGGCGCGTGGCCCTCCTCGGTGCCGCGTCGCCGCGGCGACATTCGCCCGACACAACCGGCGGATAGGGTGTCCGGTATGGGGAATGAGATCGAGGGTTTCTACGCCGTCATCCCGGCAGGCGGCATCGGCAGCAGGCTCTGGCCGCTCTCACGGGCCGACGCGCCGAAGTTCCTGCACGATCTGACCGGCTCCGGACAGACGTTGCTGCGCGACACCTGGGACCGTCTGGAGCCGCTGGCCGGCCACGACCGGATCGCGGTCGTCACCGGGCGTGCGCACCGCGCTGCCGTCGAGAAGCAACTGCCCGGCATCCCCGACAAGAACGTGTTCCTCGAATCCGAGCCACGCGATTCCACCGCGGCGATCGGCCTCGCCGCGGCCATCCTGGTGCGGCGCGAGCCCGACGTCGTGATCGGCTCGTTCGCCGCGGACCACGTGATCCAAGGCTCTCGGGTCTTCGACTTCGCGGTGCGCCAGGCGGTCGCGGTGGCTCGGGCCGGATACATCTGCACGATCGGCATCCAGCCGTCGGAGCCCTCCACCGGGTTCGGCTACATCAAGAAGGCCGACGAACTCATCATCGACGGCGCCCCGGAAGCGGCTCTCGTCGAGCGCTTCGTCGAGAAGCCCGATCTCCCGACGGCCCGGGAGTACTTCACCGACCGCGCCTATTCGTGGAACGCCGGCATGTTCATCTCGCGCGCGGATGTGTTGCTGGCCGAGATCGAGGCGAACGAGCCCGGGCTGCACGCGGGTCTCATCGAGCTCGCCGAGGCCTGGGACGATCGCGAACGCCGCGGCCCCGCCGTCGATCGCATCTGGCCGAGCCTGAAGAAGATCGCGATCGACTACACGGTCGCCGAGCCCGCGGCCGCCAAGGGCAAGCTCGCCGTCATCCCCGGCCACTTCGACTGGGACGACGTGGGCGACTTCGCGAGCCTCACCAAGCTCGTCTCGAACGGCAGGAAGAACGACCTGGCCGTGCTCGGCGAGCACGCCCGCATCCTCTCCGACGCGTCCAGCGGCATCGTGGTGACGCAGACGCAGCGCGTGATCAGCCTCATCGGCGTGCAGGACATCGTCGTCGTCGACACCCCCGATGCCCTGCTGGTCACCACGACCGAGCACGCGCAGCGGGTCAAGCAGGTCGTCGACGCGCTGAAACTCACCGGCCGAGGCGACGTGCTCTGAGAGCGGATGCGGCGGCGCGCCGCACCCGAGCGAGACCCGCGTCACGGGCCGTTTGTAACCATTGCGTTGCGGCCTGCCGATCGGCCCGTCGTGCGCGCGTCACATTAGGTAACGTTGCCGCATCCGTCCCCGGAACAGCCGGGGCATTCCCACGTCTCTTGATGGAGGACTCGTGAAGAAGACGACGACCAAGGCGCTGCTCAGCGGCCTGGCGATCGCGGCCACCGCGGCGCTGCTGGCCGGCTGTGGCTCCGCCCCCACGACCGAAACGACGAGCGGCTCCGCATCCGACGTCGTCGACGGCTTCAAGCCGTGTCTGGTCTCCGACGCGGGCGGCTGGGACGACAAGTCGTTCAACGAGTCGGCCAAGAACGGCATGGACAAGGCGGCCAAGGAGCTCGGCGTCACCCCGCTCGAGTTCGAGTCGACCAACGACAACGACTACACGCCGAACATGCAGACCGCCATCTCTGAGGGCTGCACCCTCGTGATCGCCGTCGGCTACAAGCTCGCCGCCGCGACCGTCGAGGCCGCCAACGCGAACCCGGATCTCGACTTCGCGATCATCGACGACTACGCCGACACGGACTTCGACGGCAAGACCGACGCGCCCAACATCAAGCCGCTGGTCTTCAACACGGCTGAGGCTGCGTACCTCGGTGGCTACGCCGCAGCTGCGTGGTCCGCGAAGGACGGCGTCAACAAGGTCGGCACCTTCGGCGGCATGCAGATCCCCTCGGTCGCCGTCTTCATGGACGGTTACGCGATGGGCGTCGAGAAGTACAACGAGGACAAGGGCGCGAACGTCCAGCTCTTCGGTTGGAACGTCGACACGCAGGAGGGCTCGTTCACGGGTGGCTTCGACGCCAACGACACCGCGAAGCAGACCGCTCAGGGCGTGCTCGACCAGGGCGTCGACGTGATCCTGCCCGTGGGCGGCCCGATCTACAAGAGCGCCGCCGCGGCCATCTCCGACAGCGGGAAGAACACGCTCATGCTCGGTGTCGACAGCGACCTCGCCGTCGCCGACGACAGCGTCGCCGACATCACGCTGGTCTCGATCATGAAGGCGATCGACGTCGCCGTCTACGACGCGACCGTCGCCGCGTCCAAGGGCGAGTTCGACCCGACCCCGTACGTCGGCACGCTGAAGAACGAGGGCGTCAAGCTCTCGAGCTTCCACGACTTCGAGTCGCAGCTGCCGGAGGGCCTGACCGACGAGCTGACCAAGCTCCAGGACGACATCATCGCGGGAACCATCACGGTGACCTCGAAGAACTCTCCCGCCGGTTCTTGATCTGAACCGCACCACCTCGGGGCGAGCGGCTTTCCAGCCGCTCGCCCCGAGTCCCGTTCCGACGCCTTTCGACAGGCATTT
The DNA here is from genome assembly GCF_030818795.1 of Microbacterium sp. SORGH_AS_0862. NCBI lineage: Bacteria > Bacillati > Actinomycetota > Actinomycetes > Micrococcales > Microbacteriaceae > Microbacterium > Microbacterium sp. SORGH_AS_0862. The sequence continues at coordinate 687,570 of NZ_JAUTAY010000001.1, read as the reverse complement.
TCTCCCCAGGTAGGGTGCATCTATGAAGCTCGAGCTCCGCGGGATCACCAAGAGATTCGGCAGCCTCGTCGCCAACGACCACATCGATCTGGTGGTCAGGCCCGGCGAGATCCATGCGTTGCTGGGGGAGAACGGCGCAGGCAAATCGACCCTCATGAACGTGCTGTACGGCCTGTATCGCGCCGACGAGGGCGAGATCCTTCTGGACGACGTCGTCCAGAACTTCCGCGGCCCCGGCGACGCCATGGCCGCGGGCATCGGCATGGTGCACCAGCACTTCATGCTCATCCCCGTCTTCACCGTCGCCGAGAACGTCATGCTCGGGCACGAGAGCACCAAGGCGCTCGGACGCCTCGACCTGAACGCCGCCCGCGCGCACGTGCGCGAGGTCGCGCAGCGATTCGGGTTCGAGATCGACCCCGACGCCCTCGTGGGGGATCTTCCCGTCGGCGTGCAGCAGCGCGTGGAGATCATCAAGGCGCTCTCGCGCGACGCGAAGGTCCTCGTCTTCGACGAGCCCACTGCGGTGCTGACGCCGCAGGAGACCGACGAGCTCATGGCGATCATGCGCCAGCTGCGCGACGAGGGCACCTCCATCGTCTTCATCACACACAAGCTGCGTGAGGTCCGCGAGGTCGCGGACCGCATCACCGTCATCCGGCTCGGGAAGGTCGTCGGCGAAGCGTCGCCGACCGCCACCAACACCGAGCTCGCCTCTCTCATGGTGGGGCGTGCCGTCGAGCTCACCGTCCAGAAGGAGCCGCCGACGCTCGGGGAGGGGGGCCTGAAGGTCAGCGGGCTGCGAGTTCTCACCTCCACCGGTGCGATCGTCGTCGACGGCGTCGACTTCGACGTGCGCCCCGGCGAAGTGCTCGCGGTCGCCGGCGTGCAGGGCAACGGCCAGACCGAGCTCGTCGAGGCGATCGTCGGCCTCGCGGCGCGCGTCGAGGGCTCGATCAGCCTCGATGGCACCGAACTGGTCGGCAAGAGCGTGCGAGCGATCCTCGACGAGGGTGTCGGGTTCGTGCCGGAGGACCGGAAGGGAAGACGGCCTGGTCGGCGGTTTCTCGGTCGCCGAGAACCTCGTGCTCGATCGTTCCTCCGATCCCGCCTTCGCCCGCGGCGGCACGCTGCGCCGCCGCGCGCTGGATGCGTTCGCGCGCGACCGCATCCAGGAGTACGACATCCGCACCCGCGGCCCGGAGACTCCCGCGGGCACGTTGTCGGGTGGAAACCAGCAGAAGGTGGTCATCGCGCGCGAGATGAGCCGCGACCTGCGCCTGCTGGTCGTCGCACAGCCCACCCGCGGCGTCGACGTCGGCTCCATCGAGTTCATCCACAAGCGCATCATCGAGACGAGGGATGCGGGTATCCCGATCGTCGTGGTCTCCACCGAGCTCGACGAGGTCAGCGCCCTCGCCGACCGCATCGCCGTCATGTACCGCGGCACCATCGTCGGCATCGTGCCCGGCGACACGTCCCGTGACACGCTCGGCCTCATGATGGCCGGCGCAACCGACCCGGAGGTGGCCGCATGAGCGGTTCGACGCCCACGAGCGACGGAGCCGCCCGCAAGAGCGACGGCGACGCCGAGCTCCCCCGCGCAACGGGGCCGCTGACCGGCGAGGAGATCCCGCCGACACGGTCCGGCATCTTCCTGCGCGAGCTGATGCGCGGAAGCGCCGTGACGACGCTGCTCGCGATCGTGCTCGCGATGATCGTGGGCGGCATCCTGATCGCCGTCACCAACGAGAACGTGCAGGCCGCATCCGGGTACTTCTTCGCGCGCCCAGGCGACACCTTCGTGGCCATCTGGCAGGCCGTCTACAACGGCTATGAGGCGCTTTTCCGCGGAGCGATCTTCAATGCGCGCGGTGCGGACTTCGCCGCGCAGATCCGACCGCTCACGAACGCACTCGGCTTCGCGACCCCGCTCATCGCCGCCGGCCTCGGCGTCGCGCTCGCCTTCCGCGCGGGACTGTTCAACATCGGTGCCCGTGGTCAGATGCTCATCGCGGCCATGTTCGCCGGGCTCTTCGCCTTCAACCTCGACCTGCCGCTGTGGCTGCACCTGCCGATCACGCTGGTCGCCGGCATCGTGGGCGGTGCTCTGTGGGGCGGCCTGGTGGGTCTGCTGAAGGCGCGCACGGGTGCGCACGAGGTGATCCTCACGATCATGCTCAACTACGTGGCGTACTACCTGCTGCTGTGGATGCTGCGCACACCGGGGCTGCTCCAGATGGAGGGCACCAACCAGCCCATCACGAAGCCCACGCCGGAGTCGGCGCAGTTCCCCGACCTGCTGGGGCCGCAGTTCCCGCAGCTCAACTGGGGCTTCGTCGTCGTGATCGCCGCGACCGTGTTCGTGTGGTGGCTCATCGAGCGCTCCAGCCTGGGCCTGCGTCTGCGCGCAGTGGGAGAGAACCCTCACGCTGCGCGCGCTGCGGGCATGAGCGTCGACCGCCTCTACATCTACGCGATGCTGTTCGCCGGTGGCCTTGCGGGGCTCGCGGCGATGAACCAGATCCAGGGCACCGTGACGACGGGATTCGGCGCCACGATCGACGCCGGCATCGGCTTCGACGCGATCACGGTCGCCCTGCTCGGGCGCAGCCGCGCGTGGGGGACGTTCGCCGCGGGCATCCTGTTCGGTGCGCTCAAGGCGGGGTCCTTCTCCATGCAGGCGCAGGGCATCCCGGTCGACATCGTTCTCGTCGTGCAGTCGCTCATCGTGCTCTTCATCGCGGCGCCGCCGCTGCTGCGCGCGGTGTTCTTCCTGCCCAAGTCCGATGCCGAGAAGGCCGCCAAGGCGCGAGCCAAGGCCGCGAAGAAGGCGGTGGCCGCGTGAGCGCTCCGATCCACGACAACGCCACCGCGCAGCTCGAGCAGAGCGACGGCACCATCCATCTGGCGGTCGTCAAGCAACGCCATTTCAAGGCCCCCGTCGTGCTGGCCGCGGTCGTCGCCCTCTTGGCCGCGCTGTTCGGTCTCTCCCCGCGTGACGGTACGTCCTCGTTCCGCCTCGGCGACCCCTCCCAGGCTCTCGCGCTGGCGGATGTGGGCGTGCCCACGGCGATGACCTCGTGGCTGGTGTGGGCCGTGCTGGTGGTACTGACCCTCGTCGCCTTCTGGCTCGCGTGGTCGTATCGTCGTCAGCCGCTCTGGCTCACCATCGCGTTCAGTGTCCTCGGGGTCTTCGCGTTCCTCGTCTGGGCCGGCGCCGACGGACTCGTGCCCGTTCCCAGCCTGCTCTTCGGCGCCGTGTCACTGTCGGTACCGCTGGTCTTCGGTGCCCTCGGCGGCGTGATCGGCGAGCGTGTCGGTGTCGTCAACGTCGCCATCGAGGGCCAGCTGCTGCTCGGAGCGTTCTCCGCGGCGCTCCTGTCGAGCATCACCGGCAACCCGTTCATCGGGCTCGTCGGAGCGATGATCGGCGGCGTCCTGGTCTCGTTCGTGCTCGCCGCATTCGCGATCAAGTACCTCGTGGACCAGGTGATCGTCGGTGTCGTGCTCAACGTGCTCGTCACGGGCCTGACGGGATTCCTCTACGGGGCCCTGCTGGCGCCGAACGAGGACCAGCTGAACCGCCCCGAGCGCTTCACCCGCCTGCAGATCCCCGGCCTCAGCGAGATCCCCGTGATCGGACCGGTGCTGTTCAACCAGACGTTCATCGTGTACCTGATGTTCATCACGGTCGCCCTCGTCGCCTGGGGTCTGTACCGCACCCGCTGGGGTCTGCGGTTGCGTGCCGTCGGGGAGCACCCGCAGGCGGCCGACACCGTGGGCATCAAGGTCAACGCCTCACGCTTCTGGAACGTCTCTCTCGCGGGTGCCATCGCCGGCATCGGCGGCGCGTACTTCACGCTCGTCTCCGTGCCGCAGTTCGGCAAGGACATGACCGCGGGCCTCGGCTTCATCGCCCTCGCCGCCGTGATCTTCGGCCGGTGGGATCCGATCCGCGCCACGCTCGCGGCGTTGCTGTTCGGGTTCGCGACGAACCTTCAGAACCTGCTGACGGTGCTCAAGACGCCGATCCCCAGCGAGTTCATGCTCATGCTGCCCTACGTCGTGACGATTCTCGCCGTCGCAGGGTTCGCCGGGCAGATCCGGGGCCCCGCCGCCGCCGGCAAACCGTACATCAAGGGCTGACGCCCGCATCCGCTTCTTCGAGAGGACACCGTGACCGACATCGACTGGGACGAGCTGCGCACCGCCGCGACCGAGGCCATGCAGCGCGCCTACGCGCCCTACTCCCGTTACAAGGTGGGAGCCGCCGCCCTCGTCACCGACGGGCGGATCGTCTCGGGGTGCAACGTCGAGAACGCCTCCTACGGGGTCGGGCTGTGCGCGGAATGCGGCCTGGTCTCGGAGCTGAACATGACCGGCGGCGGCCAGCTCGTGGCGTTCGTGTGCGTGAACGGCGACGGACAGACCATCATGCCGTGCGGGCGCTGCCGCCAGCTGCTGAACGAGTTCGCTCTGCCCGGGATGCTGCTGGAGACGGTGTCGGGCATCCGCACGATCGACGAGGTGCTGCCGGACGCGTTCGGCCCCCGCGATCTCGAGGAGTACCGCCGATGAGCGCGGTCGAGCCGTTCGACGCCGTCGATGTGATCCGCGCCAAGCGCGACGGCCGCCCCGTCGATGAGCCCGCGCTGCGGTGGATGATCGATGCGTACACGCGCGAGTACGTGACCGATGCGCAGATGTCGGCGTTCGCGATGGCCGTGCTGCTGAACGGCATGAGCCGTGACGAGATCCGCGTGATGACCGACGCCATGATCGCCTCGGGCGAGCGGATGAGCTTCACGGCGCTGTCGAAGACCACGGTCGACAAGCACTCCACCGGCGGCGTGGGGGACAAGATCACCCTTCCGCTGGCACCGCTGGTGGCGGCCTTCGGCGTCGCCGTGCCCCAGCTCTCCGGACGCGGCCTCGGCCACACGGGCGGCACGCTCGACAAGCTCGAGTCGATCCCCGGATGGCGGGCTGCTCTGTCCAACGACGAGATGTTCGCTCAGCTGGACGATGTCGGCGCGGTGATCTGCGCCGCGGGCTCGGGGCTCGCCCCGGCGGACAAACGTCTGTACGCGCTGCGCGATGTGACCGGGACGGTCGAAGCCATCCCGTTGATCGCGTCGAGCATCATGTCCAAGAAGATCGCCGAGGGGACCGCATCCCTCGTTCTCGACGTGAAGTTCGGGTCGGGCGCCTTCATGCAGGACATCGACAAGGCTCGAGAGCTGGCGCGCACGATGGTGGCGCTCGGCAACGACTCGGGCGTCGCGACGACCGCACTGCTCACCGACATGAACAGTCCGCTGGGTCGGGCGATCGGCAACGCGAACGAGGTGCGCGAGTCCGTCGAGGTGCTCGCAGGCGGCGGCCCCGCCGACGTCGTGGAGCTGACGGTCGCTCTCGCCCGCGAGATGCTGGCGCTGGCCGGTCAGCCCGACGCCGATGTCGAAGCGGCGCTCAAAGACGGGCGAGCCATGGACGTGTGGCGCCGCATGATCGTGGCGCAGGACGGCGACCCGGATGCGGCGCTGCCGGCGGCCCGGGAGGCGCACACGGTGCTGGCGCCGAGCTCGGGCGTCGTGACGCGGCTGGAGGCGCTGCCGTTCGGCATCGCCGCGTGGCGGCTGGGCGCCGGACGCGCGCGTCCGCAGGACGCCGTCGTGCACGCGGCGGGCATCGACCTGCACGCGCAGCTCGGGGAACGCGTGGAGGCTGGTCACCCGCTGTTCACCCTGTCGGCGGAGGATGCTGCCCGCTTCCCGCGCGCCCTGGAGGCGCTCGAGGGGGCATGGGAGATCGGTGATGCGGCACCGACCGCATCCGCCCGCGTCGCCGAACGCATCACCGCCTGAGTCCACCGCGATCCGCGAGGAGCACCCCTTATGCCCATCGACCAGCACGGCGACGCCACCCTCGACGGAGTGTCGCTGCGGAGCCTGCCGAAAATCTCCCTGCACGACCACCTCGACGGTGCCGTGCGCCCCGACACGATCGTCGAGCTCGCCGACGCCGCGGGACTTCCCGTGCCGGAGAGCGACGGCGACGACCTCGCCGACTGGTTCGCCGAGTCGAGCGACTCGGGCTCGCTCGTCGAGTACCTGAAGACCTTCGATCTCACGACGTCGGTGATGCAGACGCGGGAGAACCTGACGCGGATCTCGCGGGAGTTCGTCGAGGACCTGGCTGCCGACGGCGTCATCTACGGCGAGGTGCGTTGGGCGCCGGAGCAGCACCTGTCCGGCGGGCTCTCCCTCGAAGAGGTCGTGGAAGCGGTGCAGGAGGGTATCGAGGAGGGCGAGGACGCAGCAGCGGACGCCGGACACGACATCCGCGTCGGTCAGCTCGTCACCGCGATGCGCCACACCGACCGTTCGCTGGAGATCGCCAAGCTCGCCGTCGCCTTCCGCGATCGCGGGGCGGTCGGCTTCGACATCGCGGGCCCCGAGGATGGTTTCCTGCCCTCGCGTCACCGCGCCGCTTTCGACTACCTCGCCGCGCAGTTCTTCCCGGTCACCGTCCACGCCGGCGAGGCGGCAGGTCTCGACTCGATCCGGTCGGCACTGCTCGACGGCCGTGCGCTTCGTCTCGGCCACGGCGTGCGCATCGCTCAGGACCTCGAGGTCGTCTCGCGCGAGGGCGATGTCGTCGAGGTCGTCTTCGGCGATCTCGCGCGCTGGGTGCGCGACCGCGAAATCCCGCTCGAGCTCTCGCCGAGCTCCAACCTGCAGACCGGCGCGATCGCGGCGTGGGGCAACGAGATGGCGGATCACCCCTTCGACCTCCTGTACCAGCTGGGCTTCGCGGTGACCGTGAACGTCGACAACCGCACGCAGAGCCGCACGTCGCTCACGCGCGAGCTGGCGCTTCTCGCCGAGGCCTTCGACTACGGCCTCGACGACCTCGAGACGTTCCAGATCAACGCCGCCGCGGGCGTCTTCCTGCCGGTCGAGGAGCGCGAGGAGCTGATCGACCTCATCAGCGACGGCTTCGATCGCTGAGCCTCGGCGCCGAGGCCGCCGGTAGGGTGCTCGTCGGCCGAACGCTCGTCCACTCCGCGTCTCAGTGGTTCACGTTTTGGGGGCGTCGGGCGTGAACGTGTGAGACGCGGATGCGGGTGTCGGCGGCGCGTGTCTCGATTGTTCACCGTTTCGGGGCGTTGGGCGTGAACGTGTGAGACACGGGTGCGGGTGCGTGTGCTGCGTGTCTCACTGATTCACCTTCAGCGCCTCTCGATCGTGAACGAGTGAGACACGGCGTGTGGCCGGCGGCAAGATGCCCCCTCCCCAACTCCGGCTGACCGGCGGGTCGCCGACGATGCGAGTGAGCGAGCAGAGACGCGGCGCCTTCCCGTGATGGCATCTGTGGGATGACCGACGCGGCGTTCCCGGCATCCGCCTTCTCGTATCGATCCGCACGTGAGGCGGGGATCGGGCGCGGTGTTCTCCGCGGGAAACGCTTCATCGCCCCGTTCCACGGGATACGGGCGGAGCCGCCGGACCCGCATCGGGAGATGGACGAGCTGATGCGCCTGTGCCACTGGTACCTGCCCCGACTGCGCGAGGGTCAGTTCTTCAGCCATTCCACCGCGCTGGCGCTGTACGGGGCCGCGGTGCCGCCGCAAGATGCGCTGGCTGTGCACGTCTCGGTGCACCGGCCGTCCTCTCCGCCACGCACACGCGGGGTGTCCGGCCACCGACTGCAGCAGCGCGATCCCGACGTTCACCTGCTCGGCGAGCTCCCTGTGGAGGCGCCGGAGAGAGCGTGGGTGCAGGCATCCCGAACCTGGATGACGGACGACCTCGTCGTCGCCGCGGAGCACCTCGTGCGCCGTGACCGTCCCCTCACCACCATCCACGCGCTGACGACCGAAGCGCTGCGGATGCGGGGCGACGTCCTCGGTGAGCCGCTGTCGCTCATCCGGGAGGGCTCCGAGTCGGCGCGCGAGACGCTGTTGCGTCTGGTGCTGGTGCGCGCGGGACTACCCGAGCCCGAGCTCAACGTGCCGCTTCGGGACGCGCAGGGACGCGCCATCGCACGCCTGGATGAGTCGTTCCCCGCGTACCGCGTGGCGGTGGAGTACGACGGGCGTCAGCATGCCTTCAGCGTTGCCCAATTCCGCCGCGATGCCGATCGATGGGATGCCATTCGGGATGCCGGATGGCACCTCGTCCGCATCCTCGATCACCACCTCTCGCCGGATCCGGCGGTTGCTGTCGCCAAGGTGCGTGCCGCCCTCATCGCGCGGGGCTGGAAAGACCCTGGGGCGCGCTCCGCGCTCTGACCCCGACGTTTGCGGCGCGTGTCTCAGGTACGCACATCGTCGTGGCGCGGAGCGTGAAGGAGTGAGACACGGTGGCAGTTGGGTGCGCTGCGTGTCTCAACCGTGTACGGCTTCGAGGCGTTCCAGGTGAACCGCTGAGACACGAAGGTGGCGGGGTGCCCTGCGTGTCTCAGGAGTTCACGCACTCGGGGTCCGGAGCGTGAAGCAGTGAGACACGGAGGCGACGGGATGACCTGCGTGTCTCAGGAGTTCACGCACTCTTAGCACGGGACGCGGGACGGGGTGCGCGGCGGGGCGGGGCGGGGTGCGCCGCCCGACGCACTGCCGCCACCGCGCTCGGAGGTCAGCGAGGGAGGGATGTGGCGAAGTCGGCCACGATCTCCGTCAGGCGCGCCGTCATCTCAGCCTCGTCGATCGATGGCGTGCCGTCTCCCGCCTGCGGTCCGTAGGCGCCGAAGGACGCATGGGACGCGCCGTCGATCTCGACGAACTCCGCGTCGGACGGAAGGAGGTGTGCGGCATCCCGGATCTTCGCCGGGGTCGAGAGGCCGTCCTCGCTGCCGCCGATGCTGAGCACGGGCAGTCCCGTCGCCGACACGTCGTTCGCGCAGTAGGAGGCGAAGAGAACGAGCGCGTCGGCGTCCGTCGCGAGCTGGCAGGCGCGGACTCCGCCGAGCGAGTGGCCGCCCAGCATCCACGTCCGGACACCGGGCGCGAGGGAGGTGAACGCATCCAGCGGGCGCGGGTCGAGGAAGGCGAGGTTGTACCAGGGGCGGGTGATCACGACGGTGATGCCGTCGTCCACGAGACCTGAGAGCGTGGCCGCATACGCGATCGGTTCGACCTTGGCGCCCGGGATGAAGACGAGCCCCACATCGGACGAGCCGGATGCGGGTGAGAGGACGATCGCGCCGGCCTGTTCGTCGACCGTGACGGCGGTGTCGGCCCGGACCGCCGCAAGCGGCTCGGGCTCGGCTGCCATGACCCCCACCTGACCCCAGACGAGCACGCCCAGAACGGCGGCCACGACGAGTGCGCCCAGGCTGCCGAACGACCATGCGAGAATCCGTCGGATGCGGCGAGGGCGAGAAGGCGCGGGGTCGGTCACCCGTCCAGGCTAGAGCGCGCCGACCGTGAGAATGCAGCGAGCCCCACACCCGTCATGGCCGACGGAGGCGGGGCTCGCGAGCAAGGCTGCTCAGGCCGACTGGTGCGCCGCGACGACGTCACGCACGGCGGCGAACAGCGGATGCTGCGGATCGAGCCCCGTCACCTCCGTCGTGAACGCGGCGGCGCTCTTCGTGCCGAGCAGACGCTGCAGCTCAACCGCTTCCGGATCCTCGGCGGAGGAGAAGGACAGTGCGGCGCCCATCGTGGCGACCAGCGCCTCGGTGGAGAGGCCGCGCTCAGCCGCCTCCGCGGCGGGGCCGACGAAGCGCTCGTGCCGGGAGAGCTTGCGCAGTGGCTGCCGGCCGACGCGCCATACGGTGTCGGGGAGCGCCGGGTTGCGGAAGCGGGAGAGGATCGTCTCCCGGTAGCGAGCGAGCTCATCGGGGGCGAACTCGTGCTTCGCGATGAGCACGGCCGATGTCTCGGCGAGTGTCGCCGAGACATCGGCCGCGATCTCCGGTTCGGCCAGCGCATCCGAGATCCGCTCGATGCCGGCGCGCGCGCCGTAGTAGGCGGTCGCGGCGTGGCCGGTGTTCACCGTGAAGAGCTTCCGCTCGATGTACGGCGCCAGGTCGTCCACGAAATGCGCACCCGGGATGCGGGGCAACTCACCGCCGAAGGGCGCCTGCTCGATCGCCCACTCGTAGAAGGGCTCGACGACGACGTCGACGCCCGCCTCCGCCGGCTGACCCGGCACGATGCGGTCGACGGCGGTGTTGGCGAACACGGCACGCGCGGACAGCGCCGCCCAGTCATCACCGGCCTGCTCTTCGATGTGCGCGCGCAGCTGATCGGTCGCGCCGATCGCGTTCTCGCAGGCCATGACCTGCAGGGGTGCGAGGGTCTCGTCCCGCTGGGCGAGCCCGGCCCGGATGAGGGGTGCCACGAACTTCAGGATCGTGGGGCCGACCGCGGTCGTGACCACATCCGCCGACGCGATCTCGTCGACGACCGCCTGCGGGTCCTCGGCGCTGTTGAGCGCGCGGAACCCGGTGACCACGACGTCCGTGCCGCCGTCGCCGACCTCGTGAACCGTGTAGCTGTCGACCGCGTTGATCGCATCGACGAGCCCGGCCGACACATCGGAGAACACCACTTCGTATCCGCCCTCGTGAAGGAGGAGGCCGACGAAGCCGCGTCCGATGTTGCCGGCGCCGAAGTGGACGGCCTTCATGCGTTCACCGATGCGAGCAGTTCGTAGAGCTCCTCGGGCGTCGATGCGGCCTTGAGGCGCGCGACGTCGTCCTCGTCGGAGAAGAGCAACGCGATCTGCGACAGGATGTCGAGGTGCTCGTCGCCCTTGCCGGCGATGCCGATCACGAACGAGACGGGGTTGCCGTCCCAGTCGACGCCGCCGTCGTAGCGGACCACCGAGAGGCCGGAGGCGAGGATCTCGTCCTTCGTCTCGTTGGTGCCGTGCGGGATCGCGAGCTCGTTGCCCATGTAGGTCGACACCGCCTGCTCACGCTGCTGCATGGCGTCGAAGTATCTTCCGGTGACGGCGCCGGCGGACTCCAGGATGCCGGCCGCTTCGCGCATGGCCTCATCGCGGGTCGCGCCGCCCGAGTGGATGCGGACCTGTCCGATACCGAGAACTGCCATGATTCTTCCTTTCCGTTCCTGCCGCGTGCTGCCTGCTCGCGGCGCTGCGGGCACCTCGTGCCCGCCGGACACGGATGCGGGCCGCACGGTGTGTGCGACCCGCATCCTGTGGGGTCAGCCCTGATGACCATCCTTCTGCTGATCGACGACCAGGTCCACGACCTCTTCGTACTTCGGAGAGTTCATGAAGTTGTCGACCGAGACGTGCATCGCGCCGGGCGTCTGCTTGCGCGCGCGGTCGGTGAGCTGGTTCTGCGTGATGACCAGGTCCTCGCTGCCGTCCAGGTTCGCGATCGCCTTGTTGGTGACCGTGACGCCTTCGACGCCCGCCTTCTTGATCTTGTTGCGCAGCACGCTCGCGCCCATGGCGGAGGAGCCCATTCCGGCGTCGCACGCGAAGACGATGTTGGTGACCTTCGTGGTGGTCAGCAGCCCGCCGTCGGCCCGGCCGCCGGTCTCCGGCTCGGTCTCGAGCTTGTCGAGTGCCTCGTTCGCGTCGCGCGCGGCAGCGTCATCCGAGGAGCTCGAGGCGCGCAGGGCGTCCATCGCGGCGGAGGACTTGCCCTTGTTCGCCTCGGTCTGGGCGATCGCGGCGCCGAAGGTGTCGGCCTCGGCGGCGAGGTCCCGCTTGCGCGAGGCGCGGAGGATGATCGCCGTCAGGATGAAGGTGACCGCCGCGGCGATGAGCACCGAGAGGAACACGATCAGGAGGTTGCCGATGCCCGGGCCGATCGCCGCAGCTCCCACGGCGATGATGCTGCCCGGAGCCGCCGGGAAGGCAAGACCTCCGCCGAGCACCATGTTGGTGGTGACGCCGGCCGCACCACCCGCGATGAGCGCGAGGATGGTGATCGGCTTGCTCAGCGCATACGGGAAGTAGATCTCGTGGATACCGCCGAAGAACTGGATGATCGCCGCACCCGGGGCGGACGCCTTCGCGGCGCCGACACCGAAGAACGTGAAGGCCAGCAGCAGGCCGATACCGGGGCCGGGGTTCGCCTCGATGAGGAACAGGATCGACTTGCCCGCGTCGGTGGCCTGCTCGATGCCCAGCGGCGTGAAGACGCCGTGGTTGATCGCGTTGTTCAGGAACAGCACCTTGGCGGGCTCCACGATGATCGACACGAGCGGCAGCAGGTTCAGCGAAACCAGCCAGTTCACCGCTTCGCCGAGGCCGTCGCTGATGGCCAGGAAGACCGGGCCGAAGGCGAAGAAACCGATGATCGCGAGGATCATGCCCAGGATGCCGGCGGAGAAGTTGTTGACCAGCATCTCGAAGCCGGGCTTGATCTTGCCGTCCCAGATCTTGTCCATCTGCTTGGTGATCCAGGCCGCGATCGGGCCCATGATCATCGCGCCGAGGAACATGGGGATGTTGGTGCCGAGGATGACACCCATCGTGGCGATGGTGGCCACCACGCCGCCGCGCTCGCCGTAGACCATGCGGCCTCCGGTGTTGGCGATCAGCAGCGGGAGCAGGTAGGTGACCATGGCGCCCACGAGGCCCGCGTAGGCCTGGAAGGTGCCGCCGTCGCCCTGGGCGAGCGCGGTCATGGCGCCGTTCCAGCCGATGATGGCGGAGTCGCCGCCGCCGCCGATGATCTCGGAGACGGGGTACCAGTGCCAGCCGAAGGGGCTGTCCGCGCCGAAGAAGCCGGCGGGGATGAACAGCATCGTGATGAAGCCCCACGCGATGAAGGCCGCGATGTTGGGCATGATCATGCCGGAGAGGAACGTGCCGAATCGCTGGACCGCGATCCGTGCTCCTCCCGGCTGCTTGACGGGAGCTGACGTCGTCGTCATGAGGCTGTCTCTTTCTACTCTTTGTGGGACGGGTGTTACAGGGCGGGGGTTGCCGCTGCGCGTGCGGCGTCGCGTGCGGATGCGGCGTCGTCGGCGGCCAGGGCGGCCTCGGCGATGCGGCGGGCATCCTCGAGGCTGTACTTCAGGAGGGTGGCGCGCACGTCGGCCAGGGCGGTCGGGGCCATCGAGAGGCTCGTCGCGCCGAGGCCGACCAGAACCACGGCCAGCAGCGGATCGGCCGCCGCCTCGCCGCAGATTCCGACGGGCTTTCCGAGCTCGCGTCCCGCCCGACCCGTGGTGCCGATGAGCCCCAGGACCGCGGGGTGCCACGGGTCCTGGAAACCGGCGACGGAGCCGAGCAGACGGTCGGCGGCGAGCGTGTACTGGGTCAGGTCGTTCGTGCCGATGGACGCGAAGTCGGCGTGCTTCAGCACCCGGTCGGCGAGAAGCGCGGACGAGGGGACCTCGACCATGACGCCGGCGGTCTTGATGCCGAACTCGCGGGCGAGCTCCACGAAGTAGGTCGTCTCCTCGACGGTGGCGACCATCGGCGCCATGACCCAGAGGTCGGCGGGCTCACCGGATGCGGCGACCGCAGCGTCCGCTTCGCTCAGCGCCGTCAGCTGCTCGCGCAGGATGTCCTCGTTCGCGCGGAGGGCGCGCAGGCCCGCGGAGTCCGAGCGCCGGGTTCTCCTCGTGCGCGTCGTTGAGGAACGCGAGCGGCTTGTCCGCGCCCGCGTCCAGTGCGCGGACGACGACCTTCTTGCCGCGGAACGCCGAGAGCAGGCGCGTATACGACTCCTTCTGCTGCGCGACCGTGGGCGCGTTGGCGGAGCTGAGGAAGAGGAACTCGGTGCGGAACAGGCCCACGCCCTCGGCGCCGAGCGCGACGGCCTCGGCGGCGCCCTCGGGGTTGCCGAGGTTGGCCAGAAGCGGCACCGCGGTGCCATCGGAGAGGGCGCCGGGCGTGATCGGTGCGGACGCGGCTGCGGCGCGCGCATCGGCGCGGTTCTGCGCGCGGCGCAGCTCCTCCTCGGACGGTTCCGCGGTCACGACGCCCGCAGCGGCGTCCACGATGACGACCTGATCGTCGACGAGGTCTGCGGCGCCGGCAGCGCCCACGATCGCCACGATGCCCTTCTCGCGGGCCAGGATCGCGGTGTGCGAGGTGGGACCGCCTTCGCTCGTGACGAGCGCGAGCACCTGGTCGAGATCAAGCAGCGCGGTGTCGGCGGGTGCGAGGTCGGTGGCCACCAGCACATAGGGATGACCGGGCTCGGGGAGGCCGGGAGCCGCGACACCCCGCAGGCGGGCGATCACGCGCTGGGCGACGTCGTCGAGGTCCGCGGCGCGCTCGCCGAGGTAGCCGCCGACGGCGACGAGGGTGTCGCGGAAGCTCGCGAAGGCGTCGTACACGGCGCGCTCGGCGGTGGCGCCGGCGGCGAGACGCGTGTCGACCTCGGACTCCAGAGCCGGGTCCTCGGCCATCATCGCCTGGGCCTCCAGGACGTCCTGTGCGGCGCCGCCCGCGGTGGCGCCGCGCTGCTCGAGTTCACGCGCGACGGCCGCGACGGCCTCGCGCACGCGCGCGGTCTCGGCGGCGACATCGAGCGTCGAGGGCTCGTCGGCGGGGGCGGGAAGCGGTGCAGCCATGCGGGCGACGGGGCCCTGCGCGACGCCGAGTCCGATACCGACTCCGGGAACGGTGGTGCTCATGGTGATTCTCCTCAGGCGGCGTCGTGGTCGGTGGTCAGCAGGTCGGCGAGACGGTCGAGGATGGCCTCGGCGTCGCCGCCGTCCACGGTCAGGGTCACGTAGTCGCCGTAGTCCAGACCGAGCGAGATGACGCCGAGGATGCTGGCGGCGTTCGTCGCCGCGCCCGAGTCCTTCGCGATCGTGACCGGGACTCCCGCATCCTTGGCCGCCTGGGCGAAGAGCTTCGCGGGGCGGGCGTGCAGGCCGTGCGACGAGCCGATGCGCACAGTACGGGTTGCGAGGGACATGTGGGTGCCTTTCCTTCTCAGGCCGTGGGGCCGGGCAGCGACGCGGTCGCGTTCGTGATCAGGTCGAGCGTTCGCCGACCGTCTCGGTCCGTGAAGATGTCCTCGGGCAGGACGATCACGGAGACTCCGTGGCGCGCCGCATCCTCTCGGATGCCGTCGACCACCTGGGTCAGATGCGGTCCGATGAGAACGAGCTCCGCCTCGCCGATCCGCGCCGCCAACGCGACGTGCGCTACGGCTTCGGCCTGGAGATCGAGCCCGGCGGACACCGCCGCTCGCTGCAGCCGCTGTGCCACGAATGTGCTCGACGCACCGGCGCCGCACACCACCAGGATCCTCATCGACCCGCCTCCTTCCTCTCCATCCTGTGAACCTCCCGAGAGCGCGGCAACCAGAGGTTCTTCCGCCCCGAGCGGAAATCGCCGCGGCAGGGTGGGCCGGCCCCGCCGCCCGCATGGTGGAATGGAGTGCCGGTGCCAGCCGGGATCTCGGAGGGTGACGTGACGCGAGCGCGACAGGACAGGGTGCTGGGCATCCTGGTCCGCGAGCGCGATTGGATCACCGCAGGCACGCTCGCCGACCTGCTCGGGGTGACGCCGCGCAGCATCCGCAGCTATGTCACCGCGTTGAACGCGCGGGCGTCCGGGGCCGTCGAGTCAGGGCCGCTGGGCTACCGCGCCGGCGCCGAGGCGGCCACCACGTTGCGCGCGCACACGACGGATGCGGGAACCCCCCGCGATCGGCTCCACACGATCGTGCGGGCGCTGCTCGCCGGCGATGAGGGCATCGACGTCTTCGAGACGGCCGACCGGCTGTTCGTCAGCGCTGCCACCCTCGAGTCCGACCTGGCCCGGGTGCGCGGCCTCCTGGGGGGCACGGATCTGGTCCTCGAGCGTTCCGCGTCCAGAGCGCGTCTCATCGGTTCCGAGGCCGCACAACGCCGGCTCCTCAGCCGCCTCGTTCACGACGAGATGGATGAGGGGGCTTTCGACCTTTCGGCGCTCCGGCGCACGCTGGGGGAGGAGTCCGTGGCGCCCCGCGCGTTCGGCGAGTTCAAGGCGCAGCTCGTCGCGCAGTTGAGCGAGCTGGGCTACTACGTGAACGAGTTCGGCATCGCCGACGTGCTGATGCACATCGCGATCTCGGCCGACCGGGTCTCGCTCGGTCCGCGCGCTGGACGAGGCAGCGACGACGCCGACCGATGCGCAGGCCGCGATCGCCCGGGTCATCGACGAGCTCGCGCAGGAGCATCTGGGCGTGCGCCTCGGCACGGGAGACACGATCCACCTCGCGACCATCGTGCTGACCCGCATCGTCGCCCCCGGCGCCGCCGACTCGGCGCGGACGCCCCTGGACGCCGAGGTGGAGCAGGTGGTGAGCGAGGTGGTGGCGGAGGCCGCATCCGAGTTCCTCGTCGACATCCTCGCGCCCGAGTTCGTGCAGCGCTTGAGTCTGCACGTGCAGAACCTGCGGCTTCGCGCTCGGGAGAAGGCGTGGTCGCGCAACCCGCTGACGCGCTCGCTGAAATCGACGTACCCGATGATCTTCGACGTCGCCGTCTACATCGCGAGCCGCTTGCAGGAACGCCTCGACATCCCGCTGCTCGACGACGAGATCGCCTACATCGCGATGCACGTCGGCGGGCAGCTCGAGCGCAGCCGCCGCTCCGACAATCTCTTGACGGCCACCATCGTGTGTCCCGGATACTACGAGCTGCACGAACTGCTCCGCTCGAGCGTCGACCGCTCGCTCGGCCAGGCGATCGAGGTGGTGGACGTCGAGACGCGGGTCGACCCCGACTGGGCCGCGATCGACACCGACCTCGTCCTGACCACCATCGATGCGCCCGTGGCGGGGGAGCGCTTCGTGCGGATCCAGCCGTTTCTGACCCCCAGCGACATCGAGCGCGTGCAGGCCGTGGCCGGCCGCATCCGCCGTGGACGTCGCCTCGCGCGCCTGCGCGCCGAACTGGAGCGCTACTTCGACGCGTCGTCGTTCGTGCGCGGGCTCGATGCGTCCCAGGGCGAGGAGGGCGTCATCCGTCAGCTCGGCGGTCTGCTGGTTCAGCGCGGCGTCATCGACGCGGACTACGTCGAGCGCGCCATCGAGCGCGAGCATCTGTCGTCGACGGCGTTCACCGACGCGCTCGCCGTGCCGCACGCGATCGGGATGACCGCGGTGCGCACGGCCATCGCCATCGGCATCGCCGATCCTCCGATGCCGTGGGGCGACTCGCGGGTGCAGGTCGTCGCGCTCGCGGCGTTCTCCGAGACCGACCGTGAGGCGTTCCAGACGGTGTTCGAGCAGTTCGTGGAGGTGTTCAGCGAGCGCGATTCCGTGCAGCGCATCGTGCGCCGCGGTGCCGACTTCTCCGCCTTCCTCGACGAGCTCGTCGCCGTCATCGACGGCTGACTCCGGCTTCCCGGGTACGCGCCCACCGGGGGTATTCCTCCTGCGTGTCTCACTTGTTCACGTTTCGGAGCCCGCGCGCGTGAACGTTCGAGACACGGACGGGCGCGGGGGTGGTGCGTGTCTCAAGGGTGCACGTTATTGTGCGCCGCGGCGTGAACAATCGAGACACGGGCGGGGTGCGGCTGGCGCGCGGATGCCCGCGGTGGGTTCGTGTCTCACTCGTGCAGGGTACGGGCGCGATCCGCGTGAACGAGTGAGACACGGAGATGCCGCCCCCGGAGAGATGCCGCCCCCGCAGGGACGCCGCGGCCGGACGGATGCGGCGCGTGAGCGGATGCGGGCGGTCAGCGGTGGCGGAGACGGGCGGTCAGCGCCGCGCGGACCGTGGGCCACTCGCCGTCGATGATCGAGAAGACGACGGTGTCGCGCATCGTGCCGTCCGACCAGACCGTGTGGTTGCGCAGCACACCGTCCTGTTTGGCGCCGAGCCGGGCGATCGCGGCGCGCGACTGATGATTGTGCCAGTGGGTTCGGAACTCGACCGCCCCGCACCCGAGCTGGTCGAACGCGCGCTCCAGCAGCAGCAGTTTCGCGGCCGGGTTGATGCCGACGCCCTGCGCGGCGCGCCCCATCCAGGTCGAGCCGATCTCGAGCCGGCGGTTGGTCTCGTCGAGGTTGAGGTAGGTCGTCATGCCGACGGCGCGGCCGTCGCGCACCGACACGATCGCCCAGGGGGCGACGAGGCCGGCCCGCTGTCGTTCGAGTCGACTCTCGATCTCGTCCCGCATGCCGTCCGGCGACGGGATGCGGGTGTACCAGGTGCGCCAGAGCTCGTCGACCGCGACGGCCGCCGCGAGGTCGTCGGCGTGCTCGGGCCCCAGCTGCTCGAGACGCACGTGGGCGTTCTCGAGCAGCGGGGCGTCGGACCAACCGCTCACGAACGGGCGTCCAGCAGGGCGCGCACTCCGTCGCTGAGAGCCGCGATGCGCTCAGCCGCATCCGTCGCCGAATCCCCTCGGACATCCAGGTACGCCTTGAGCTTGGGCTCGGTGCCCGAGGGGCGCACGATGACGCGCGAGCCGCCCTTCAGGGTGTAGCGCAGCACGTCGCTCGCCGGGAGCGTCTCCGACCCCTGGCTGAGGTCCTCGACCGCCTTCACCTTCACGTCGCCGATGCGCGCCGGGGGATCCGCCCGCAGGCTCGTCATGATCGTGCCGATGATGGAAAGGTCCTGCACCCGCACCGAGATCTGGTCGCTCGCGAAGAAGCCGAACGTCCGGTCGAACTCATCGAGCAGATCCTGCAGGCTCTTCCCGGCGCCACGCGCCTCGCTCGCCAGCTCGAGCGCCGCGACAGCCGCAGAGATGCCGTCCTTGTCGCGCACGGTCTCGGGGTTCACGAGGTAGCCGAGGGCCTCCTCGAAACCGAAGATCAGCTCGGGCGCGCGCGAGATCCACTTGAAGCCGGTGAGGGTCGCGGTGAAGCCCAGGCCGTAGTGCTCGGCGACGGTCTGCAACCCGGGCGAGGAGACGAGCGAACAGGCGAGCGTCCCGGATGCGCCGGCCTCGGCCGTCTTGCGCGCCGCGCGCCAGCCGAGCAGCAGCCCGATCTGATTGCCGGTCAGGCGACGCCAGCCGCCCTCCGCATCCGCATCGGGCACGGCGACGGCGAGGCGGTCGGCGTCGGGGTCGTTGGCGATGATGAGCTCCGCATCCGCCTCCCGTGCCGTCTGGAAGGCGAGGTCCATCGCGCCGGGCTCTTCAGGATTCGGGAAGGCGACCGTCGGGAAACGCCCATCGGGCTCGGCCTGCGCGGCCACCTGAACGGGTTCGGGGTACCCGGCCGCGGCGACGATGCGCCCCAGCGTCTCGCCGCCCACGCCGTGCATGGCGGTGTAGACCCAGCGCAGTCCCTCGGCACCCGCAGGAGCGGGCCCGACGGCGGCGGTCGCGGAGACGTACGCCTCGACTACTTCCTCGGATGCGGTGCGGTATCCCAGCGAGCGGGGGATCTCGCTCGCCGAGACCTCTGTCGCGATGCGCGAGATCTCCGCCGCGATCTCACCGTCGGCGGGAGGAACGATCTGCGATCCGTCGTCGGCTCCGCCGAGGTACACCTTGTAGCCGTTGTCGTTGGGCGGGTTGTGGCTGGCGGTGACCATCACGCCCGCATCCGCATCCAGATGCCGGACGGCGAAGGCGAGGACCGGAGTGGGCAGGAGCCTCGGCAGCAGAACGGCGTCCAGCCCGGCACCCGCGAAGATCTCCGCCGAGTCGCGCGCGAAGACGTCCGAGTTGCGGCGTCCGTCGTAGCCCACCACGACGCGAGGCGTGTGGCCCTCGGCGGCGTTCGCCGCGAGGTAGGCGGCGAGCCCTGCGGCGGCCTGCGCGACGAGGACCCGGTTCATCCGATTGCTGCCCGCACCGAGCTCGCCACGCAGTCCCGCCGTGCCGAAGGCGAGGCGGGCGCCGAAACGATTCTCCAGCTCGGAGAGAGCGGATGCGTCGCCCGCATCCGCCGCGGTGAGCAGGTCGGTGAGCTCGTCGCGCGTCTCGGGATCGGGGTCCTGCGCGAGCCACGCGCGGGCGGCCTCCACGACGTCGCTCACAGCTGGCCGATCACACGGGCGAGAAGGTCGGAGATCACGGGCTCCGCCTCGCGGCCGGCCTCGATCACCTCGGCGTGGCTGAGCGGGGTGGGGGAGATGCCCGCGGCGAGGTTGGTGATGAGCGAGAAGCCCAGCACCTCCATCCCGGCCTGGCGCGCGGCGATCGCCTCGAGCGCGGTCGACATGCCGACGATGTGTCCGCCGATGATCTTGGCCATCTGCACCTCGGCGGGCGTCTCGTACTGCGGTCCGCGGAACTGGCAGTAGACGCCCTCGTCCAGGCCCGGATCGACCGTGCGTGCGAGATCCCGCAGGCGCGAGGAGTAGAGGTCGGTGAGGTCGATGAACGTCGCGCCCTCGAGCGGCGAGTCCGCCGTGAGGTTGATGTGGTCGCTGATCAGGACGGGCGTCCCGGGCTTCCAGTGGTCCTTGATCCCGCCGGCACCGTTGGTGAGCACCATGGTGCGTGCACCGGTCGCGGCGGCCGTGCGCACGCTGTGCACGACGCGGCGGGTGCCGTGGCCCTCGTAATAGTGCGTTCGCGCGCCGATCACTAGCACGTGCGTGCCGGAGGGTGTGCGGACGCTGCGAAGCGTGCCGACGTGACCTTCCAGCGCCGGCTTGCTGAAGCCGGTGACCTCCGGCGCTTCGATCGTCGCGACGGTCTCACCGATGAGGTCCGCGGCCTTGCCCCAGCCGCTGCCGAGCGTGAGGGCGATGTCGTGCTGGGCGACGCCGGTGAGGCGCGCGATGTCGTCGGCGGCGCGGCGGGCGATCTCGAACGGGTCGGCCGCCGGGTCGTCGAGCGGGTTGAGGGGGGTCGTTGCCATGTCCCCACCTTATGAACCCGACGCCCCGCGGGCCACATCGACGCTCTCCGCGCCCGCCGATTCGTCGGCGCGCGCCGTCGGGGGAGAGAATGAGCACCATGTCTGCGAGCTTCGAGAGCGCCCAGCGCGTCGCGATCATCGGTGGTGGCCCGGGCGGCTACGAAGCGGCGCTGGCGGCGGCCCAGCTGGGAGCCGAGGTGACGCTCGTCGAACGCGCCGGTGTCGGCGGGTCGGCGGTGATCACGGACGTCGTTCCCTCGAAGTCCCTCATCGCCACGGCGGATGCGGCTGTCGCCATCGCCGGAGCCAGCGATCTGGGCGTCCAGCTCTTCGCGAAGGACGGCACCGGCAAGCCCCTGCAGCCGCAGGTGGCGATCAACCTCGCGGCCGTGAACAAGCGGCTCCTCTCCCTCGCCCGTCAGCAGTCCGACGACATGCGCGCGTCGCTCGTGACGGCGGGCGTGCGCATCATCTCGGGCCATGGTCGCCTCGACGGGCCCGGCGCGGTGGTCGCCTCCACCGGTCCCGGCGGCACGGACTTCGACCGGGTGGAGGCTGACACGCTCGTCGTCTCCGTCGGCGCCTCCCCGCGGCAGCTCGCCACCGCAAAGCCCGACGGCGAACGCATCCTCACGTGGACCCAGCTGTACGACATGAAGACCATCCCCGAGCACCTCATCGTGGTGGGCTCGGGGGTGACGGGCGCGGAGTTCGCCTCCGCCTACATGAACCTCGGCGCGAAGGTGACGCTCGTCTCCAGCCGTGACCAGGTGCTTCCGGGTGAGGATGCGGATGCCGCGGCCGTGCTCGAGAAGGTGTTCGCGCGCGGCGGCATGACGCTGCTGGCCAAGGCGCGCGCAGAGCGCGCCGAGAACACCGGCGACGGCGTCCGTGTGACCCTCGCGGACGGCCGCACCATCGAGGGCAGCCACTGCCTCATGGCCGTGGGCTCCATCCCGAACACGGCGGGCATCGGCCTCGAGGAGGCCGGCGTCGAGACGACGGAGTCCGGCCATATCCGGGTGAACCGCGTCGCGCGCACCTCCGTGCCCAACATCTACGCGGCGGGGGACTGCACGACCTTCGTCCCGCTCGCCTCCGTCGCCGCGATGCAGGGGCGAACCGGGATCTTCCACGCCCTCGGCGACGTCGTCATCCCGCTCGAGCAGCGACGCATCGCGGCCAACATCTTCACCGCCCCCGAGATCGCGACGGTCGGCTGGCAGGAGAAGGACATCCGCGACGGCGCGATCAACGGCGTCGTGTGCAAGATGCCGCTTGCGGCCAACCCGCGGGCAAAGATGATGGGCATCAAGGACGGCTTCGTCAAGATCATCGCGCGCGAGGGAAGCGGAACCGTCATCGGCGGCACGATCGTCGGCCCGCGTGCATCCGATCTCATCTACCCGATCGCCATCGCCGTGGAGCGCCGTCTGACCGTCGACCAGGTGTCGCGCGTGTTCACCGTGTACCCGTCGCTGTCGGGCTCTGTGACTGACGCGATGCGAGCCATGCACGTGATCGAGCCGGCCACCGAAGACGAGGACTGATCCGGATGCGGCGACGCGCCGCATCCGGAGACGTCACCGCGCCGCGCTCTCGCGTCGTTGCCGCCACACTTCTGCGCGCCCGCCACAGGGAATGACTGTCGCATGTGCGCAGAAGTGGCGCAGCTGCGCACATGCGACGCAACTCGGGCATCCGGGCGGGCGGCCCGGGCGGGTCAGTTGATGGTCAGGAGCTGGTGCCCCGCGGAGACCGTGGTGCCCGCGGCGGCGTTGATCGCGCCGACCACGCCGTCCTTGTGCGCCTGGATCGGCTGCTCCATCTTCATCGCCTCGAGGACGACGACGAGGTCGCCCTTGACGACCTGCTGACCCTCCGAGACGGCGACCTTCACGATCGTCGCCTGCATCGGCGCCTTGACGGCATCGCCGGAGGCGCCCGCGTTGGCGGTCGTCTGGTGCGAACGGCGCGAGGGGGGCACGGCCGCAGGGCGACCTGTCTGCGCCGGGGCCGCGGCGATCCGGTCGGGCAGGCTCACCTCGAGACGCTTCCCACCGACCTCGACGACGACTGTGTGCCGCTGCTCGGGCTGCGCGATGTCGCCGAGCTCGCCGTCCCACGCCGGGATCTCGTTGACGTACTCGGTCTCGATCCAGCGCGTGTAGACGCCGAAGACGCCGTCTTCGGCGGTGAACGCCGGCTGACGCACGACATCGCGGTGGAACGGGATGACGGTGGGCAGGCCCGCGACCTCGAACTCGTCGAGGGCGCGACGGGCCCGCGCGAGCGCCTCCGCGCGGTCGCGCCCGGTCACGATCAGCTTCGCCAGCAGCGAGTCGAACGCGCCCGAGACGACATCGCCCGCGGTGACGCCCGAATCGAGACGGATGCCGGGGCCGCCGAAGGTCTTGAAGACCTTCACGGGGCCGGGCTGGGGCAGGAATCCGCGTCCCGGGTCTTCACCGTTGATGCGGAACTCGATCGAGTGGCCCACGGGAGCCGGGTCGTCGTAGCCGATCAGCTCGCCCTCGGCGATGCGGAACTGCTCGCGGACGAGGTCGATGCCGGTGACCTCCTCGGAGACGGTGTGCTCCACCTGGAGGCGGGTGTTGACCTCGAGGAAGGAGATCGTCCCGTCCGCGCCGATGAGGAACTCGCAGGTGCCCGCGCCGAGGTAGCCCACCTCGCGCAGGATGGCCTTGGAGGACTCGTACAGGATGCGGTT
Organism: Microbacterium sp. SORGH_AS_0862; assembly: GCF_030818795.1. Classification (NCBI taxonomy): domain Bacteria; kingdom Bacillati; phylum Actinomycetota; class Actinomycetes; order Micrococcales; family Microbacteriaceae; genus Microbacterium; species Microbacterium sp. SORGH_AS_0862. The sequence continues at coordinate 664,112 of NZ_JAUTAY010000001.1, read as the reverse complement.
CTGCTCCTCGGTGAGGAACGGCGCCGGAGCCTCTTCGACGAGCTTCTGGTGGCGGCGCTGCAGCGAGCAGTCGCGCGTGGAGATCACGACGACGTTGCCTGCCGCATCCGCCAGGCACTGCGTCTCGACGTGGCGGGGCTTATCGAGGTACTTCTCGACGAAGCACTCGCCGCGTCCGAACGAGGTGATCGCCTCGCGGGTCGCGGACTCGAAGAGCTCCGCGACCTCGTCGAGCTCGCGCGCGACCTTGAGGCCTCGGCCGCCTCCGCCGTAGGCGGCCTTGATGGCGATGGGCAGTCCGTACTGCTCGGCGAAGGCGATGACCTCGTCCGCGCCGGAGACGGGACCGGGGGTCCCCGGGGCGAGCGGTGCGCCGACCTTCTCGGCGACGTGGCGCGCGGTGACCTTGTCGCCGAGCGCCTCGATGGCGTCGGGCGAGGGGCCGATCCAGGTGGCGCCTGCGCCGATCACCGCGCGGGCGAAGTCCGCGTTCTCGGCGAGGAATCCGTAGCCGGGGTGCACCGCGTCCGCACCGGCGCGCCGCAGGACCGACAGGATCTTCTCGATCGACAGGTAGGTCTCAGCGCTCGTGGTGCCCTCGAGGGCGTACGCCTCGTCGGCGAGACGCACGTGCAGCGCATCCCGGTCCTGGTCGGAGTAGACCGCGACGGAAGCGATCCCGGCGTCACGGGCGGCGCGGATGATGCGTACGGCGATCTCGCCGCGGTTCGCGATGAGGACCTTGGCGATGCGAGGCATGAGTGCCAGCCTAGCGAGAGGTTGCCGTGTCTTTTTGACCGAACTCCACAAGAACAAATAAATCTGTTCGGGAGAACCTACAACAGTCCCGACGTGGGTTCAGTCGGTGGAGGGTCCCCACAGATCCGTCCACACCACGCCGAGCTCGCGGCACAGCGCTCGCAGCGTGGAGAGCGACATTCCCACCACGGTCGACGGGTCGCCCTCGACGCGCGTGATGAAGGGCGCGCCGAGGCTGTCGACCGTGAACGCGCCGGCGACGAGCAGCGGCTCGCCCGTTGCCACATAGGCGGAGATCTCCGCATCCGTGACATCCGCGGCGAAGCTCACGGATGCCGCCGCGACGGCGTGCGCCTCGATCGGCGCGGCGCCGGGGGCGAGGCGGATCACGCTGTGCCCGGAATGCAGCACACCTGTGCGGCCGCGCATGTCGCGCCACCTGGCCGTGGCGGCCTCCGGCGTGTAGGGCTTGCCCAAGATCTCGCCGTCGAGCTCGAACATCGAGTCGCCGCCGATGACGACGCCGTCGAAGTCCTCGCCGTCCTCCTCGAGCGCGGCGACGACGGCCGCCGCCTTGCGCCGCGCGAGCAGCAGCACGTGCTCCGTGGGGGTGAGTGTGCGCCCCTCCGCGGCCTCGACGGCGGCGATCACCGCCTCCTCGTCGACGTCGGGAGCAGTGGTGCGCGGTTCGATCCCGGCCTGGCGAAGCAGCATGAGCCGGGCGGGCGATGTCGAGGCGAGGAGCACGCGCATCCCTCCACGGTAGCCCGTCGTCCGTGCGCGCCCGCCGGAGCGGGGGTCGCCGCCGGGCGCCGGGGAGCGGGCGTGTGCGAAGCTCGAAGGATGGATGCCGGAACGCACCTCGACCTGGAGATCACCGACGTCGCCCACGGCGGCGTGTTCGTCGCGCGGCACGGCGACGAGCGACGCGTCGTCTTCGTGCCGGACACGGTGCCGGGCGAACGGGTGCGGGTGCGCCTCACCGACACGTCCAAGAAGTCCTTCTGGCGGGCGGAGGTCGTCGAGGTCCTCGACGCATCGCCGCACCGGCAGCCGCATGTCTGGTCTCAGGCAGATCTTTCGGTGCCCGCCGAGAACCGCCCCGGCGGTGCGGACTTCGGTCACATCGTCCTGCCGGAGCAGCGGGCGCTCAAGCTCCGCGTGCTCGAGGACGCCCTGGCCCGCATCGGACGGCTGTCGATTCCGGCGACGATGGAGGCGGCGCACACGAATGCGAGCGGTGAGACCGAGAGTGCGGACGGCACCGGCTGGCGCACGCGGGTGAGCCTGCACGTCGACGCGGAGGGGAACATCGGTCCCTTCGGCGCACGCAGCCATCGGGTCGTGCCGGTTCGCGAGCTGCCGCTGGCGACCGCGGCCATCGGGGATGCGGCGGAGGCGCTCTCCGGAGCGCAACCGGGACGCGTGGAACTGGTCCAGCCCGCCGACGGCCGCGTGCGGGTGATCGCGCGGCCCGACGCACGTGAGCGTGCCGCGCGGCCCGAGGTCGTCACCGAGCGGGTCGGCGAGCGAGCGTTCCGTGTGGATGCGGGCGGATTCTGGCAGGTGCACCGACTGGCGGCCGGCACCCTGACGACACTCGTCGGCGACGCGCTCCACGAGGTCGGCGCGGATCCGGAGGGGTGGCATCTCGACCTGTACGGAGGCGTCGGGCTGCTCGCGGCGGCGATCGGGGACGCCGCAGGGCCCTCGGCCCGCATCACGAGCGTGGAGTCCAACGCCCGCGCCACCGAGCACGCGGGGCACAACCTGGCGCAGTGGGTGGGTGCACGGGCCGAGACGGCGCGCGTGGAGCGTTGGGTGGCCGACCTCGCGAACAACGCGAGCGGCGATCAGCGAGCGAGACTCGCCCGTGGCGTGGTCGTGCTCGATCCGCCCCGTTCGGGGGCCGGTAAGGACACGGCGCGCGCGATCGCCGGCCTGGAGCCGGATGCCATCGTCTACGTCGCGTGCGACCCCGTGGCGCTCGCGCGCGACCTCGCGGAGTTCCGCCTGCACGGCTACGAGGCCGAGGCGGTGCGCGGGGTCGATCTGTTCCCGCACTCCCACCACGTCGAGGCGGTCGCCACTCTGCGGCGGGCGGGCGCACGGCTAGCATGAGCGCATGACGCGCGTCGCCTTCATCGACGACCACGAGTCGGTGCGGCTCGGGGTGGAGGCCGCCTGCGCGCGCACCGGCACGACCGATGTCGTGTACTCCGGAGCATCCGTCACCTCCTACCTCGCGTGGCGCGCGGGGGGAGGCGAGCAGGCCGACGTCGTGGTGCTGGATCTCACGCTCGGCGACGGCACCACGGTCACCGAGAACGTCACCCGGCTGACGGGCGACGGGTCGGCGGTGATCATCTACAGCGTGGCCGACCGGCCCGCATCCGTGCGCGAAGCCCTGCTCGCCGGAGCGGCCGGCGTCATCAGCAAGGCCTCCCCGATCTCGGACGTCGTCGGAGCGATCGCGACCGTCGCCAGAGGGGACGTGCTGAACACCGTCGAGTGGGCCAGCGCGATCGAAGGGGACCGCGCCTTCGCCGACGCGCAGCTGTCGACGCGTGAACGCGAGGTGCTGAAGCTCTACGCCGCGGGACTCCCGCTGAAGATCGTGGCGGATCGCCTGGGCATCGCCTTCTCGACGGCGAAGGAGAACATCACGCGCATCCGCGTGAAGTACGTCGAGGTGGGCAGACCCGCTCCCACCAAGGTCGACCTGCTGCGGCGCGCGCTGGAGGACGGACTGCTCACGGAGCAGTCGGTGGGCGCCCATGACCGATAGCCGACCGTTACGGGTCCTCCGCGAAGAACTCGAGAGCACCGGCATCCCCGGCATCGCCTCGTTCACACGGGAGCGCGTGGAGCGAGTCATGGCGGTGTCGGTCGCCCTCGCCTTCGGCGCACTCGGTGCGCAGGCCTTCTTCGCCGCCCTCGGCGCGCAGGACGTGCGGGAGGGGTGGGAGCTCGCTCTCATGCTCGTGGTCTTCGTGCCGTTCGTGGTCATGGAGGTCACGTTCTTCAGCGGGCGGTTCACGCTCTTCGGCGGGCGCTTCTTCGTCGTTGCCTACACCGCATCGCTCGCCGTCTGGCCATGGGCCACGGCCGGGTCGGAGACGGCGATCACGTATCAGCCGTGGATCTACTTCCTGGTGACCGTCGCCACCGTGGCGAGCGTCATCGTCTTCCCGCGGCCCGTCCACGTCGCGATCACCGTGCTGCTCCCGTTCGCCTACGGACTCGTCCGGATGATCGAGCTGCGCTTCGTGGCCGATGCGTGGATCGCGGTGTCCTTGGACACCTCGTTCTCCCTCATTCTGGGCAGCGTCCTGATGATGCTGGCGTGGACGTTCCGCACCGCGTCCTCGACGATCGACGAGCGGCGCCTGCGCGCCGTGAGTTCGTACGCCCAAGCCGCCGCCGTGAACGCCACCGAGCGTGAACGCGTCGCGGTGGCGGCGCTCATGCACGACAGCGTGCTCGCGGCGCTGCTGGCCGCCGAACGCGCGGAGACGCCCCGTGAGCGCGATCTGGCGGTGTCCATGGCCCGCGAGGCGCTGACCCGATTGGCCAACACCGACCGCGATGTCGGCGAAGGCAGCGACGCCCCCGTGTCGGCGGAGGCGATCGTCGCCGACATCCGGCGGACGATCGATGACGCACGGTGCCCCGCCGAGCTCGTCGTCGACCTCGACCCCGACACCCCGGAGGTGCCCGGCCGGGTGGCGCGGGCGCTGGCTCTCGCAGCAGCCCAAGCCATCTCCAATGCGGTGGAGCACGCCGCGGGAGCCGGACTGATAGTGCGGGTGAGCGGCAGCGCCGAGCCCGGCCGCGTGGTCATCGTCGTCGCCGACAGCGGGCCCGGTTTCGACATCGACGAGGTGCCCGCGGATCGGCTCGGGATCCGCGCCTCCATCCTGGCCCGCGTGAGCGCGTTCGGCGGGAGCGCAGAGGTGGTCTCCTCCAAGGACGGAACCCGGGTCACGATGACGTGGCGGGCGGTGCGCCCGTGATCAGCATCCGCTTCGTCGTCATGATGCTCGGCCTCGCCTTCACGGGCTTCCTCGTCGCGCGCGCCTCCTGGATCACCGGCCCCGTCAGCGAGCCGCCGCTGCTGTGGACGGCGCTCATCCTCTTCCTCGTCGTCGCGTGGTTCTGCATCTTCTGGGGGATGACCTCCGGACTGCGCACGCGCAGCCAGGAGATCACCGTCGCGCGCGGCAGCAACCGGCTTCCCATGTGGCTGTGCGTGGCGGCGCTGCTGGTCTCCATGGTGCTCCCGCCGCTCATCTCCGCGGCGATCCCCCTCGAAGCCCGCACCGAGCAGTACGCCACGTGGTACATCGGAGGCCTGGGTGCGCTGATGACGATCCTCGTCATCCGCCGCAGGCCCTGGGCGGCGTGGAGCGGCACCGCGGTGCTCACCGGATGGTCGATGGTGCTCCTGGGCCCGATCCCCGCGCTCGGTCTCGGGTTGGTCGGTTCGGTGGTCTGGGTCACCGGAGCCCACTTCTTCACGTTCGCCCTGGACCGCGCGGCGCGCGACACCGAACGGCTCGGCGAACTGCAGCGCACCGCATCCGCCGTGCAAGCGGCGCAGGGGTCCCAACAACGGGAGCGTCGCATCCAGGTGCAGCGCGCACTCGCTGTCGCCGGTCCCGTGCTGGCGCGCACGATCGCGACGGGCGGGCGCCTGTCGGAGGACGAGCGCACCGATGCCCGCATCGCCGAGGGGCGGCTGCGCGATGAACTGCGCGGACCGCGCCTGCTGGACGCCGACGTCCGCGAAGCGCTGGATGCGGCGCGCCGGCGCGGTGCCATGGTCACCATGTTCGACGAGGGCGGGCTCGACGGGCTGGCCGAGGAACAGCTTCACGTCATCCGTGCCGAACTCGCCCAGACACTGCGCTCAGCGCGATCGGAACGCCTCTACATCAGGACATCGCCCGATGAGCGGGTCGCCGTCACCGTCGTCGGGCGCGCCTCGTCGACGCTCGGCCTGTCCGACGAGGACAGCGTCGACCTGTGGCGCGAGATCGAGCATCCGGCGGGCTGAGACCCGTGCTCCTGCACCCGGGCGCACGCGCACCGGGAAAAGGAAAGGAGACGAGGGGCGGCGAGTCGCTCGCCCCTCGTCTCCGGGCGAGTGGTTACCCGAAAACCACCCGCAAGATCGAACCCGGTTGGTGCACCCTGACGGTCAACGGGCCGATCGAACGCGAAGATGCGTTCCAGCTCCTCCAGTATGCGAAGGGGGTGCTGAGGTGTCTGTAGGTACTTTGGGGGACACCTTCGTGGGCGCTCCTTTGGGGGCGGCTCAGCCGCTGTATCCGCCCCATCCGGCCTCACGCCGCAGGGGCTGCCGGAGTCCGCGCTGAGACAGCGACCACGCGGAGCGGCGGATCGGATCCGCGGCCACCGCGCCCTGCTCCTCCTGCCGGTAGGCGGCGGCGACGACCGCGATCGCCGCGGCGAGTTCCACGTCGTCCGGGTTTCCCCGGCGCACGTCGATCCGCAGCGCCTCGCCGGAATCCTCGAGGGTCATAGCGGGATGTTCCCATGCTTCTTCGGCGGCAGGCTGGCGCGCTTGCCGCGCAGGGAGCGCAGCGCCTTCGCGATCGCGACGCGCGTCTGAGCGGGCTCGATGATCCCGTCCAACTCGCCGCGTTCGGCGGCGAGGAAGGGCGATGCCACGTTGTAGGTGTACTCGCTCGCCAGCCGGGCGCGCACGGCGGCGACGTCCTCGCCGGCCTCCTCGGCGCGCTTGATCTCGCCGCGGTAGAGGATGTTGACGGCTCCCTGCCCGCCCATGACGGCGATCTCCGCGGTCGGCCAGGCCAGGTTGATGTCCGCCCCCAACTGCTTGGAGCCCATCACGATGTAGGCGCCGCCGTAGGCCTTGCGCAGGATCACGGTGACGAGCGGGACCGTCGCCTCGGCGTAGGCGTAGAGCAGCTTGGCGCCGCGGCGGATGACACCCGTCCACTCCTGGTCGGTGCCGGGCAGGTAGCCCGGCACGTCCACGAGCGTCACGATCGGGATCGAGAACGCGTCACAGAACCGGACGAAGCGGCTGGCCTTCTCTCCCGCGTCGATGTTGAGCGTGCCCGCCATCTGCGACGGCTGATTCGCGATGACGCCGACCGTGCGGCCCTCGACGCGGCCGAAGCCGATCACGATGTTCGGGGCGAAGAGAGGCTGGACCTCGAGGAACTCCCCGTCGTCCACCACGTGCTCGATGACCTGATGGATGTCGTAGGGCTGATTCGGCGAGTCGGGGATCACCGTGTTGAGCGCGCGGTCCGCATCCGTCGTCTCGAACTCGAAGGCGCCCTCGTAGCCCGGGACCTCCGACATGTTGTTGTCGGGGAGGAAACCGATCAGGGTGCGGGCGTAGTCGATCGCGTCGTCCTCGTCCTCTGCGAGGTAGTGCGCGACGCCGGAGCGGGTGTTGTGCGTGAGGGCCCCGCCCAGCTCCTCCATGCCGACATCCTCGCCCGTGACGGTCTTGATGACGTCGGGTCCGGTCACGAACATCTGGCTCGTCTTGTCGACCATGATCACGAAGTCGGTGAGGGCGGGGGAGTACACGGCACCACCCGCGGCGGGGCCCATGATGAGCGAGATCTGGGGGATCACGCCGGACGCCGCGGTGTTCAGGCGGAAGATCTCGCCGTACTTGCCGAGGGCCACCACGCCCTCCTGGATGCGGGCGCCGCCCGAGTCCAGGATGCCGATGCAGGGGCAGCCCGCGCGCAGCGCGAACTCCATGATCTTGATGATCTTGTCGCCCGCCACTTCGCCGAGCGAGCCTCCGAAGGTGGAGAAGTCCTGCGCGTACACGGCGACGGTGCGGCCGTGGATGGTGCCGGTGCCGATCACGACGGAGTCGCCGTAGGGGCGCGAGCGCTCCATCCCGAAGGCCGTCGTGCGGTGACGCACGTACTCGTCCATCTCCACGAAACTGCCGTGATCGACCAGCAGCTCGATGCGCTCGCGCGCCGTGAGCTTGTCCTTCGCGTGCTGTTTCGTCTGCGCGTTCTTCTCGGCGTTGACGACCGCTTCCTGGTAGCGCTGGCGCAGGTCGGCGATCTTGCCTGCGGTGGTCGAGAGGTCGGGGCTGTCCGTCACGCGTTCCACCCTATCGGCGCCGTCTCCCCTGGCGTTGGAGGGTGTCGACAGGGGTGTGCCGCATCCGCTGTCGTCTGTCTCCGATGCCGTCGCCGTGAGGGGAGAGCCCCGGCTGTCAACGGGGGAGTCCGATCCGGGGCCGCGAGTAGGGTGTGGGCCATGCCGATCCCCGCCGATGGATACCCGCTCGCCGCCGCCGTCAGCCCCCGGGTGCAGGTCGTCGAGACGACCGACTCGACGAACGCGGATGCGGTCGCCGCCGTCCTGGCGGACGATGCCGGATGGCCGCACCTGTCCGTTCTGGTCACGACCGACCAGCGCCGAGGCCGCGGCCGGCTGGATCGCACCTGGGTCACGCCCGCCCGCACGGCGCTCGCCGTCTCCGTGGTGGTGCGCGTGGGCGCTCTGCCCGTTCATGCTCGGGGGTGGATCCCGTTGATCGCGGGCGTCGCGATGACGCGCGCGATCGCCGCGCAACTGCATGGCATCCCCCAGGCGGTGGGGCTCAAGTGGCCGAACGATGTGCTCGTGGAGGGGCAGAAGATCTGCGGCATCCTGGCAGAGGCGGTGCCCGGCGAGTTCGACGCGGTCGTGGTCGGCGCGGGGGTCAACACGCGGATGCCGCGCGTCGATCTGCCCGTGGCGACGGCGATCTCCTTCGCCGCTCTCGGACAGGAGGCCGATGAGGACAGGCTGCTCGCCGACTATCTGAGCGGTCTCGACCGTCTGCTCACGGATCTCATCGACGCCGAGGGCGACGCGGTCGCGGCGGGCGTGCTGTCCGCCGTCGAGAGCGTCTGCACGACGCTGGGCGGCGACGTCGTGGTGTCGCTGCCGGACGGCACGACGCTCGAAGGTCGCGCCGAGCGCATCGATGCGCAGGGGCGATTGGTCGTCGCCGCGGGCGGTGCGGAGATCCCGGTGGCCGCAGGAGATGTCACGCACGTCCGATAGACGGCGCACCCGTCGCGGGGTGGCGGGCGTGTGAGCCGCGTGCGCGCGGCGCTGCAGGGCACAATGGGAACGTGACGCAGCCGACCGGATTCGGGGTCCGCCCGCCGACACCCGCTCCCGGTGTCGCGGCGCCGGAGCGTCGTATCGTGCGCACCCGCAGGCATGCCCGGCGGCTCCTGTGGTGCGCCCTCGTGCTCATCGGCGTCTCCGGAGCCGTCGGCTACCTCCTGGGGAATCTCCCGGCGCCGTTCGAGGACTGGATGCTGGTGCTCGCCGCGGCGCTCGTCGTCGTCGTGCTCGTGGTCGTCCCCTTTCTCGCCTGGCTCTCGCACACCTACACGGTCACGACGCGTCGCGTCATCGAGCGCTCGGGCGCCTTCGGGCGCCGCTCCCGCGAGCTCAGCCACGTCCGCGGGTACCGCATCACGGTGCGCAGAGGGCCGCTGCAGCGGCTGTGGCGCACCGGGACCTTGATCCTCGATGACGGCGTGGAGGAGCCGCTCGTCATCCGCCGCATCCCGCAGGTGCAGTTGCTGCACGAGGTGCTCGTCGACCAGGTCGAGGTCAACCAGATCCTCGCCCACCGCGACGCCCAGCCGCTTCCCGCGCCGCCCGGCGCCCCCGCCTGATCCGCCGACGCGCGTGCAGCGCCCGCCCCGGTCGCCCGCGTGAGGAAGAATGGTCAGCGTCCGGAAGGGGAATCATGGCGGTGCGTGTGGGAGTCGTGGGCGGCGGACAGCTTGCCCGGATGATGATCGCCCCGGCAGCGGAGCTCGGTCTCGAGATCCGCGTGCTGGCCGAGTCCGAGGGGATGAGCGCGGCGCTCGCCGCGACGGCGGTGGGCGATTACCGCGACCTCGAGACGGTGCGCGCCTTCGCCCGCGACGTGGATGTGCTGACCTTCGACCACGAGCACGTGCCGCAGGACGTGCTGCGCGCTCTCGTCGCCGACGGCATCGCCGTGCATCCTGGCCCCGACGCGCTCCGGTTCGCGCAGGACAAGCTCGAGATGCGAGAGCGACTGGCGGAGCTCGGCATGCCCCAGCCCGACTGGGCGCGCGTGGAGAACACCGACCAGTTGCAGGAGTTCCTCGATGACCACGGCCATCGCGCGGTCGTGAAGACGCCGCGCGGCGGCTACGACGGCAAGGGTGTGCGCGTCGTGTCCGCGGCGACCGAAGCGCAGGACTGGTTCACGGCGCTCGCCGAGGATGCCCGCGGCGGAGCTCTCCTGGTCGAGGAGCTCGTCGACTTCCGCCGCGAGCTGGCGCAGCAGGTCGCGCGGCGGCCCTCCGGCGACATCGTCGCGTACCCCGTCGTCGAGACGGTCCAGCGCGACGGCGTCTGCGCCGAGGTCGTGGCTCCCGCGCCCCGTGCGCAGGGCCGCCTGGCCGCGGAGGCCGAGCGCATCGGCGTCGCGATCGCGGACGGCCTCGGAGTCACCGGGATGCTGGCGGTGGAGCTGTTCGAGACCACCGACGAGCGGCTGCTCGTCAACGAGCTGGCGATGCGTCCGCACAACAGCGGCCACTGGAGCCAGGACGGCGCGGTCACGAGCCAGTTCGAGCAGCATCTGCGCGCCGTGCTCGATCTCCCGCTGGGCTCGGCAGACGCGCGCGCGCCGTGGTCGGTCATGATCAACATCTTGGGCGGGCCCGCCGACGGGACGCTCGAGGACCGCTTCGATGCGGCGATGTCCGCGCATCCGGCGGCGAAGGTGCACACCTACGGCAAGGCGCCGCGCCCCGGTCGCAAGGTGGGGCACGTGAACGTCGCCGGCGACGACCTCGACGACGTCGTCTACGAGGCGAGGGCGGCCGCCGCGCACTTCCTGGACTGACGGCTCCGACCTCGCGCGCCGTTGCGGTGATCTTCCAGTGATGCCGCCTAGCCTTGACGGGTGACCCGGCCGCTGCATTCCTCCGAGGCGCCTCTGGTCGGCGTCGTCATGGGCTCCGATTCCGACTGGCGTGTGATGAACGAGGCTTCGGCCGCTCTCACCGAGTTCGGTATCCCGCACGAGGTGGAGGTCGTCTCGGCGCACCGCACACCCGAGAAGCTGCATCGTTACGGCGTCGAGGCGCGATCGCGCGGCCTGCGGGTCATCATCGCCGGCGCGGGCGGAGCCGCGCACCTGCCCGGAATGCTCGCATCCGTGACACCGCTGCCCGTCGTCGGAGTCCCCGTCCCGCTCGCGACGCTGGACGGGTTGGATTCGTTGCTGAGCATCGTGCAGATGCCGGCCGGGATCCCGGTCGCGACCGTCTCGATCGGTGGGGCGCGCAACGCCGGAATCCTCGCGGCGCGGATCCTCGGTGCATCGGATCCCGGCATCGCCGATCGCCTCGAGTCGTACGCGCGCGAGCTCGAGCAGGTCGTCGAGCAGAAGAACCAGCGGCTGAAGGACTCGTTGTGAGCGCGGTGAGCCCGCCCCGCCCCGGGCGGCGCCAGGCCGCCGCACCGGTGGTGAACCCCTATCCGCTCCGATATCCGGACAGCTCGTCACGTGCCGTGATGACGCGACGCGCATGGTGGCTCGTCGTGCTCAACTTCCTGGTTCCGGGCTCCGCTCAGGCACTGGCGGGCAACCGGAGGCTCGGACGGTTCGGCCTCGGCGCGACGTTGCTGCTCTGGGCACTCACGCTCGTGTGCGCGGTGATCGCGCTGGTCGATGTCGGGACCTTCGTCGACCTCGCGACGGGGGCCTGGGTGCCGGGATGGCTGGTACTGCTCCGGCCGGTGCCCATGCTCGTCGTGCAGGGGATCCTGTTCCTCTACGCCGGGCTGTGGATCGTCCTGACGATCGACACCCTGCGTCTCGTCCGGCTCGTGAAGATCCAGCCCTGGGCGCGGCTGGCCACCTCGATCGTCGCCATCGCCGCACTGGTGCTCTCCAGCGCGGGGGCGGTCTGGGCATCGAACTCGGTCGGCGCTGCGCGCGACGCGCTCGGCTCGGTCTTCACCCAGACCGGGCCCGCTGTGGAGCCGGTCGACGGCTACTACAACATCCTCCTGCTCGGCGCCGACAGCGGCGAAGGCCGCGACTCCATGCGCTTCGACAGCATCTCGGTGGTCTCGATCAACGCCGACACGGGCGCGACGACGATCTTCGGAATCCCGCGGGACATGCCGAACTTCCCGTTCGCCCCGGGGCCGATGCAGGACAAGTACCCGAACGGCCACGAGTCCCACCCCAGCTCCACGTGCGGGTGGGGCAGCGGCATCAACCAGCTGCGCACCGAGGTCGAGGTCTGCCAGGACGGCAATTCGATCTATCCGGATGCGGTCGCCAACGGCTCCGAGCCCGGGGTCGAGGCGACGAAGGACGCGGCGGAGGGGATCCTCGGCATCCAGATCCCGTTCTACGCGTTCATCGATATGGACGGTTTCGCCGCCCTGATCGACGCCCTGGGTGGTGTCGACATCAACGTGACCGAGCGTCTGCCGAAGGGCGGCGGTCCCGCTTACGAGGGACAGAGCGCCGAGGAGTGGGCGATCGGGTGGATCGAACCCGGCGAGCAGCACATGGATGGCGACACCGCCCAGTGGTACGCCCGATCGCGCTACACCACGAACGACTGGGACCGCATGCTGCGTCAGCGTCAGCTGCAGGAGGCGATCCTCGCCCAGTTCACCCCGGGCAACGTCCTCAGCAGGTTCCAGGATGTTGCGGCGGCCGGCACGCACCTCGTCAAGACGGATGTCCCGCAGACCATGCTCGGGTACTTCGTGGAGCTCGCGATCAAGGCGAAGGAGCAGCAGGTCACCTCGATCGAGCTGACCCCTGAGGGCGGTATCGATGATCGCCATCCCGACTACGACAAGGTGCACCAGATCGTTCAGCAGGCGCTGTACCCGCCCACGCCGTCCCCGGCTCCGCAGGGCTGAGAGCCTACCGGCGCGGCGAGCTCCCAGAAGCGGGCGTGAACGGATGGGTAGTCTCGAAGGATGACCGTCACGCTCCGCCTCGTGCTCGATCAGCTGATCGATGTGGTCGATCCGGACGCCGCCGAAGCCGCGCGGGAGATCGCCGCAGCTCTCGTGAGGACCGCGCCACGCGGATGCGCCGTGGGTGCGATCGTGCCGGCGGGGGCGGAGAACGCCGCGGCTGAGATCGCGGGACTGGCAGACGTCTGGCGCGCCCCCCTGGCGCGACCCGCTTTGGCTGCGTCCTGGCAGCTCGGGATCGCACCCGGGATCGGCGGAGGACTCATCCATGCGCCGGGGCCGCTCGCGCCGCTGGTGCGTCACGATCGCGTCAACGACAACGATCAGACCGTCGTGACGCTGTGGGAGCTGTGCGCGTGGGAGATCCCTGGCGATCTTCCGCGCGGCGCAGTCGCCGCCCAGCGGGCCCTCATGAGACGCACCGAGAAGTTCGCCGACGCCGTGGTCGTCCCCACCCACGCGCTCGCGGCGAAGCTCGGCGAGGTCGCCCCGCGACTGGCCGGTCGTGTGCGCGTCATCCCCGGAGCCGCGCCCCAGGGCTTCACGGTTCCGTCGGACGCGGTCGGGCGGCGTCGCGAGCTCGGCGTCGCGGAGGACGTCATCGTCGTGGCAGGTTCCCGGTGCGACGACGCCGCCTTCGCGGCGGCCTTCTCGGCGATCGGCTCCCGCGGATGCGATCGCGGTGTCGTGGTGATGGACGCCGCGGCGGAGGAGAAGGGCCGCGTCCGGGATCTCGCGTCGGCGGCCGGGCTCGCCCCCGAGCGGGTCAGCGTGCACGCCCATCTCAGCGCCGGGGGACCGGGCGTCCGTGCTGGATACGGCGAGCGCACTCGTCTCCCCGTCCGCGCTCAGCGCATTCCCGTGGCGGGCCGTCGAGGCGCTGGCCCTGGGCGTGCCCATCGTGGCGATGGCGTCGGCGGTCCACGAAGAGGTGCTCCTCGACGGCGCGCTCATCGCCCCCGTCGAGTCGCTTTCGGATGCCCTCGGGCAGGTCCTCGCCTCAGAGGAGAGCCGGAAGCGGTACGCGGTCCGCGCCGCTGATCGCGGCCGCGCATTCTCCTGGCGCGATCACGCAGAGCGGGTCTGGGCGCTGCACTCCGAGCTGTAACGGCGGGGCGCGGCAGCAGGGGACGACGCGCGTGTGAGAGTAGTCCGGGGCGTGCTGCGCCCCGGCGCTCCGCGCCCCCCGCACAACCTTGGTGAACATGCGTAACTTGCGTCACACTCGTCACATGCGTCCCGTCGGCCTCGAGCCCAGTCGTAGCCGCTGGGTTGCGATCCCAGCCTTGATCGCGCTCGCTGTGGGGCTGCTCCTTCCCGCGACGTCGACGACGGTCGCCGCGGCGGCGGAGCCCGCGGCATCGAGCGCGAGGGCGGCGGGTGTGGCGCAGGAGGCGGTGGCGGCGGGGATCGTGAAGGCCGCGGATCTCAGCCAGTTCGATCCGACCAACATCATCTCCGACCGGTTGTTCTTCGACGGCAACGCCATGACGTCCGCCGAGATTCAGACGTTCCTCGACCAGCGCATCGGCACGTGCTCCAACGGCAAGTGCCTGAACGTTTCGACAGCCAGCATCTCGTCCCGCGACGCGCGGGTGTCATCTTCCACCGGAAACCTCATCTGCAGTGCGATCCAGGGCGGCACCATGCGGGTGTCGGAGCTGATCTACCGCGTGCAGATCGCCTGCGGCATCTCCGCCAAGGTCATCCTCGTCACGCTCCAGAAGGAGCAGGGGCTGACCACCAGTCGCGCTCCGAGCGACTGGAACCTCAACGCGGCAATGGGACAGGCCTGCCCCGACACCGCGCCGTGCGACCCGGCGTTCAAGGGCCTCGGACCCCAGATCGTCGGCGGCGTCACTCAGCTCAAGACTTACTCGGCTGCCCGCTTCGGCAAGCAACCGGGGTCGAACTACATCCAGTACAACCCGAACGCGGGCTGCGGTGGAACGACGATCAACATTCAGAACTGGGCCACGGCGTCGCTGTACACCTATACGCCGTACCAGCCGAACGCCGCCGCGCTGCGCGCGGGGTACGGGCTCGGCGATGGCTGCTCGAGCTACGGCAATCGCAACTTCTACCAGTACTACGTCGACTGGTTCGGCTCCACGCGCGGCGGCTACGCCAGTCTGTTGCGCGACCCGGCCAACGGCGACATGTATCTCGTCTCGGGAACCACCAAGTACCGGTTCTCCACGGCCGAACGCGCGGGGCAGTTCCAGTGGATCGCAGGATCGCGCAACGCGGCCTCGGGAGAGCTCGCGACGTTCACGGACGGCGGGATCGCGCCCCGTGCCGTCCGCACGGACAACGGAGAGCTGTATCTGCTCGATAGCGGACGCAGGCTCCGTATCGCCTCGTGCGGGGTCGCCAGCGAGTACGGATGGGACTGCGCCTCCTTGCCGCTGGTGCTCCAGGCGCAGGTGGAGAACTATCCGAACGGCGGATTCCTGGAGCGCGCCGCCGTCACGCTGGGCGGAACCTGGCTCATCCAGGGCTCCACGCGGCGTCAGATGACAGACCTCGGGATCCTGCCGCGATACGGCATCCCTGCGGTCGCCACCGCCGTTTCCGACACGATGGGCGCCGAGTACGCAGTCGGAGATCCCGTCCTCGACCCTGGGATCTACACGGATCCGAGCGGCAAGATGGTCGCCGTCACGCGTGGCGGAAACTACTCCGTCCCCGCTTCATCTCGCGTCGCGGGTTTCACTGCGGCCGCGAAGCCTCTCGCCGCTGAATCCCTCTCCAGGATCGGTGTGGGAGCCGACCTTCCCGCCCGCACAACGGTCGACGGCGCGCAGTATCTCCTCGTTGCCGAAGGCTGGCTACAGGTCGACGCCTACGGATCGCTCGTCACCTTCAGCCCCCTGGCGTCGGGATCGGCCGACGGCATCCCGCGTGCGGGAGCCGCGACCGGACCGCATTTCGTGCGAGAGCAGTCCGACCCCACGGTCTATCTGATCTCCGCGGGGACCCGCCAAGCGGTCAGCGCTGCGGAGCAGAACTGGATCGTCGCCGCATACGGGGTGAACTCGCGCGTCTGGGTGACACTGGACGGTTCGCTGGGGCTGCCGCCCGTCGCGATCACTGACGCCATTGTGAAGAACGCGGCAGGAGCCGTGTTCCTCATCGATGGAGGCCGTCGTTATCAGTTCCTCGACTGCGCCCAGGTGGCCGACTGGGGCGCGCAGTGCAGCACGGCTCCCGTGAAGACCGCCGCGCAGCTGCAGGCGATCCCCCTGCAGGGTGCGCTGGAACGACTCGTTCGCAAACCCGATGGCAGCACCTGGCTCATCCAGTCCGGAGGGCGCCGGGAGGTTCCGGATGCACGCGTGCTCGCCCCCTACGGCATCGGATCCGCGTCGAGCGCCGTCACTGGTGCCACGATCGACGCCTTGTCGATCGGCACCCCCGTCATCGGTTCCGGCGCGTTCTCCGACGGCAACGGTCAGTACGCGCTGGCGACGCCAGGCGGCGCCTACCGGCTGACGGACGCGACCCGCCTCAGCGTCGTGACCGCGGGCATGCGCACGTTGACGAAGGGGAGTTTCGCGCTCCTCGGCGCGCAGCGTGATCTTCCGGTTCGGATGCTGAGCGACCGCCGGGCCTTCATCCTCACCGAGCTCGGATGGCTCGAAGTCGATCCGGCTCAGTACGGCGGTATGCAGCTGTTCACCGAAGTCGGAAGCGCGGGGTGGCTCGGGGTGCGACTGTACTCGTACGAATCCCGTCCGCACTTCATCCGGGAACGCAACTCGGGGCAGGAGTATCTGATCTCCGGCGGTTACGCGCAGTCTGTCGCCGACGCGGCCACCCACGCGTGGATCGTGGCGCGTTACGGGGTGCCCTCGTACACCTGGACCCTTGCCGCGGGCGGTGCGAGCGGGCTCCGGCTGCCGGTCGGTTCGCTCGTGAAGGATCCGAGCGGTGCTGTGGCGCTGGTCGACGAGGGTGCCTTCTACCGCCTCACCAGTTGTTCGGTCGCCGTTGACCTCGGCCGCGATTGTGCGGCTGCGACGACGATGAGTTTCGCGCAGACCGGTCTGAACGACCGCGGAACGCTGCAATCGCTCATCGTCTCCGGCTCGGGCAACAAGTGGCTCCTTCAGGGAGGGGTGCGCCGAGAGGTTCCTGACCCGGCGGTCCTCGCGCCCTACGGAATCGGTGCCAACGCGACCGCGGTGAGCAACACGCTCCTGCAGTCCTTCGCCGTCGGCGCCCCCGTCGTCGGCGCGGGGGTCTTCACCGATTCGGCCGATATGCGCATCATCACGGGCACGGGACGTGTCGTCGATGTACCGAGCGCGGCTCGGGTCGATGCAATCCGGGCGCGGGCGGTGGCGTTGAGCAGCGCGTCCCTCGCCAAGCTGCCGGCCAGCGCAACGCTTCCCTCTCGGGCCTCGTCCAACGGCGCAACCCTCGTGCTCGCGACGAACGGGTGGCTCCGCGTCAACGCGACGGACTATGGCTCGCTGGCGTTCTCCGCCACCCCTGCCGACGTGGTCGCGGCAGTCACCACCTCCGGAGCGGCGACCGGCCCGCATTTCGTGCGTGAAGCATCCGCCTCGCAGGTCTATCTCGCCTCGGGAGGATTGTCTCCCATGGATGAGCAGCAGCGCGCCTGGGTTACCGCCACCTATGGAGTTTCACCGACCGTTCAGATCGTGGCGGACGGCGCGCTTCGCTGACATCCGCGCCAGACGACAACAAGAACGCGGCGCACCACCCGGGAGGGCAGGTGCGCCGCGCTCTCGTTGCGAATCAGACGCCGAATCGCATCGGCACGACGTCGACGAGTCGAGGATGCGACCGATCCTTGTCGGACAGCTCGGCGTCCCCCAGCGGAATGGGCCAGGGGATCTGAACAGTCTCGTCGGCCAGATTCAGGAAGGTGTACTCCGCCTGCGCGGACCAGTGCTCGTTCACGAGATACGAGTATGCGGTGGCCGGCTCGAGCGTCTGGAACGCGTTTCCCACGCCCCGGGGGACGAAGACAGCGACCGAAGGGGAGATGACCGTCGTGTAAACCGAACCGAAGCCCGGACCTTCGCGCAGATCGACCCACGCGCCGAACACACTGCCCGTTGCGACGGAGATAAACTTGTCCCAGGGCTCAGCGTGAATGCCTCGCGTCGTTCCTGCGGCCGTGTTGAAGGAGATGTTGTTCTGGACAGGGCCCAGATCGGGCAGACCCAGACCCACCATCTTCTCCCGCTGCCAGTTCTCTTTGAACCATCCGCGGTTGTCGCCGTGCACCGGTACGTCCCAGCGCTGCAGTCCGGCGATGGTCGTCTCGTGGCGAGCGAGGGGCAATCCGAAGCGGAGAGCGTCGCTCACTGACCGACCTCCGCGTACTTGCGCTCGGTCTCCGCCTTCTGCGGGCGCCACCACTGCTCGTTCGCCACATACCAGTCGATCGTCGCGCCGATGCCCGACGCGAAGTCGGCGAACTGCGGCTGCCACCCCAGCTCATCGCGCAGCTTGGACCAATCGATCGCGTACCGCTTGTCGTGGCCGGGGCGGTCGGTAACCAGATCGTACGCGTCAGCGTCGCGGCCCATCCCCACCAGGATCATCTCGACGACCTGGCGGTTCGTCTTCTCCCCGTCGGCGCCGATGAGGTAGGTCTCGCCGATCCGGCCTGCATCGAGGATGCGAAGCACAGCCGAAGAGTGGTCATCCGCGTGGATCCAGTCGCGCACGTTGAGGCCATCCCCGTACAGCCGCGGGCGGACGCCGTCGATGATGTTCGTGATCTGGCGGGGGATGAACTTCTCCACGTGCTGACGGGGACCGTAGTTGTTGGAGCAGTTGCTGATGGTGGCCTGCACGCCGAACGAGCGCACCCACGCGCGAACGAGAAGATCGGAACCCGCCTTCGTGGACGAATAGGGGCTCGACGGGTTGTACGGCGTGCTCTCCGTGAACCGTTCGGGATCGTCAAACTCCAGGTCGCCGTACACCTCGTCCGTGGAGATGTGGTGGAAGCGTACGCCGGTGCGGCGCGCCGCTTCGAGCAGCGTGAACGTGCCGACGAGATTCGTCTGCACGAACGGGGCGGGGCCGGAGAGCGAGTTGTCGTTGTGCGACTCCGCGGCGTAGTGCACCACGGCGTCGTGCGCGTCGAAGAGCGACCCCACGAGATCCGCGTCGCAGATGTCGCCGTGCACGAGCCGGACGCGCTCGCGCGGGAGTCCGTCCAGGGAGCGACGGTCCCCGGCGTAGGTGAGCTTGTCGAGGACGGTCACCTGGTCATCGGTGTGCTCGAGAACGTAGTGGACGAAATTCGAGCCGATGAAACCGGCGCCGCCCGTCACAAGGAGTCTGCGCATGTATCCACGATAGTGCGTGACCGGTTTGGACCCCGCAGCAAGGTGAGCGAGACTAGAACCCATGCGTGGCATCATCCTGGCCGGTGGAACCGGTTCGCGCCTTCACCCCATCACGATGGGCGTATCGAAGCAACTGGTCCCGGTGTACGACAAGCCGATGATCTACTACCCGCTCACGACGCTCATGCTGGCCGGGATTACCGACATCCTGGTGATCACGACGCCGCACGACGCCGACCAGTTCCAGCGTCTGCTGGGTGACGGCTCGAGGTTCGGTGTCTCGTTGACGTACGCGCAGCAGCCGTCCCCCGACGGGCTCGCTCAGGCGTTCACGCTCGGTGCCGAGCACATCGGGAACGAACCGGCCGCGCTCGTGCTGGGCGACAACATCTTCTACGGCCCGGGAATGGGCACCCGTCTTCGCCGCTACACGCAGCTGACCGGTGCTGCCGTGTTCGGGTATTGGGTGGCGGACCCGACCGCGTACGGCGTTGTGGAGTTCGACGAGGCCGGCAGAGCGCTCTCGATCGAGGAGAAGCCCGAGGTCCCGAAGAGTCACTACGCGATCCCGGGGCTGTACTTCTACGACAACGACGTGGTGGAGATCGCCCGCGAGCTCAAGCCGTCCGCACGCGGAGAACTCGAGATCACCGATCTGAATCGTGTGTATCTCGAGCGCGGGGAGCTTCGCGTGGAGATCCTTCCGCGCGGCACAGCGTGGCTGGACACAGGCACCTTCGACTCCCTGAGCGAGGCCACGGAATTCATCCGCACGGTTCAGAAGCGGCAGGGGCTGTCGATCGGCTGCCCCGAAGAGGTCGCCTGGCGCATGGGCTGGCTCACCGATGACGAGTTGCGCGAACGTGCGGAGCCGCTGCTGAAGAGCGGCTACGGTCGCTATCTGCTCGAAGTGTTGCAACAGGGGCCCGTCCGCTAGAGACGTTTACAATCGTGGAGGCGCCGCGTACGCGTCGCCGCCACGGGCGGCCTGGGCGTCCCCGACGAGGAGTGAGATTGCAGACCGAGCAACGTGTCGAAGAGTTGTCGGCGCCCACGTTCCCCACAGACGGCAGGCGAGTCGTCTTCTACCTCCTCTACGACAAGCGGGGTGAGGTGGACGATTACATCGTCTACAAGCTGGAGCGATTGAAGGAGCACGCGGACCACCTGTTCGTCGTCTTCAACGGAATGCTCGGGGACGAGGGACGTTCGCGGCTCGAGTCCGTCGCCGACACGGTGTGGGAACGACCGAACGTGGGCTTCGACGTCTGGGGCTACAAAGAGGCGCTCGCTCACTTCGGTGAGGAGAGCCTCGCCGAGTACGACGAGCTCATCCTGATGAACTACACGTGGTTCGGACCGGTCCGCCCGTTCGCGCCCCTGTTCACGCGCATGGAGTCAACGCCGGCGCATTTCTGGGGGATGACCGATTACCCCGAGCAGGAGCCGAACCCGTACACCAAGAAGGGCATCCTGTACCGTCATCTGCAATCGCACTGGATCGCGGTCCGGCGCGAGATGTTCACGGGCGATGCCTGGCGTGCCTACTGGCGGGACATGCCGCAGATCACCACCTACGAGGACTCGATCCTCTCGCATGAGTCGCGTTTCACGCATCATTTCGAGGAGCTCGGGTACACGTCCGCGGTCGCGTTCTCGCACGAGGACTACCCGTCCGAGCATCCGGCGCTCCTCAACGCGGACCTGCTGATGGACGACGGTTGCCCCGTCCTCAAGCGACGAGCGTTCTTCCACTTCCCGCCCTACCTCGACCAGCACGCGGTCATCGGTCGTTGGACGATCAAGCGGGCCGAGCATCACGGGTACCCCGTGCGCCTGCTCTTCCAGAACCTGGCACGCAACTCCAAGCCCCGGGACCTGCACGCGGACGCGTCGATGCTCGAGATCCTGCCCGACGTCGACGTGTCGTTCGACCGAGACAACCCACCTCGCATCGCCGCCGCGGTGCACATCTTCTACGAGGAGATGACCGATGAACTGATGGATCGGTTGGTCATGCTTCCAGTGCCGTTCGATCTGTTCATCACCACGACCGACGACGCAAAAGCCGACCGGATCCGCGAGGTGCTCGATCGGCGGGGCGATGAGAAGGTCTCCTCCAAGGAAGTCCGGGTGCTTCCCTCCAACCGGGGTCGGGATCTCAGCGCCTTCTTCATCGGTTCGAAGGATGTGCTCGAACCGGGTCGCTACGACCTCGTGGTGAAGATCCACTCTAAGCAGACGGTCCAGAGCTCCTTCAACGCGGGTCGGTATTTCAAGCTTCAGCAACTGGATAACGTGCTGAACTCTGCCGGATTCGCCGCGAACGCCGTAGCGCTCTTCCAGAAGGAGCCCGGGCTCGGGATCGTGTTCCCTCCCATGATCCACATCGGCTTTCCCACCATGGGACGAGGCTGGTACGCGAATCGCGCACCGGCCGAGAAGCTCGCAGCGGAGCTGGGAATCAGGGTGCCTTTTGACGACGTGTCGCCCTTGGCCCCGTACGGATGCATGTGGATCGGTCGGCCGGAGGCTCTGCGTCTGCTCGTCGAGCATCCGTGGAAGTACACCGACTATGCTCCTGCGAAGAAGCACTTCGACGGCAGTCTCGCCCACGTCCAGGAGCGCCTCATCGCATACGCGGCGGCCGAGCTGGGCTACCACACCCGTACGGTGGCCAGCACCGAACAGGCCTCGATCAGCCACACCGCCCTCGACTACAAGCTCGATCAGATGGGCGCGACCATGCCCGGCTACTCGATCGATCAGATCCAGTTCCTGCATCGGGCGGGGTGGCTGGGCCATGGCGGCATCGTCGCCCTCACCCGGGTGTACCTGAAGCTCAACCATCCGCGTCTCGCGAAGCTGCTGAGCCCGTTGGAGCGTCCGGCGCGCACCGTGCACCACTGGTTGTGGCGCCTGCGCCACTGGGAGGAATGGAAGCGTTACCGGGAGGAGGCCGAGGATGACGTCATTGAAGGAGAGCTTCGATCCGAGAAATAACGCCATCGGGTTCCTGCGCTGGTTGCTGGCCTTCGCGGTCATCTTCTCCCACGCCGGCCCGCTCGCGGGTTTCTACGGAGGCCACGACCTGGGGACGCAGTTCAGCGACGAGCAGTCGCTCGGCGGCGTCGCCGTCGCGGGGTTCTTCTTCCTCTCGGGATTCCTGATCACGAAGAGTCGGCAGGGGCGAGCGTCGACGGGGCGGTACTTCTGGCGACGCATCATGCGAATCTTCCCCGGCTGGTTCCTCGTTCTGCTGGTGACGGCGTACGCGCTCGCACCCCTCGCCTGGATCCGAGAGCGCGGCTCGATCGACGGCTTCTGGACGGCCACCACCGACTCGCCCTTCACCTACTTCTCGAACAACATGTGGCTGCCCCTTGTGCAGCACAACATCGCCGGTATGGGCACCAGCCTGCCGTTCTACCAACTGCATGGCGGGTACGAATGGAACGGCTCCGCCTGGACGCTCGGATTCGAGTTCGCCGCATACATCATCGTCGGCGTCCTCGGTATCGCCGGTGGGCTGGTGCATCGCGCGATCGGCGGCGCCGTGGCGGCCGGGATCATCGGGCTCGCCATGATGCAGTGGTTCGGTTTCGGCAACGTGACCCAGGTCACGCCCGCATTCGGCGACTATCGGTTCCTGCTGCTGCTCGCCCCGTTCGCCTTCGGCATGATCTTCGCCCTCTTCGGCGAGAAGATCCCGATCGACAACAGGCTGGCCGTGGTGTGCATCGCGGTCGCAGGATGGACGTACGCCAAGGGCGGCTGGCTCGTCGTCGGACAGTATGCCTTCTGCTACGCGATCATCTGGTTCGCGATCAAGGCGAAGAAGCTGAACAACTGGGACAAGCACGGGGACTTCTCCTACGGGATCTACATCATCGCGTGGCCGCTGATGCAGTTCGCGGCGTTCTTCGGCCTCCAGAGCGCGGGTTGGCTGGTCTACCACCTCGTCATCGTCGCCGGCTGCCATGCTTACGCGTACCTGAGCTGGCATCTGGTCGAACGTCCCGCACTGCAGCTCAAGGACTGGACGCCGAAGTGGCTGGCCGTCGCGCTCGACCGAACGCAACCGCTGCGTCTCCGGGTGCTCGGGCGATTCGATCCCACCTACCCGGGCCGCGTGGCAGCGCGAACGCGGGCATTGTCGCTCAAGACGGGAGGTGCCGCGTGAGTGCGACGGGTGGTGCGGACGTCGTCCATGGTGCGCGGGTGCCGACGCCGAGATGGTGGCGTCCGTACCGCGATGTCCCTCTCGTGATCGTCGGCATCGCATCGCTCGTCGCTGCGATCGTCGGGTGGACGGTGCAGGCGCGTCTCGACGCCGATGCGGCCGTGATCGCACCGGTCACGAGTGACGACGCAGCGACGCTGGGCGGAGCCGCCTGCCGTCCCGCGTCGGAAGCCCCGGCCACGGAGCCATGGATCAGCGATCCGTCTGCCGCGAACGATGTCTGGCGACAGAACGCCGATGCGCTGGCGGGACCCGTCGTGAGCGGATTGGACGGATGGGCGTTCTACAACGACCAGGTCGAGTCGAATTTCTCGCAGGCCGTCGGACGCCGACTGCTGACCGTGACCGAGGTCGCGGCGTGGCGCAACTACTTCGCATCCATCGCGAAGGCCCTGGACGCGCGCGGTATCGAACTCAGCATCCAGGTGACGCCCTCGGCGTCGAGCGTGTACCCGGAAAAGCTGCCGGAATGGGCGCAGGGAGTGCGCGGCTCGACTCCGCTCGATCAGCTTCTCGCTGCATCGCCAGACCTGCCCATGGTCGACTTCCGACCCGAACTGCGTGACGCAGCGCGTGACGACGCCGTTTTCACACCCGTGAACAGCCACTGGACCGATTGGGGCGGATACGTCGGCTGGCAGACATATGCGCGTTGTCATGCTGCCCTGTATCCCGCAGCGCCCGCCGTGACCGTGCCTGAGACGGTCGGTGTGGAGTCCACCGGCATCTTCAACGAGTACGCCTCGTACGGGATCCCGGATGCCGGACCTGCGTGGACCGCACCCCGGTACGCGACGGAGCCGACTCCGATCGACGTGACGGACGGCGTCGGTGCGACGACGAGCGTCACCGGCGCCACTCCGATCGATCTGCTTCGGCTACCCGCGACGACGCGCGCCGAGAACCCGGCGTCGGCCCAGACCGCCCTGGTGTTGCGGGACTCGATGGGCAATGCCCTCTCGAGCCTCTGGGCCCATCAGTATGCCCAGACGTGGCAGATTCAGCATCGCTACGACGACTGGTCGAATCCGCCGAACTTCGCGACCCTGGTCGATCAGTACAAGCCAAACGTCGTCATCATCCAGCTCGCCGAGCGGCATCTCGTGAACGCGCCGCCCACCGGCAGCGGGTTCTGACCAGACCGGTCAGCCGCGCGACATCACTTCGCGGATGACGGTGGCGTCGCCCCAGACTCCGGGCGAATCGTAAGGGCGGTCAGGGAAAGCGCCGTACTCGAGCTTCAGGGCCAGAGAGTTCTCGGCGATGAACTCCTCGACCTTCGCGGCCAAGCTGACCGGAACACCCGTCGAGCAGTTGAGGGTGCCGACGACGTCTACGGCGTCGGTGAGCGCGGCCAGTTGCCGGCCGAGCTCTTCGACCCGGATGAAGTCGTACTCGTTGCGGCCCGATGTGAAGGGGAAGGTGCTGCGTCCCTCGTCGGCGGCTTCCAACAGCTTCGTGAAGATCGACTTGTTGCGGCGATCGTCGCCATAGATGTAGTACGCGCGAGCCCACGCCAGGCTGGTCCGCGGCGCGACGTCCACCTCGAGGGCTCGACGCAGAGCGTCCTTGGCGATGCCGTACAGCGACTTCGGGGCCGTCGGAGTGTCCGCCTCGATCGCGCCCTCCCAGTAGCCGATCTCGTGCATCGTGCCCAGCGCGACGATGCGGGCCACATCGGCGTCGGCCAGGGAACTGAGCAGCCGGTAGTGGGCGGAGAGCTGCTCCATGTGCGCGCGCGAGTTGTGGGTGAAGCCGTCCTTCCACGCGAGGTGAACGACCGCATCCGAGCGACCCCATGAGGGGATGTCGAACTCCGGGGCGAGGATGTCAGCCTCGAAACGGGTTGCGCGTGCATCGAGCAGGGTGGTCGAACCGGGTCGCACGACGGCAACGACCTCATGCCCGCGGTCGGCGAGTGCGCTGACCACGTGCGGCCCGAGATAACCGCCTGCGCCGGTGACGATGGTGCGTGGGGTGGGTCCGGTCACGATGCCTGTTCCTGTCGTTTGCGATACCAGTCGGCGTAGTCGCGGAGGCCGTCCTCCCAGTCGACGCGCGCCCGCCAGCCGAGATGCTCGGACGCCTCGTCCACGGTGCACCAGGCGTGACGGATGTCTCCCTCGCGGAACTCCCCGGTGATCACCGGGGACGGAGCACCGAAGCTCGCGGCGAGTGCGGAGGCCATCTCCAGCACCGTCGCCGGCCGGCCCGTGCCGATGTCGAGCGTTCGGACGCCGGGTTCGGTATACCCGTCTCCGACGACAGTGGCGAACGCGCGTGCCACGTCGTCGATGTGGACGAAGTCGCGGAGCATCTGACCGTCCTCGTAGACGCCGATAGGTATTCCCGCGGCCGACTGGCGCACGAACAGCGCCAGGATGCCGGTGTAGGGGTTGATCAGCGACTGGCCCGGGCCGTAGACATTCTGCAGTCGCAGGATAGTCAAGGCGACGTCGTACGCTCCGCACCACGAGCTGAGCAGCCCTTCTTGAGCCAGCTTCGTGACGCCGTACACATTCGTGGGGTGCTCGCGGGTGACACCCGCGCGCGTGACGACCGGCGACGCGTCGGGGAAATCCCATTGGCCTTGCTGCAGCTGCTGTCGACTGCGCTGGGGACGTGGCCCCGCTGCTCCGGTGCGTCGGTCGGTCCAGGTTCCTTCGCCGTAGACGGCGCGCGAGGACGCGACCACGATGCGGCGGGGACGAGCGTCGTGGCGGTCGAGTGCTTCGAGCAGTTGTGCCGTGCCGTCCACGTTGGTGCGGGTGAATCGTGTCGGGGAGGTCAGCGACAGCCCCGTATCCGTCTCTGCTGCGAGGTGGACGACGGTGTCGGGGTGCCAATCGTCCAGGACCTCGTCCCAGGCGCGCTCATCGACGATGTCGCCGACGACCAGTTCGGCGGCAGGGTCGAGGGCGGGCGGGCGTCCGGGAGTCTCGTGGATGCGGCGATTGAGCGAGTCGAGCGCGACCCAGCGCGCGGCGCTGGGTGCGGCGAGTCGTGACAACGCACTGCCGATGAAGCCTGCTCCGCCGGTGACGAGCACGCCGCCGGTTCGACGAGAGGGCATAGATCTCCTGGTTCGGATGAGCAGGGCGTTCGGCGAACCAGCCTAGCGGACGCGGTGTCCGGCTACGGTGCGGGCTCAGTTATAGTGGCTTGGTTGGCCTTGACGATAGTGGAGCACGTGGACACGACGGCCCGATTTTCCCGACTCGCGGCATCGCCCTTCACCCGGACGGATGCGTCCGGACTTGCACTGCCGGTCAAGGGCGGCAAGATCAGGGAGATCTTCGAACGTCGCGAGCTGCTCGCGCTGCTGGTACGACGAGACCTCCAGTCGCGCTACCGCGACAGCGTCCTGGGTTTCCTCTGGACACTCATCCGCCCGATCATCGTCTTCGTCATGTACTTCGTGGTGCTCGGCAAGTTCCTCCGAGCCGCGGAGGGCGTCCCGGACTTCGCCGTCTATCTGTTCTCGGGTC